>JAFQQF010000016.1 GCA_017411385.1 Ruminococcus sp.
AATTCTACAATTTTGAACGTATCAATTTAAAAGACGGCCTTACTCCGTTTGAAATTCGGAGTAAAGCCGCGTAATTTAATGATATTCTACGATAGGGGTCTTTTTTCTTTGTCTACTTTCCTGGATACTGTCCAGTAACTCAGTCGGGGTTCTGTTTTATATTCAGTTAAACTGGGAATAATCTGCAAATTGCTTGTAGATTTTAAGCTCTCGGGAGTCCGAGTCAAGCCTTGCAAGCCCCATAAAAACACCCTGTGGGGACTTCACCCTGCAGATTTCGCCGTCTGCAAGCTGAGGCTTTTCGCGGATTCTGTCAATGCTCAGGGCACCGCCGTTTGCAAAGCGTTTTGCCTGCTCTTGTGACACTTTGACCTCTTTATATGTAACAAAAAGGCTCTCTATTGACAGGAGAGTTTTTTCTATTTCTCCTTTTTCTGCCAAGGCTCTCAGCTCGTCAAGAGTATAGGACTCCTGCAAATTAAAACCACAAGCTTCTTCCCTTATAAGAGAAGTCATACATCCGCCGATGCAGAGCTTCTTTGCAATGTCGTCAATGAGTGTGCGGATATACGTACCCTTTGAGCATGCAACTCTGAGTGCACCTCTCTGAGTTTCTTCGTCAAAAGAGAGAAGCTCCAGAGAATACACGGTGATTTTACGAGCTTTTCGCTCCACCTCAATGCCCTGTCGTGCCAAATCGTAGAGGCGTTTGCCGTCTATCTGCACAGCAGAGTACATGGGCGGTATCTGCTCAATCTCACCTGTAAACTCAGGAATTACAGAGAGTATATCTTCCTTTGTAACCTGAGTTTTCTCCTCCGCCTGCACCGTGCCCCATATATCCAGGGTATCTGTAACCTTGCCGAGCACAAACTCTGCTTTGTAGGTTTTATCGTGGTTTGGCAGTATATCCTGAGCCTTTGCCGCTCTGCCCAGAAGTACAGGAAGCACTCCTGTGGCGTTGGGGTCAAGGGTGCCGCAATGGCCGATTTTCCGCTCATTGCATAGCTTTCTCAACACCGCTATTACATCAAAAGAGGTAAATCCCTCTGGCTTGTTTACAACTATAACTCCGTTCATAGCATTTCACACGCGGCATCCAGCAGGAGCTTCTTCACCGTTTCAAGGTCGCCCTCTATGGTACAGCCTGCCGCCGCTTTGTGGCCGCCGCCGCCGAAACGAGCACAGAAATCAGAAGCGCTTACGTCCTTGTTTGAACGGACAGAGATTTTGAAGGTTCCGTCTGCTTTTTCTCTCATTGTAATGCCGAGGAGCACACCCTCAATCTGGCGGGGAATGGAGGCAAGACCTTCCATCTCGTCGTCGCCAATACCTGCTTCCTCCTGCATCTTAAGTGTGGTGTAAATCAGAGCACACTTGCCCTCGCAGGAATATTCCAGAGTATCATACACCATTCTTTCAAGCTGAAGCTTTTCTTTTGTCTTAACCTCAAACATCTCGGTGTTAATCTCGTGCCAGTTAGGGGTTACCGCCATAAGCTCTGCGGCGATAAGCAGGGTGCAGGGAGTGGTGTTTGAATAGCGAAAGCAGCCTGTGTCGGTAGAGATACCTGTGTAGATACAGGATGCCATATCACGGGTAAGTCCGATGCCCATTTCCTTGCTCAGCTCGTAAATAATCTCGCCTGTAGCCGCCGCCTTAGCATCTATATAGGAGTCCTTTGCAACAATGGAGTTTGTGCCGTGGTGGTCAATGCACAGGTCAATGATATTCTCGTATTCTGCCTGATTCTCGCCAAGAAGCGAAGGTGCCGCCACGTCAACACTTACAACATAATCTCTCTGAAACTCCTGAACTTCAACCCCGTTTTTAAGGAAATCGTATTTTCTCGCAACTGCGCCGCTTGTAATAACCCTTGCCTTTTTGCCTAAGGACTGGAGCATAAGGCACAGAGCATAAGCAGAGCCTAAGGTATCGCCGTCGGGATAGTGATGTGTGAGAATTTCAATATTATCTTTTTCTTTCAGCAGTTCACCAATGGAAAACAGATTATTCATCCGTTTCTGCCTCCTCATTCTCGTCAGACACAGGACGCTTTTTGTCCAAGTCGTGAAGAATTTTTGAGATGTTAGCACTGTATTCGATAGAGTCAGTAGCCTTGAAAATAAGCGAAGGCACGTGACGGATGGAAAGTCTGCGTGCAAGCTCACTTCTGATAAAGCCTGCAGCGGACTTAAGTCCCTTAACAGCTTCATTCGCTCTCTCCATACCCTCGATTGCGCTGATGTATACAGTACAATAGCTCAGGTCGTTTGTCACCTCAACACGGATAATTGAGATAAACGCACCCTGCACTCTGGGGTCCTTGAGCTCGCGAAAAACCGCTGTGAGCTCTCTTTTTATGTCTTCTGTTGTTCTGGAAAGTTTATGATTAGCCAAAATTCATTCCTCCTGCAACTGTGGCTACACCCACCATCTTCTGACGGTGGGCATAGTGTGTTGTGGATTGTTTAAATTATTATCTGTAAAAACTCTGCTCTTATGAGGCTTTTATCAGTCCTCGCGGTACTCCTCGATGATGTATGCCTCGAAGATGTCGCCTTCCTTAAGGTCACTAAATCTTTCAAGACCGATACCGCACTCATAGCCTTCTGCAACTTCCTTAACGGAGTCTTTGAATCTCTGCAACGATGCAATGTTATCATCAGCAATGATGATACCGTCACGAACTACGCGGATAAGAGCGTTACGGGTAATCTTACCGCTCTTAACATAAGAACCTGCGATTGTGCCAACGCTCTTGATTTTGATAACGTTACGGCACTCGGCAGTACCAAGCTGAACCTCGCGCTTCTTGGGAGCAAGCATACCCTTCATAGCTGACTCGATTTCCTCAATACAGTCGTAGATGATGGTATACATTCTCATATCAACACCGTCACGCTCTGCATTTACAGCGGCAACGGAATCGGGACGAACGTTGAAGCCGACGATGATTGCGTTTGATGCGTTAGCAAGCATAACGTCAGACTCGTTAACAGCACCAACACCGCAGTGGATAACTGCAACGCGAACTTCCTCGTTTGAAAGCTTCTCCAAGGACTGTCTTACAGCCTCAACAGAGCCCTGTACGTCAGCCTTAACAATAATCTTGAGCTCCTTGATTTCGCCCAGCTTCATCTGGTCGAAGAGGTTATCAAGGTTAACCTTTGTACGGGAATTGAAGAGCTCTTCCTTCTTCTGGGACTTTCTCTGCTCAACAAGCTCACGAGCAAGACGCTCGTCGGAAACTGCGTTGAAGGTGTCGCCGCCTGCGGGCACCTCTGCAAGACCTGTAATCTCAACAGGAACTGAGGGACCAGCCTCGTGAACACGCTCGCCGCGGTCGTTTGTCATAGCACGGACACGACCTACTGCTGTACCTGCAACAACGATGTCACCTGTACGAAGTGTACCGTTCTGAACAAGGATTGTAGCAATAGGACCTCTGCCCTTGTCAAGGCGAGCCTCAACAACTGTACCCTTTGCGGCACGGTCGGGATTAGCCTTGAGCTCCTTCATATCTGCAACGAGGGTTACCATTTCGAGCAGGTCGTCAATACCCATACCTGTCTTTGCAGAAATGGGAATACAGGGTGTGTCACCGCCCCACTCCTCGGGGATAATCTCATGCTCTGTAAGCTGCTGCATTACACGGTCGGGGTTTGCGGCTTCCTTATCCATCTTGTTCATAGCAACAATTACGGAAACGCCTGCAGCCTTTGCGTGGTTAATAGCCTCAACTGTCTGGGGCATAATACCGTCGTCAGCAGCAACAACAAGGATTGCTATATCTGTAACCTGTGCACCTCTTGCACGCATGGTTGTGAAAGCTTCGTGACCGGGAGTATCGAGGAAGGTGATGTCCCTGCCCTGCACGTCTACTCTGTAAGCACCGATGTGCTGAGTAATACCGCCTGCCTCAGAAGCAGTAACGTTTGCGTGACGGATATAGTCAAGAAGTGAGGTCTTACCGTGGTCAACGTGGCCCATAACAACTACAACGGGAGCACGCATCTTCAGGTTCTCGTCATCATCCTGACTATCGTCAATAATTCTCTCTTCGATTGTAACAACAATCTCCTTCTCAACTCTTGCGTGGAACTCCATTGCGATGAGAGAAGCTGTATCAAAGTCGATAGTGTCGTTGATTGTAACCATTGTACCCATAAGGAAAGCCTTTGTGATAACCTCCTTAGCGGTAGCCTTAAGTCTTAAAGCAAGCTCCTGAACAGTAATCTCATCGGGAATTTTGATTGTTAAGGGCTTTGACTTTCTCTCCTGTGCAATACGGTCGATTCTCTGCTGCTCGGTTTCACGCTTGCCTGAGCGATGCTTTCCCTTCTGCTGAGAACGCTGTCTGAGCTTCTGCTTCTGGGTGGACATATTGCTGTCGGAACGGCCTTTATCGTATGCCATACGGTCGTATTTTTCGTTGTAACGCTCTACGTCAACAAAGCCTGCTCGGGTATCTACAACCTTACCCTCACCGCGTTTAGACTTGATAGCACCCTCAGAAACAGGAGCCTCTGTGCTTACTGCCTTTTTGGGAGCTTCCTTCTTCTGAGAAGTCTGAGTCTTCTCTTTGGGAGCATCGGATTTCTTATCTTCGCTCTTCTCGGCAGTTTCCAAAACTGCCTCCTCCTGCTTTGCCTCGCGCTCAGCAATTACCTTGTCACGCACTGCAAAGTATGCATTGAAGTTCTCCACAGCATTTTCCTGTGTAAAATAATCAAATACTACGTTAAGCTCTTCTTCTTCAAGTGAAGTCATAGACTTTCTGACGGTATTGCAGTATTTCTCTACAACCTCAGACACAGCCTTGCTTGAAACGCCCAGCTCTTTAGCCAGCTCATGTACCTTATATTTCATATAGTAGTTTCCTCCTTTTATTGCTCTGCCTCAACAAGCTCCAAAAGCTTTTTGGCAAAGCCCTCATCAATGATTGCAAGCACCGCACAGGTCTTGCCAAGACTGAAACTTATTTCATCCTTTGTTCTTTTGATAATGCGGTATTCTGCATTACCCTTTGCTTCAACCGTTGCTCTGATTTTCTTTTCTGTGTTCTGAGAAATATCAGATGCACACAAAACAAGAAATGCCTTGCCGGTATCCACAGCCTCTCTTACGGGGTCGGCGCCGATTACAAGTCTGCCTGCTCTGCGACAAATCCCCAACAGGGACAAAAGCCTGTCATTCATCCTCTGTAAGCTCCTTCTCCATAGAGTCATAAACCTCTGAGGGAATCATACAGCTGAAAGCTCTTTCAAGTCTGCGGGCTTTACGAGCCGCCTGCAGACAGTCTATGCTGTGACAAATATATGCGCCTCTGCCTGACTTTTTAGAGGTAAGGTCCAGCGAAACCTCGCCTTTCTTTACAATCTCACCGTTTTCATCCACCTCATCAGGGGCTTTCACCACACGGATAAGCTCAAACTTAGGCTTCATCTCTCCGCAGCCTGTGCATTTTCTCATAGGTGTTTTTTTCTGCTTCATATTCTCCCTCCTTCAGGTTTTATATCATAAGGGACAAATCAGTCCTCGGTGTCTTCGCCAAAAAATCCGCTTTCGGGACGGATATCGATTTTCCAGCCTGTGAGCTTTGCGGCAAGGCGAGCGTTCTGACCCTTGTTGCCGATTGCAAGAGAAAGCTGACCATCGGGAACAGTTACTCTGCAGCTCTTTGAGCCGTCCTCTGCAAGCTCAACCTTAACAACTGTTGCAGGAGAAAGTGAAGCTGCAATGAACTTTTCAGGCTCCTCGTCATAAACGATAATGTCAATCTTTTCACCGCCGAGCTCCTCAACGATGGTGTTAACTCTGGCACCTCTTGTACCGATACAAGCACCTACTGCATCAATCTCAGCATCGTTTGAGATAACCGCCATCTTGGTTCTGGAGCCTGCCTCACGGGAGATAGACTTAATTTCAACGATTCCCTCGAAAATTTCGGGAACCTCTGTTTCAAACATTTTTCTTACAAAATCGGGATGTGTACGGGAAATAATAGCTCTGGGGCCTCTGTCGCCAACCTTAACGTCAACAACATAAATCTTAACTCTGTCGCCCTCTTCAAGAATTTCGTCGGGAAGCTGCTCGCTCTTGGGAAGCACAACCTCTGTTTTGCCGAACTTGAGAGTTGCGGCGCCTGACTTGGGGTCGATTCGCTCTACTGTTGCAGTAATGATTTCCTTATATTTGGACTGGAACTCCTTAAGTGCCTGACCCTTTTCGCCGTCACGGATACCGCCGTGAATAACGTTCTTGGATGCGCTTACTGCAATTCTGCCAAACTTTCTGGGGTCAAGGGAAATTCCGATTTCCTTGCCTACAGTGGCACGCTTGGAAATAAGCTTTGCATCCTCCAAAGAAATCTCTGTTGCTTCATCCTCAACCTCAGCCACAACCAGCTTAATAAGCTTTACTGTGAAGGTGTGCTTATCTCTGTCCATTACAATTTCAACATTTTCATTACCGTAGAGATTCTTGCAAGCTACTACGATTGCCCTTTTAATCTGGTCAATCATATACTCTGCAGGGATACCCTTTTCCTTTTCAAGCAGTGCCAGAGCCTCAAATAACTCCTTGTTAACCATTTTCTTAACCATTCCTTTCTAACTGTCTGTTTGTATATTTATTAGTTATAATAACCTTTATCAGTCAAAGTCATCCAGCTTAATCCAAGCCGCATCCTTTTTATTGATGGTAACCACATTCTCGCCTGAGTGGTCGGTGATTGTTACCGTGTCTTTATCGTGGGAAGTGAGCACACCCGAGAAATCTCTGCCCAAAACCTCCATAGGACGAATGAGTCGCACCATAACATCTGCACCGACAAAGCGGTCAAAATGCTCCGGTCTTGTGAGCTCTCGTTCAAGTCCGGGGGAGCTTACCTCAAGGATGTAGTAGTCCTTGATGGGGTCCAGCTTATCCAAGGGCTCATCAATAGCACGGGAAACCGCCTCGCAATCGTCAACGGAAACTCCGCCTTCCTTATCAATGAAAATCCTCAGATACCACTCGGCACCTTCCTTGACGTATCTTACGTCCCAAATCTCTACTCCGCAGCTTTCTGCCACAGGCTCGGCAATAGCTCTGACAGAGTCACAGACATTGCTTTTTGATTTATTGTCCTTAGCCAACTAAATCCCTCCATAATAAGTACTAAGGAGCGGGTCGTCTTTGACCCACTCCTTACTTTTATACATTATTCAACTGTAAAAAAGTATACCACGCAAACTTCAAAAAATCAAGTGTTTCACTGCGTTTTCGGAAACTTGCACTACTTATGAGGAAAAATCAGCCGCTTTCATATAAGCCTTGCTGTAAAAGCTTACAAAAAAGGCGTTTTTTCAAGCTTTTTACCTATAATAAAACACCGCCGCCTCTCATAGGAGAAGCGGCGGACATCAGTCAGTTTTCTGGTTGTTTAGAATTCACAGATTATATTATTCAGCAACAGTTGCATACATGAAGTACTTGTAGCCGAGGGGGCTTACGAAGGAGCCTTCAATGCTTGTGGAGCACATGAACTGATCTGTGTAGTAGTAGATGGGGCAAATTGCGCCTGTGGACATGAGGATATCCTCAGCCTGGTGCATAAGCTCGAATCTCTCTGCGGGATCCTTGGAAGCCTTGATCTTAGCGATGATTACATCGAAAGACTCTGCCCATGTGAGGCCGTCCTTACCGTCGTAGGAGTAACCTGCGTATGTTGCATGGTCGCCCTTACCGAACTGGCAGTCATTGTTACCGGACTCTGTGAGCCACATGTCAAGGAAGGAGATAGGATCGTTGTAGTCAGCAAGCCAACCGTTACGTGCGAAGGAATAGTCGCCAGCCTTACGTGTGTCAAGGAATGTGTTCCACTCCTGAACCTCAATCTTCATTGTGATACCGTAGGTTTCGTAAACTTCCTTCATGTAAGTAGCGATCTGCTCGTGGCCTGTACCCTCGTTTGTGATGTATGTGAGAGTGGGGAAGCCTGTAACTGTGTCGCCCTCAACTGTGAACTTACCGGAAGACTTAGCAACGTCTGCGAGAAGTGCAAGAGCCTCTGTGCAGTTTGCCTGATAGTCATCAGCATTTACGCTGAAGTAGCCTGCGCCGCCATTAGCATTTGCTCTGAACTCTGTTACGCCGTCAGCATCTGTGAGGCCCATGGGAACGAATGTGTTAGCAGCTACCTGACCTGCCTTACCGATATCGGTGCAGATGTAGTTTCTCTCAAGAAGGAGACCAAGAGCCTTACGGATAGAAATCTTCTCTACCTCTGTGAAGTCCTTGAGTGCCTCGTCGTTTACGTTGAAGGATACATAGTATGTACCCAGCTGACCTGTTACCTTGTACTCATCAGGATACTGTGCCTGGATAGCGTCGATCTGATCGTTGGGAACAGAGTCAATGAAGAGGTAAGAACCGTTCTGGAAGTTAGCATACAGGGAGCTGTCATCCTCGTTGAAGGGGAAGATAATCTTAGCTGTCTTAACAGCGTCTGCATTGTGATAGTACTCGTTCTTCTCCATAATCATCTGGCCCTGTGTAAACTCAGTTACCTTGTAGGGACCGTTGCCGATGTATGTTGCAGCATCGATAGCCCAGGAGTCGTTACCCTCAACTATAGACTGCTTAACAGGCATGTATGTGGGGAATGCGAGAAGCTCGTTGAAGTAAGGAACATCGTTTGAAAGAACGATTGTGAGGGACTTGCCGTCCTCAGAAGCTGTAACGTTGAGCTTGCCCTCTGCATAACCGTCGATGCAGTCGAACATGTAGCCGTAGTCAGCAGCTGTTTCGGGAGCGATAGCTCTGTTCCAAGCCCAAACGAAGTCAGCAGCTGTAAGGTCTGTACCGTCAGACCACTTAAGGCCGTCTTTGAGCTCGTATGTGTAAGAAACCTTACCATCCTCAAGTGCTACTGCCTCAGGGAATGCCTTTGCACAGTCGGGAATGAGCTTGAGGGAACCGTCCTCAGCCTGCTCGTAGCCTACAAGACCTGCAAATGCGTGGATAACGTAGGTTGCACCGTCAACTGCAGAGTTGAGTGCAGGGTCGATTGTGTCGGGATAAGGACCAACACATACTGTCATTTCGGATGCTGTTGTGCCGCCGTTATCAGTACAAGCTGTAAGACCAAGGCAAAGTACCATAACGATTGCGAGAATTAACGCAAGTGACTTTTTCATGGAATTTCCTCCTGTCAAATTTTGTGTTTTATCTGCAACCAGACAAAACCGGACTGAATATAAATCAACTTAATTGATTTTGAATTTATGTGGCAATTGTTAAATTGCCATTACAACAATGCGTAGGGCAAGAGCTTGCACCTGCTCTGCGATACACATCGCCAACAGACGATATATCACAGTACACATACGCGTACTATGTTACGCACTCTTCTTACAAATTCCAGCAAGCACAAACGTGATCAGGTGCAACCTCAGCAAGAGGAGGCATTTCCTGTGCGCACTGCTCTGTTGCTCTGGGGCAACGGGTTCTGAAGGGACAGCCGGAAGGCATATTCAGAGGTGAAGGTACGTCACCCTCAAGCACGATACGCTTATGATTCTTAGCGTAGTCGGGGTCGGGAATGGGAACTGCTGAAAGCAGAGAAATTGAGTAAGGATGTGTTGGATGGTTGTAAATCTCGTTAGCGGGACCCATCTCAACGATATGACCCAAATACATAACCGCGATTCTGTCGGAGATGTGCTTAACAACCAGCAGGTCGTGAGCAATGAACAAATATGTGAGTCCCAGCTTCTCCTGAAGCTCCTCAAACATATTGATAATCTGTGCCTGAATGGAAACGTCCAATGCAGATACAGGCTCATCGCAGATGATACACTTGGGATTAACGGCAAGAGCACGGGCGATGCCGATACGCTGACGCTGACCGCCGGAGAATTCATGAGCATAACGTGTTGCGTGCTCAGAGTTCAGACCAACAATTTTAAGAAGCTCAGCAATTCTTGCGTCACGCTCTGCCTTTGTCTTGCAAAGCTTGTGAATATCCAGAGGCTCGCCGACGATATCGGCAACTGTCATTCTGGGGTCAAGAGATGAATAAGGGTCCTGAAAAACCATCTGAACCTTTTTACGCATTTCGTTTACAGCCTTCTTGCCCTTGATGAGCTGTCCGTCATAGTAAACCTCACCTGCGGTAGGCTCGTAAAGATGCAGAATACTTCTGCCGACTGTGGTCTTACCGCAGCCGGACTCACCAACAAGACCGAGGGTTTCGCCTTCCTTGATTGCAAAGGAAACGCCGTCAACAGCCTTCAGCTTTTTGCTGCCAAAAAGACCTGTGGGAATATTAAAATGCTGTTTAAGGTCACAAACCTCCAGCAAATATTTATTTTCGCTCATAGGTTAAGCCTCCTCTTTGGTGTTGTAAAGTGCCTCAATTTCTTCCTTGGACACTCTGCCTTCATCAATCATAGACTTGACGTGATTCCAGCAACGCACCTTGTGTGTACCACCCTCGCTGATAAGAGCAGGGTTCTGTTCAAGGCAAACCTTCATAGCTGCATCGCAACGGGGTGCAAAGGGACAGCCTGCAGGAAGATTCAGAAGGTCAACTGCAGAACCGCCGATGGGCTGAAGCTTTGTATGCTCATCGCTTACGGTAGGAATGGAACGCATAAGGCCGAGAGTATACTCATGCTTGGGATTGTAGAAAATCTCCTCAGCTGTGCCCTGCTCGCAAACCTGACCAGCGTACATAACGATAACCTCGTCACACATCTCGGCAACAACGCCAAGGTCGTGGGTAATGAGGATAATTGCCATACCCAGCTTCTTCTGAAGGTCCTTCATCAAATCCAGAATCTGTGCCTGAATTGTAACGTCCAGAGCTGTGGTAGGCTCGTCAGCAATAAGAATATCGGGCTCACAGGCAAGTGCCATAGCAATCATAACTCTCTGACGCATACCGCCTGAGAACTGGTGGGGATACTGCTTGATACGTCTTTCGGGCTCGTTAACACCTACCAGACTGAGCATCTCGATAGCACGCTCTTTTGCCTCTTTCTTATTACGGTTTGTATGAAGCATAATGGCTTCCATAAGCTGGTCGCCAATGGTGAATACAGGGTTAAGGCTTGTCATAGGGTCCTGGAAAATGATAGAAATCTTATTTCCGCGGATTTTAGCCATATTCTTTTCTTTGATTCCGACAAGCTCCTGATCCTCAAGGAGAATGTTGCCGTCAACAATCTTACCTGTACCGGCAAGAATCTGAAGCACGGAGTAAGCGGAAACGGATTTGCCCGAGCCGGACTCACCAACAATACCGAGAACCTTTCCTTTCTCAACATTGTAGGAAACACCGTTAACTGCCTTGACCTCACCTGCAGGTGTAAAGAAAGAGGTCTTAAGGTTTTTTACTGATAATAAGCTCATTTCTTTACCTCCTTACTTTTTCTGTTTGGGGTCAAAGGCGTCGCGCAGACCGTCGCCAAAGAGGTTCAAGCTCAGAACAATTACGCAGATTGTAAGAGCGGGAACCAGAAGTCTGTAAACATCGGAATAAATGTATGAAAGATTCTCAGATGCAAGAGAGCCCAGAGAAGGCATGGGGATAGAAACGCCCAGACCCAAGAAGCTTAAGAAGCTCTCTGTAAAGATAGCATTGGGAATCTGAAGTGCTGTGGAAATAACCATAACACTGATACAGTTGGGAAGCAGATGCTTTCTGATGATTCTTGCAGGCTTTGCACCCAGAGCCTTAGCTGTAAGGATGAACTCCTGCTGCTTGATAGAAAGAATCTGACCACGGATAAGACGAGCCATAGATACCCAGTAAAGCAGAGCAAATACCAAGAAGATACTTATCATACCTGTACCGAGCTTTTCAAAGAATGTGCCTTCAATGAGAGGTGCCAGTGTCTGCTGGAAAACAACAGAGAACAGGATAACCATAAGCATATCCGGCAGAGAGTAAATGATATCTACAATTCTCATCATAATAAGGTCAATCTTACCGCCGAAGTAGCCGGAGATTGAACCGTAGAGTGTACCGATAATAAGAACGATGATAGAAGCAAAGAGGCCAACAGAAAGAGAGATACGTGTACCGTATACAACACGGATAAAGTAATCTCTTCCCAAATCGTCTGTTCCCAGAAGATGAGGGAATATCTTTTCGCCTGCGGCAATTCTTGCCTGCTCTGTAGCACCATACTCCATAGGCTTTAAGCCGTTGTAGCTTGAGTCAGGAACCTGACCCTTCTGAGCAACACCGAGCTGCTGGCTGTAGGTGTAGGGATAAACCATAGGAATAACAATAACGGCAACAATGATAAAGATAAGCAGGAATGCACAGGTAATAGCTACCTTGTTCTTCCAAAGTCTTCTCATACCGTCTTTAAAGAAGGTAACGCTTTCACGTTCTACAATCTGCTGTTCTTTTTCTGCAGCAGAAGCCTTTTCCCACTTGGATAAATCCAACTGAAAGCTCAGAGGATTTTTCTTGGGCATTGAATTATTACTCATCACAAAATCCTCCTTAAGACAAGTCTACTCTCGGGTCGAACAGCTTATAAAGGATGTCCGACAGGAGCATCATAACAACGACTATAATAGCAAGGAAGATGGTTGTGCCCATAATCATTGTATAGTCACGGTTGATAATACTTGATACGAAATATTTGCCAAGTCCGGGAACAGCAAAAATCTTCTCAACAACAAGAGAACCTGTAAGAATGAATGCAATCATAGGACCTGCGTATGTGATAACGGGAGTAACTGCGTTCTTGAGAGCGTGCTTGAAGAGCACCTTGGAGGGTGCAACACCCTTTGCTCTTGCTGTACGGATATAGTCCTGACCCAGAACGTCCAGCATACTGGAGCGTGTAAGACGGATTGTATATGCCATGGGATACAGCATCAGAGATACAATGGGAAGCACCAGACCGCCTGCGGATTGTCCGTTAGCGGGGAATATCTTGGTTTCAACGCAGAGAAGCCACAAAAGGAGCGTTGCCACAATAAAGGATGGCATAGCAACAAAAGCAGTAGACATAACCATAATAATACGGTCAATAAGCTTGTTGTGATAAACCGCGGCAAGTGAGCCAAAGATAAGGCCCAGAGTCAAAGCGCCTGCAGCGGCAATAAGACCCATCTTGGCACTTGTTGCAAAGCCTTCCATAATAACATCTGTTACCATTCTGCCGTCCATCTTCATAGAAGGACCAAAGTCAAGCTTTACAGCACCCTTGAGATAGTTAAAGTACTGCTCGTGCAAGGGCTTGTCCAGACCAAACTTAGCATTCAGCGCAGCCAGAGTTTCGGGTTTTACCGATTTTTCACTCATAAAGGGGCCGCCGGGGATGAAGTTCATTATGAAGAAAGTGATAGTGATAACCAGAAAAATAGTAATCACAGCAAGTACGGCTCTCTTCAATATGTAATAGAGAAATTTCTTGTCCATTTTGTTCCCGTTCCTTGTAATAGATTTCTTAAAATACGCACCTGTCGCATTTTTATTTACTCATTATACAAAATTACAGGGGATAATGCTGATATTAACGAGATAATCGTTTTGGAAACTACATTTTTACAAGTAATAATAAACAAAATACTAAAGCTTTATATAATAACTTGATACTATTTTGACATAAAATTCACCAAATAATACGATATTTGGTAATCAGCAAGCCCCTGCACCACAACTTGTGGCAAAATATGAAAAATTAACAAGGCAACACAAACCCCCGACTCCAAAAAGAGTCGGGGGTACATTATATATGGTATATAAACCTATTATAATCAGTTGCGTCTGGGACGGCGGTTATCTCTGCCACCGCGGTTTCCATCTCTGCGGGGTCTGTCAGCGTTTACATCGTTTTCGGGTGTAAGGCCGTCAACCTCGATGAGAACATCACGTCTGGAAAGGTTAAGTCTGCCCTTGTCGTCAATCTCCATTACCTTAACGCGGATAACGTCGCCAACGTTTACAACGTCTGTTACCTTGTCGGTACGCTTAACGTCAAGCTGAGAAATATGAACAAGACCCTCCTTGCCGGGAGCAATCTCAACAAATGCACCAAAGTCCATAATGCGTGTTACCTTACCAAGGTACATTGCACCGGGCTCGGGATCAATAGCGATAGTTTCAACAATTGCAAGAGCTCTGCGGCACTGCTCAATGTCGATACCTGATACGAATACCTGACCGTTGTCACCGTCTTCTTCAATATCAATCTTAACCTGACACTGAGCCTGAATCTCCTTGATAACCTTGCCACCCTTACCGATAACCTCAGAAATCTTGTCTGCAGGAATGGTAGTTGTGAGCATCTTGGGAGCATACTTGGAAAGCTCAGCTCTGGGAGCCTCGATAGCCTTAAGCATAACCTCGTCAAGGATGTAGTTACGAGCTACGTGAGTCTTCTCGAGAGCTTCCTTTACCATCTCGGGTGTAAGACCGGAGATCTTAAGGTCCATCTGGATAGCTGTGATACCGTCGTGTGTACCTGCTACCTTGAAGTCCATATCGCCGAAGAAGTCCTCAACGCCCTGAATGTCAACCATTGTCATCCAGCGGTCGCCCTCTGTGATAAGACCGCAGGAGATACCTGCAACAGGAGCCTTGATGGGAACACCTGCGTCCATAAGAGCAAGTGTAGAACCGCAAACGGAGCCCTGTGAAGTAGAGCCGTTAGAAGAAAGAACCTCAGAAACAAGTCTGATGGAATAAGGGAACTCCTCAACGGAGGGAATTACGGGAACGAGAGCTCTCTCAGCAAGAGCACCGTGACCGATTTCACGTCTGCCGGGACCGCGGCTGGGTCTTGTTTCACCAACTGAGTAGCTGGGGAAGTTGTAGTGATGCATATATCTCTTGGTTTCTTCCTCGTCGATGCCGTCAAGGAGCTGTCCCTCAGCAACAGTACCGAGAGTTGCGATTGTGAGAACCTGAGTCTGACCACGTGTGAAAAGACCTGAACCGTGAACTCTGGGAAGAAGTGCAACCTCAGAAGCAAGAGGTCTGATGTCGTTCATGCCTCTGCCGTCAACACGCTTCTGCTCATCGAGGAGCCAACGGCGAACGATGTACTTCTGAACCTTGTAAAGGCACTCGTCAATCTTTGCTTCACTGTCGGGATAAATCTCGTCAAACTTTGCGTGAACAGCCTCGTAGATGGGCTGGAGTCTTGCATCGCGTACAATCTTGTCGTCTGTGTCCATAGCAACCTTGATATCCTCCTCAGAGAATGCCTTGATTGCCTCGAACATCTCCTCATCAGGCTCGTTGGAGGGATAAGAGAATTTCTCCTTACCAATCTCAGCCTGTATGCCCTTGATGAACTCGATAATCTGCTGGTTAGCCTCGTGGCCAGCCATGATAGCGTTATACATAACCTCGTCGCTTACACAGTTAGCACCTGCCTCAATCATAGCAATTCTGCTGTCTGTGGAAGCAACTGTTGTTGCCATTTCGGAAACCTCACGCTGTGCAGCTGTGGGGTTGATTACAAACTCGCCGTCAACATAACCTACGGAAACACCACTGATAGGACCGTTCCAAGGAATATCGGAAATTGAGATTGCAATGGAAGTACCTACCATTGCAACGATTTCGGGCTGACAGTCAGGGTCAACAGACATAACTGTGCAAACAACGGAAACGTCGTTTCTCATATCCTTGGGGAAGAGAGGACGGATAGGTCTGTCGATAACACGGCTTGTAAGGATTGCCTTCTCGGAAGGTCTGCCCTCACGCTTCAAGAAGCTGCCGGGGATTTTGCCTACAGAGTAGAGCTTCTCCTCAAAATCTACTGAAAGAGGGAAGAAATCAATACCCTCTCTGGGCTTTGCTGCACCTGTAACAGCAACGTGAACTACGGTTTCACCGTAGCGAACAAGGCAAGCACCGTTTGCCAGCTGAGTGGTTTTACCTGTTTCAACAACAAGGGGTCTGCCTGCAAATTCGGTTTCGAAAGTTCTGAACTTATCGAATGTCATAGCTTTGTTTGCCATAAAAAATCCTCCTGTAAAATTTAAAATTTATTTTCACAGGGATTTCCGCTGATTTAGCAATAAAACCAAGGGTCCAACCAAGGGGAACGGCTCAGCTCTTTTTTAGCCTCCCCTTAGGCAAGGAGGGCTCTGGAGCAAATCCCAAAAGTTCCGTTGAACCTTTCGTTTTACCGCTAAACTTAAGCAATAAAATCCCTGTTATAAACGGAATACAGGGCAAACGGCGAAAATGCCGTCTGCCCCTTTTGCTTGTGATTATTTACGGATGCCGAGTCTTGCGATGATAGAACGGTATCTCTCAATGTCAACCTTTGTCAGGTATGCGAGAAGAGCTCTTCTCTGACCAACCATCTTAAGCAGACCTCTGCGGCTGTGATGGTCCTTCTTGTGCTCCTTGAGGTGCTCGGTAAGGTCGTTGATTCTCTTTGTAAGCAGAGCAATCTGAACCTCGGGAGAACCTGTGTCACCCTCATGGAGAGCATACTCGTTGATAATAGCAATCTTTTCTTCTTTAAGCATTGTGTAAACCACCTTTTTTAAAATATTACCCTCAAACACAGGTACGGGACGGTGAATCCGCATTGCGGCATACTCCCGAATCCGTGAAAGGGGCGAAAACATCAGTATTATATCACAGATGTTTTAAATTGTAAAGTCTTTTTTGCTATACAGAAATATCAATAATTCAGACTTTTATAAGCTTATTATTCATCAAGATTCTCAAAAAATTCTTTAAGACTCTTTTTCTGCTCCTTGGTCAGCACCCTATAGTAAGAAAGAAAAGTCTTTTCTTCCTTGGAAAGAGTGTAGATTTTGTCGTCCCTTGTATCAAGAAGCTCATCTCCACTTTTCTGAAGTTTCTTCTCTCCCTCAACCTCGGTAACATCGCTGACACGCACCGCAATTTTTCCATCCTCGTCAGGCAAAAGAAGTGTGGCGTCTACGTTAAAAACAGACGCAAGCTTCTTCAATGCCTTCAAATCGGGCTCGGTTGTGCCACGCTCATAATAAGCATAGGTTGAACGGTCAATGTGCAAAACATCCGCCACCTGCTGCTGTGTAAGAGTGCAGTTGTTTCTCAACGTTTTGAAAACAGCACCCAATTCCTTTGACATATTTACCACCCCATAATCCGTACCATACGGGTACGTTTATACTTCTATTATGCACGTGAATTCTCGTCACGCACGATTTTGTGAAATCTTCCCACCGATTTTTAAAATTTTGCTTTACTTCGAAGTATTTATTGAATTTAGGTAAAATATGCTGTATAATAATGTAATATAAATATCATTGCTGGTATAGCTCAGTCGGTAGAGCATCTCACTCGTAATGAGAAGGTCACGTGTTCGAATCACGCTACCAGCTCCAAAACAAGAACTCACATTTGTCCAAGCCAAGTGTGGGTTCTTTTCTATATACACAAAGCACGTTCTTTCTCTAACAATAATTGTTAACACGTGTCCTATTCGGATATTTAGATTATTCTACCATATCCTATTAGGATATACAATAACATTGTTAAAGAAAGGGTGAGAAATCAATGCTCGACTACATTGCAATAGGAGAAAGAATTAAAGCGCTGAGAAAACAGAAAGGCTGGACACAAGCTCAGCTTGCGGAAAAATCAGGAGTAGAACCCTCACACATTTCTCACATCGAGCGCGGAGCAACCAAACTCAGCCTACCCACGCTGATAAATCTTGCTAATACTTTGAACGCCACTCTTGACGAGTTGGTATACGGAAGTCTTGTAAAGAGTTCTCATATATCAAACCGTATAATAGATGAGCTTCTTAGTGATTGCACAAGCGAAGAACTGAAAGCTTTATCAGAGGTCATCAAAACCACAAAAGGCATTTTACGCAACAAATAAACCGCAAATAACTACTGTTGTTATTTCAGTAATTAATTTATTAACGGGAGGGCTTTGCCATTATTATTTATGACAGATTGTGGGTTACTATGGAGAAAAAAGGTGTTACCACCTACAAACTCCGCGAAAAATGCGGTATCGACAGCAAAACCATCCGTCGGCTCAAAGCCAACGAAAATATTGAAACAAAGACCCTCTCAAAGCTCTGTGCAGTACTTGACTGTAAGCTTGAAGACATTGCAGAATACATTGAAGACTGATAATCCTCTCCAACATTTTGTCGGAGAGGATTTTTTTGCAAACACCCCTTGACATTTGTATACCGTTCGGTATAATATGCATATAGGAGGTGACAATATGACAGACAGCAGGGACAACAAACAAGCTATAATCAGCGGCGCTCTGGAGCTTTTTTCAAAAAAAGGCTTTGACGGCACCTCTACCGCCGAAATCTGTGAGCGTGCCGGCGTTACCAAGCCTACAATGTATCACTACTTCGGCTCAAAGGAAGGCCTGCTTGACGACATCCTCCTTATTCATTACAAGAGTTTTCTTGATAACCTGTCAATGGCCGCAACTCTGCCCGAGGATATTCCCCTTACCTTCTTCCGCCTTGCAAAGGTTTACTTTGACAATGCTCTTCGCGATGAGCCCTTCTTCCGATTCCGTGCAGGACTAACACTTCGCAACGGTGAGGACACAGCCTACATCAGCTCAAAAAAATATATTGAACAGGAAGGTAAGATTATCACCGACTTTTTTTACACAGCGTCACAGCACATAGGCAATATAAGAGGAAAGGAAACCCTGTGCACCATAAGCTTCATTGGCACCATCAATGCCACCATCAGCGCCTATTTGCAAACAGGCGACGAAGCACTGGTTTCTGACGATACAATTTACCGTCTTCGCCAACAGTTCTTGTACGGTATCTATTCCTGATGCCGTTTTATTATACGCACACTATACCAATCAGTATATAAAGGAGAACCTATGAAAACTTTTGAACCCAAGGAATGTATTTTCTATCAGATTTATCCGCTGGGCTTCTGCGGTGCCCCCTACCGCAACACAAACGAACCTGTTACAAATCGCATAGATGCAATCAGAAAATGGATTCCCCACATGAAGTCCATCGGCATCAACGCCTTGTACCTTGGACCGATTTTTGAATCGGGAAGCCACGGCTACGATACTCACGATTTCAAAAAAATCGACACCCGACTGGGAACCAACGAAGACTTCAAAGCAGTTTGCAAAGCCCTGAAAGAAGCAGGCATACACCTTGTCCTTGACGGTGTTTTCAACCATGTGGGCAGAGGCTTTTTTGCCGTGGAGGATGTGCTCAGAAACCGCGAACGCTCTCCCTATTGCAGTTGGATTTCGGGGCTGAGATTTGACCAGAACAACAGCTACAACGACAATTTTCGTTACGACAACTGGGCAGGACACGACCTGCTTGTAAAGCTCAACCTGAGAAATCCCCAGGTGAGTGAGCATCTTCTCTCTGCTGTGGAAATGTGGATTGACGAGTTTGGCATTGAGGGACTCAGACTTGATGCGGCAGACTGCATCGACCACGATTTCTTCAGAGAGCTCCGACGCCGTACCAAAGCAAAAAATCCCGACTTCTGGCTTATGGGCGAGATTACAAACTCCAGCGACTACCGCGTATGGGCAAACGGCGAGATGCTTGATTCTGTTACAAACTACGAGTGCTACAAGGGACTTTACTCCTCTGTAAATTCAAAGAATATGTTTGAGATTGCCCACGGCATTGCAAGGCAGTTTGGACCATGGGGACTTTACAAGGACATCACCCTTTACAACTTCCTTGATAACCACGATGTAAACCGCATTGTGAATATGATAAGCAACAGAAATCATCTGAAAAACCTATACACCCTTATGTATTCAATGCCGGGCACACCAAGTATCTACTACGGAAGCGAATGGGCAATTGAAGGCAAAAAGACTCCCCGTGATGACCGACCTCTCCGCCCTGCTATTAATGTAGAGAATCCCGAAATAACCGACAGAGAGCTTCTTGAACATCTCAAAAAGCTGGCAGAAACCCGCCAAAGCTCCCACGCTCTTAAATTCGGCGCCTATGAAGAAGTTCAGATTCAGAGTGAGCAGTATGCCTTTGCACGCACAAGCGACAGAGAAACAGCCGTGGTTTTCATAAACAACGCACCCGAAAGCAAAATGATGTATGCAGACTTCAAAGGCAGACACTTTGAGGTAAACGTTCCTGCTTACTCCTCAGAAATCTTCAAGTATTAAAACAAAGCACCTGACAAGCTAAAAATGCCTGTCAGGTGTTTTTATATCAGTTTATAAAAATTTCTCTTTGAGCAAAACGCTTGGCTTCAGTGCTGTCGTGAGTTACAAGCACAACTGCCTTTTGAGAAAGCCTCTCAAAAACTCTGGTTGATACCTGCACACGCAAATCCTCGTCAAGCCCCGTAAAGGGTTCGTCAAGAAGTACTGTGGCGGCTTCACCCGCAAGAATCCTTGCAATGGCAAGTCGGCGTTTCATTCCGCCCGAAAGCTCCTCGGGATACATATCCTCTGTATCCTGCAAACTCACAAGCTCCAAGAGAGCTTTTACATCTGCACCTCGGTTTGCAAAAAGAATATTTTCTTTTACGGTAAGCCAAGGAAGCAACCTATCCTCCTGAAACAGGAAGTTAACCCCACCCTTTGCTTTTATCTTTCCTTTATCGGGCTTCAAAAGTCCCGACAAAATCATAAGCAAGGTGGTTTTGCCTGCACCCGACACACCCCTTAAGGCTACAACCTCGCCTGATTTAACCTCAATGCTCATATTATCAAGCACAGTCAAATCATCGTAGGTCTTGGTGATGCCTTCTGCCTGCAACAAGCCGTCGGTGTGCTTTGTGTTTTTTGATTTTTCTTTGGCTTTCACTCGAAATCTCAGCGATGTGTGAGAAAGAAGCTTTACAAAAGCTTTTTCAAATATTATGCTCAGCACAATGACAACCACAGTCCACGCAAACTTGCCCTCGGAATCCAAGGTAACCTTCGCGGTGTTGAGCTGTTGCCCCACCGAGCCTTGGGTTGAGCCCAAAATCTCTGCGGCAACGCCTGACTTCCACGCAAGACCTAAAGCGGTGGAGGCACCTGCGATAAAGTAAGGGTACACCGAAGGCACATAGATATACAGAAGCTTTGAAAAAAAGCCTGCGGAAAAGCTGTCTGCCATCTGCAAAAGCTTTTTGTCTGTGTTTTTTATGCCCTCGTAGGTATTTGCCCAGATTATGGGGAACACCATAAGCCCTACAATAAACAGAGGAACCGCCTTGTTTGTAACCCAGACTATAATAATAACAGTCATTGATGCCACGGGAGTTGCACGGGCAATGCTTATTACAGGCTTTAAGAGGTCATACATAAAGGTAGAGGCGTATGTAACCCCTGCAAGAATCAGTCCCAGAACAATACCGCACAAGTATCCAAGCAGTATCCTGCCAACAGAGGATGCGGTGATTAACCAGAATTCCCCTGTCAGCACAAGCTCGAAAATCCTCTTTGCAACACCCAAAGGGGATGGAATAATAACATCCATCCCCACGGTCATATAGATTATCTGCCACACTAAAACCCAGAAGGCAAAAACTCCTGTGGTTATGACTATTCTTTTTACAATCTCACGGGGAGATTTTTTCTTTTTTTCAAATCTTTTATCAGTCGAGGTCGCTGTAGATGTAGTAGAAGTCCTCATTGGGAAGTGTTCCTCCTACGGAAGCAGGCTTTGCATCAAAGAGCACCTGCAGATTTTCCTTTGTAAGTTTCACCATTTCATCGCCTGTAATGAATGTGATATAGCTGTTGGGAATAGCCTTCTTAGCAAGGGGTGCCTTAGGGATAATACCTGCGTCAACAATCATCTGTGCAGCTTCATCAGTTGCGGTATTGATAAAATCAACAGACTCCTTGTAATCCTCAAGGAACTCGTCAATCTCGCCCTCGTAAGCATTAATAAAGTCGGTACGGCCAATCACACAGCCCTGAACAAGCTTTGTGCCGTACTTAGTTTCCCACTCCTTGGTAAGGTCAAGAGCTATCTTAACATTTTCGCTCTGAACAGTTGCAGATGTCACCTGAGGCTCGGGAAGCAGTGCAATCTGTGCCTCGCCTGCAACCAGCAGAGAAGCAACGTCGCTGTGCTCGGACTTAAACTCAATGTTTACATCTTCGCCTACTTTAAGACCGCTGTCTGTAAGAAGCTTTGTGATAATATACTCGGGGGTAGCACCCTGACCTGCAGAAACAATAGTTTTGCCTCTCAGGTCTTCAATGGAGTTAATCTCAACACCGTTTGTGAGAATATAGGTAACACCCAGAGTGTTAAGAGCAAGAATCTGCACTCTGCCGCCTGTTTTGTTGTAAAGTGTAGATGCAAGGTTTACAGGGCAAGCGGCTACGTCAGCATCGCCGTTGATGATAGCTGCAGCAATCTCCTCGGGAGCAGCAACAACCGTAAAGTTGCGGTCCTTGTCGGTTTCGTCTTTTTCGTCAGCCATCATCTCTGCCATACCCATACCTGTGGGGCCCTTGAGAGTGTAAACGTTCATAGCCTGTCCCTCGGGGAGAGTTGCTTTCACGGGGGCAGGGTCTGTTACATCGGGAGTTGTGTTCTCGGTACCGCCTGTGCAGGCTGCCATGGTAACTGTCAGCACAAGTGCCATAATAATTGATAGAATTGAAATTGTTCTTTTCATTTTTCAAAACCTCCTATTGATTTTTCATATATATTATATTACAATATTCCAAGAAACTATGTTGCTATAGCAACGTAAATTCAAAGTAAGGAATATAATATGGACAAATACTACGAGGTATTATTAAAAAGCCAACCATTTCTGGGATTTTCCTTAGAAGAGCTGAGGTCTGTGCTTGAGTATCTTAACGCAAATCCCGTCAGCTACCCCAAGGGAAGCACCGTTTTTAATCAAGGAGAAAAAATAACCCATTCGGGAATTCTTCTGGAGGGAAGCGTTATTGCCGAAAGCGTATCCTATTCGGGAGAACGACGTATTATTCAAACCTTACACGCAGGTGATTTGTTCGGAGATGTGCTTATGTACTCCGAGCACGACCCCACCCCTGTGAGCACCATTGTCAGAGAGGACTCCAAGGTACTGCTTCTTGATGTAAACGAGCTTATGGAAAAGGCATGCAACCCCTTGTGCAGGAAAGCTCTTGTAAACATCCTGCACGGCTTAGCTGACAAATTCTGGACTCTTAACAGAAAAATTGCGTATCTCTCCTGCAATCAAATGCGTTCAAAAATCGCAATGTTCCTTCTTGATATGCAAAAGCGACACAACTCACAAACCTTCATTGCAGAGTATTCAAGAGAGGAGCTTGCCTCTCTCTTAGGAGTCAATCGCTCAGCGCTAAGTCGAGAGCTGAGCCGTATGCAGAAGGATGGACTTATCAGCTTCTACAAAAGCTCCTTCAAAATTGAAAACCTGCAGAAATTAAGGAATTGCCTGTAAAAGAGAGGAAGACAACCTATGAAAAGGAAAAAGCTAATGAAAACTTTTGTGATTATACTTTGTGTATTCTTTGGTCTTTGTGCTGCTACACTTATAAGCGGTTTTATCTGCAACAAAAATCTGAAGCTTCACGAAATAAAGGTTACAAGTACCGACCTGCCCCAAAGCTTTGAGGGCTTTCGGGTAGCCCACATCTCGGATTTGCACAATGCGGAGTTTGGCAAAGACAATAAACGACTTCTAAAAATGCTGGAGGAAGCCGAGCCTGACATTATTGCCATAACAGGTGACATTGTGGATTGCCACAGAACCGACACAGAAATCGCCATAAGCTTTGTAAAGAAAGCCTCTGAGATTGCACCCTGCTACTACGTTGCAGGCAATCACGAAGCACGAGTGCCCGAAGCTTTCGAAACACTCCTTGCAGGTTTTGAAAAAGCAGGGGTAACAGTTCTCAGAAACGAAACCGCCACAATCGCAAAAGGCGAGGACAGCATAACTCTCATAGGAATTGATGACCCCGATTTTACGGTAATGAGCTATTCTTACGACCAAAGCGGAATTGTTGACAACGCCCTTAAAAGCATCACCCCTGAAAACGAAAAGGTCTTCACCCTTTTGCTGTCCCACCGACCCGAGCTTTTTGAAGTCTACAAGGCAAACAACATAGACCTTACCCTCTCAGGTCATGCCCACGGAGGTCAATTCCGCTTGCCGTTTGTGGGAGGCTTGTATGCTCCGCATCAATGGCTGTTCCCCGAATATGACAGCGGACTTTATACGGAAGAAGGCAAAAATCTTATAGTCAGCCGCGGAATTGGCAACTCCCTGTTCCCTTTCAGGCTTTTTAATCCCCCTGAGGTTATAGTAGCTGAGCTTTCATCACAATAACAAACACACAAAAATCCCCGACAACAACCGTTGTCGGGGATTTCTTTATGCCTGATTTTTCAGACTTTTGCTTTTATAAAGCTATTATTTTGTAGCTTCAATAAGGTCAGAGTATACAACACGGATAACGCCCTGTGCATCTCTGTACTGTACAAAGCTCTTAGCTACCCATGTGTCACCCTCTGAAACGCTTGGAATAGTAACAGAGTAGCTGCCTGTCTTTGAATTACTATGGTTCATTGCAGGAACAAACTGATATACGTTAGGATCAATTGTACCTACTCCGAAGGTAGTTTCAAAGTAGTGCTGCTTCTCAACAAGGAGAACACCTGTATTAACAATCTCATAGCCTACAGATGAAGTATCCCATGAGAAGAATGCTGTGTTAGCATCACCAAGAGTTGTTGTATCAATGTCAACAGTAGAAATAACACTTCCGTTTACTGCTTCATTTGTGCCAACAAATACAGCTGTGAGCTCTGTGTTCTTGTGGGGATAGAACTTGTATGCTTCGCTGTAACTTACAATTCTGCCCTTCTCGTCCTGCCAGTAAGCAAACTTCTTGCCGGAGGGAGCCTTGTCTGCGGTTACTGTTGTAGCCTTATATGCTCTATACATATCATCAACGCCGCCGCTTACAAAGTTTGTAACACTACCGCCGTTAACTGTAACCTTGAAGTATACAGTCTTAGCTGCCCACTTGGTGGTTATTGTGATATTCTCACCCTTCTGGAGTGCCTCCAGAATCTGAGCATCTGTACGGTCCCAACCAACGTGCTCGTAGCCGGGATAATCCACAACTGCAGGGAATACCAACTCGCCAAGATTATCCATATTGTAGTACTGCATATCAATAATCTGGTTTGTCTTGTCGTTTCTGAAGGTTACAAGGCTCTTGCCCTCGTTATGGTCTGCAGCATACATTGCAACCAATACATCGTTACCTGATGTATAGAAGCTGTAGGTGGGATTTATGCTGACAATTTCACCGGTCTTTGCATTTACCCAACCGATAAACTCATAATCGTTATTGGTAACAGCCTTAACAGTAACGAACTTACCGAAGTCCATGGAAGAGTTAACATAGTACAAGCCTACAGGCTTAGATGTACCGTTATCAACGCTCATCTGAATGTTACTACCACCGGCGGACTTAAGCTCAAGATAGCCAATCTGACCGGCAATAGTTGCAGATTTCTCGTACTGAGCAATAACTGTCATATTGCCTGTGATGTTCTCAAGCTCCTTATCCCAGCCGTTGAAGGTGTAGGTGTACCATACATCAACAGGCTTTTCGGGAGTTGCACCTGTGTAGGTAGCGGAGTTGCCTTCCTTAACAGATACAGTCTGAAGAACTGTGCCGTCGTAGTTTACGAATTTCACATCGTAGTAGGTTCTGTACTGACCTTCAACCTCCTGCTTCTCGGGCAGGTTCATTCCGTTTGCATAAGCCTGTGTGCTGGGAGTTGCAACGTAACCGGGGAAGAAGCCCATCTCATCACGAAGAGGTTCGAAGTTTGCAAATGTCAGAGTGCTGTTGATGTCAGCGTTCCACTGCTTGATACCGCTGGACCACATACGCTCAATCATGCTGTAATAATAGCCGTATCCGCTGTAAGAGCTTTCACTGCTATTTGTCTTACCATATTCATCGTAACAACCGTTCCATACCTCTACCTCAGTATTCAAGCCCGCAAAGTCGTTCCAAATCATGAAGTATGCACCTGCGAGCTTGTCGCCTGAGTAGTTGTTTGCAGCGCCCAAGTTGGTGTCAGTATAAGCACCGAACTGGGAAGCGTTCCACTCGTTGTAGATATGGTCTTCCTGATTTCTGTAGAACTCCCACTGTCTGTTACTGGGGTCACGGGCATCCAGATGAGTACCGGTGTTGGTAGAGTTATAAGGTGCAATACGGAGAACGTAGTATGTCCAGAAGTTTACACCGCTGTATACCTGTCTGCCCTGATTTGCATAGAAGCTTGCTGTTCTCAGATAGTTTCTGGAACTTGTTGTTGGCAACCAGTAAACAACACCGATATCGTTGGAGATACCTGTTGTGATAGATGAGTAGTTAGTGTTGTACAAGAAGTCGTTATACATTCTTGTCTTGTAACCATAAGACTTCAATACGTTGTTAACATCGTTAACATAGTTTACAAAGTGTGTGTTATAGTTCCATCTGTCTGTAGATTTAAGACCGACTTCATCAGCACCGATGTTAAAGTCATCAGAGCCGGAATAGTACTTGAAGAATGCTGCGATATCATTATACATCGCATAAGCAAAGTTCTTAACTGCTGTGTTGCTCAGGTCAAGTACGGAGAAGTCGTATCTTGTATCAGTTGAACCGGTATATTCTCTGTAGTTAATCTGAGTAGGCAGTGTGTAGTTTGTGCCCTTGTATGTGAAGTTTCTGATGGGTGAGTTGGAGTTTGCCTTTACTGTGTTGTAGTAAAGCTCTGTCATGTAGCCAACATGAGCAGGTGTATCGAAGGAAGGAATAATCTCGATGTTATATTCCTTAGCGGTTTCGCATATTTCGATAACTTCCTCTGTTGTCAGGTACTTGCCCTTGTCGTTAACCTTTCCGTTGCTGTCTTGGAACTTAGTAAATACCCAAGGAGCAGGATTACTGCCGCAAACCCAAGAGAAGTCATTGCCTGTCATACCGGGAACCTCAGCGAGAGCCTTATCGCCCCAGAAGTCCATACGGAAGCCGCCGTCTTCTGCCATGTGAAGCTCAATTGCGTTGTATCCCATCCAAGAAATCTCTGCAATGTAGTTCTTGATAGCCTCAACAGTCAGATACTTTCTTGCTACATCAAGGTGGAGAGTACGCTCGATTGTATCAGGCTCATCCTTCAAGGTAAAGCCCTTGATTGCATTCTTGTTTGCTGCACGGAAGTGCTTCTGGAGAGTATTCAGACCATAGAGCAGACCTCTTTCGTCAACACACTCAATCTTAGCTCTGTCGGTAACTGTGAGAGTATAGCCCTCGTCACCGTTACTGCTGTATGCAGAGCCTGTGTAAACGATAATGTCGCCCTTTGTTGCGTACTTTTCAATACCCCATACAACCTGCATATCATAACCGTCTGCTGCAAACTGCTGCTGAACAAGCTGTGCTGTATCGATAATATCCTGCTCAGGAGCAGTATCCTCGGATGCAGTAACAATGAATATCTTGCTGTCGTCTGTGATAGCGAAGTCGGATGTGTTAGCTGTGAAGCTGTCATAGAGCACGCCCATAGAGCTTGTGCTGTTACCTGTGATTGCAGGAGTTGTAGTATCGTCTGCAGCACCCTGTGCAGGCTCTGTAGCACCTGTCATCTGGTCAACAAGCTCGATAAAGCTTACGAAATCGGAGGAAGACAGGGTATTGCCGTTGCTGTCAAGAAGTGTATTGCCCAAATCCTCGCCATAGGATACATCGGGTACTTCAGACTCGTTAAGAGTGAGAAGCTCAAGTCCGTTGTACTTGAGTGAGGTGAAGGAAGCCATACCTGTGGGATCTGTATCTGCCACTCTGAGAACCACCTGATATCTGTCAAGAGCTTCATCGTAGGGACACTCTGTATAAGGAATTGTGTAGTACTGCTCAGCAGAAGAAACAGAAGCTGCAAGAGTTCTCCATACAAGCTCTCCGCCTTCGCCAACTGCACCGTACTGAATCTCAGCATTGATCTTACCTGTGTTGGAGGAACCAATGAAGCTGCCGTAGTCAACAGCTCTGAATGCAATCTGCATAGTTGTGTTTTCTGCGCCTGTTTCCTTTACATAGAAAGCAACAGCAGATTTCTCTACATCGGTGGACTCAATCATGTAAACCTCGTTGTTGGGACCTGCAATCAGGTAATCTGCAACGCTGGCTACAGTATTGTTAGTCCACTTTGTATTGTGGTCGTTGGGAAGAACATTGTTACGGTTTTCAATCCAGGTGTTTGTACCGCCTGATACTGAAAGTCCGTTTTTATCGTCATACTTGATAGCGAATGCCTTTCTGTTTTCGATAAGATCTCTTACTTCTGTATATGTTGCTCCGTTTTCGTTGTCGATGTATGCATCATGCACGCCGGAACCCTTGATAGACTTTTCGCCGTAAATTTCTACTTCGTTTAACATTACCCAGTAAATTCCGGTGTTAAAGCCGAAGCACATACGAACATATCTGCCCTCAACTGCCTCGTTAAGCTTAAGGGTTGCCCAATAAGCACTTGTGGCATCGGGGTTAAGGTCGGAAGGACTGCCAACATAGTTGCTCCAGTTTGTTCCGTCTGAAGAAACATATACATCAACAAATGCAGCAGTACCAAAGTCTTTGCTACCAAGGTGTACCTTAAATTCGTCAAGGCTGTAAACATCTCCGAGGTCAATAGTAAGCTGACCGTAAGGTACATTGTCGGCTGTGTTTTCAACATTAAGAGTTCTGTGATAACCAAACCAGCCTTCTCTGCCTGTTGCCCATGTAGGTGCATCAATAAAGTCAGCAGCTATGCCATCGGTGAGTTTTGCATCGTAATAATAGTTATTAAGGGAGCCTGCAAGAGCAACTTCTGCGCCCGTATAAGTCTTATTAAGCGCAATGTTATGTCTTTCTACAACCTGAGCAGAATCGCTGATGGGCTGATAGATACGAACACCATCAATACACAGGAAAGACTCTGCAACAGGAGGAGCCTGATTGAAGTCAGTCCAATTATCAAAGTCAAATACGGGAACACCCTTGAGTACTACCTTGTAGGTGCCGTATTCAAGTCCGCTCATACGGACAATAGGAACAGAAACAATAGACTCTGAGCCGCCATCGCCGCCGTTATCAAACTCTGTGATAACAGGAAGCTTCTTGATGAAGTTGTTGTTTTCATCGTACAGCTCAACCATAAGTGTACCGCTGCCTGTAGCATGGGTATGACCGATAATTTCAAAGCCAGTACCTGTAAAGCTGAAGGAAGCAAACTCGTTGTTGTCGTTTATATATACCTCTGTGAAGGAGCCGCCGGTGAGCTCATCGTTCTCAGAACCCTGATATGTCTTGTCGTTTCCATACTGCTGATTCTGGTCGATGCTCTGAGTAAGGCTTCCTGTGCCTGAGGTATAGTGGTTAATAATGTTAGAGGTGCTGTTTTTGTCAGCATAATTGATGCCTTCAAAAATATCCTCGTAGTAAACCACGGAAGCAGGAAGAACAGTAACCTTCTTCATCATCTGAACTTCCTTACCGATGTCGATTGCTTTGCCTAATACTGTGGGGTCAATGTCCTTTTCGTGAACAGTAAGAGCCATCCAGAGGTTGTACTCTGTATCCATGAAATCCACAGGAGTAAAGCTGAAGCCTTCGTTCTCAGCGTCAATACCATAGGTAACAGTTGCCTTTGTAGTTGTAGCAGGAGGTGTTACCTTGCTGTTACCGGAAGCATGAACCACTGTTTCTACACTTTCGTTATAGTTGTCATTAATATTAATCTTTGTAATGTATGACTGAGCAAGTGTAATGTTATTTGTCTGCTGTCTGTCTTCTGACTCGGGATTATGACGGCCATTGATAATAACATGAGTTGTACCCTCGGGAGGCAGGAATGAAACTGTTCTGTCATCTGCAACAGTTACAGGCACGCCGGGCCACTGAGTAGACTCGCTTGTGTTCTCATTCCAGTAGTGAACACAAACATCAAACCACCAATCAGGAACATGTGCAAGAACTACTGTTTCGCCACCGCCCTCAATAATGAAGTTGTTGGTCCACTCTGCGCTCAGTGCAAGGTCCTTGGTCTTCTGATTCAGGTATGCCTCATCGCCAACCTTACCGTTATTGATAACAACGTGAGTTGCATAAGGAGGAACTGCTGTGCTGTAAATACCTGTTCCCTCGTAATCTCTACCCTTTCTGCCGGGCCACTCCTGATCAATAGTGCCATCGTAGCCTTCCTTGAAGAAGTAGAAGTAAACATTATCCCAATCATCGGGCTTAGCTGCCTGAGCAGTTGCTGTGGATGAAAGCACCTCAACATTAATCCATGTTTCGAGACCTGCAGTAACTGAGAGGTTTTCTGTCTGTCTGAAAGTACCGTCACTGATGATTACGTTTTCAACATCAGCAGGAACCTCCAAGGAGTAAACTCCTGTCGTTTCATCCTTTGTCATCTGAATACCGGGCCAAACAACGCCTGTGTAGCTGCCGTTACTGTTCCAGTAATAGAGCCATGCCTCGTTCCAAAGCTCGGGCACGGTAGCGTGCATTGTAACCTTTTCCAAGGACTGAGTTGCAACCGCTGTATATCTCTCAGGGTCAGCAGTATCCTCAATAGGAGTATCATTTACTAAAATCCAAGTTTCCTCACCTGCGGTAACAGTCAAGTCTTCTGTCTGCTTGCGGTATTCTGTTACTCCTTCTTTACCGTTGTTAACAATAACGTTAGTAATATCGCCGGGGATTGTTAAGGTATAGTAGCCATCCTCATCCACAGCTTCAATCTTTGTACCGGGCCATTCCTCAACAGCATGTGAGAACATATCCCAGCAATAGATGTAAACATCGCCCCAGTCATCGGGAACGTCTGCGTGAATGATACCGTCCCTTGACTTGTATTCAATGGAAGGCAGCAGCTTGTCGCCGGACATCTCAGAGCCGTCGCCGAAGTCAATCCAAACCTCTTCGCCGGGGTTAATTGTCAGGTCAACAGACTGTGCTTCGCCGTTGCTGATGATGATGTGGGGAACATTTCCGGGGATAGAAAGGTTAAAGTTACCGTGAGAGGTCTTGTTCATCGGCTCGCCCGGCCAAGTGTTATTAGAGCCATCGTCATACCAGTAGTAAAGGTAGAGCTGCTCCCAAGTATAGGGAACCTGTGCATGAACAAGGGTTGTTCCCGAGTCGGTCAATGAATACATTCCCGAGAACTCATTGTAGGTGATCTCCTTACCCTTCTCATCAATCTTCATATTAAATGTATAGAAGCCGTCTGCTTTGCCGTCCTTGCCGTTTACATAAATATTATTATGGTCGTCAAGCTCCATTGCGTCAAAGTCAATGCGGTTGTAATCGTTTGTACCGTCAGATACCTTCAGATACTCGCCGCCTGTTGAGCTGATACCCATAAGCTTTGCATCGGTACCGCTCAGCTTACCCAGAAGGTCGTCGTTTTTGAACAATTCGCCGTTAACATCAAGATTTTCTGTCTTAAGGCCGTAGTCAAGAACATAGGTTGCATCTTCAGTATCAGCTACTATGATAAGAACACGAACGATAGCGTACTGGCCCTCTTCCATAGTATCAACAACACCTGTTACAGTTTCGTTGAACACCTCGCTGTCCTTATACATCAGCACATAGAACTCATGAATACCCGTTGTATCGTAATTTGCTATAAAGCCATAATTACCTGCTGCATCATGACTGTCCTTTACAAAATCATACTTAGTGCCCTTAACGCCGTTCTTATCACAGAATGCCGTACGTATACACTCTGTAACAGGCTCACCCAGTTCCTCTGCCTTTTTGTTTACTGCTGTGAAGAAGTCGATATATTCATTGAGCAAGCTGTTTTCGTTACCTGCTTCCTTAGTAGCATCTGCAAAGATTGTCTTCTCAGGAACAAACAGCTCGTTGTCCTCCCACTGGTAGTAAGCAGGGATAGCTGTGATGTATACGCGGTGGCTGTCGTCGCTTCGCTTGGTTTCACAGCCGGGAGCATTGCGGTCTGCCTTGTTGGTTGCAGTAACATAAACTGTGTTATTGAAGGAGCCAGACTCTACCTGATCGTGTGTCATTGTGTAGTAGATACCGCTGATTTCAAGGGTTGCATCTACCCAAAGACCGGAGCCTCTTCTTGTCTGCTCATCATCAACAGTTGTGTTGTCTGTTGCGTCTGACTCAAGAGTTTTGAGGAAGGCTTTAAGAGCTTCATTGTCAGCAAAGGTTATATCATCAGTCACAACGTACTCGTACTTACCTGTGCCTGCTTCAACCTTGTTGTATGAATCGGTGGCAAAGTCGTAATCGTAGTTACCGCCTGTGCCTACATCCTTGTAGCCCTTAACCACAGCTATAAGGTCCTGTGCCTCCAGCTTGCCAAGTCGGGCGTCTGTAACAATGTAGCCGTTAATATCATTATTATCGTCGCCGTCATTGTCTTTTGCTACATAAAGACCGTTTTCGGGAGAAAGTGAAACGCCGATATCAGCATCGTCAAAGGTAAAGTTATAAAGCTTTGTGTTACCGCCGTTGGTGGTTGTAAACTTATAAGCGATAGGAGTTGCACCGTCTACGATTCCGCCGTAGTCGATTTCCTTGCCGCCCTGATATGCCTGCTTCTGAACACGCAGAGCAGGGTCGGTGATATGCATATTTGTGAGAATACGCATGTTTGCACCGTAGCCGTGACGCTCCATGTAGTAGAAGTCAAAGCTTGCAATCTCGCCGTCTTCAAGGTTCAGAGCGTTTGCACGTGCTACCTGAGTAGCTGAGTAGTTTGTGGGGTTATTAAGAACAGTTTTTGCCCACTCAACATAATCGTTAACGTTAAATCTACAGCTTGAAACAGAGTGGCCGCCGCCAAGGTCAAGAACAAGCTGACCGTTAATAAACAGGTAAACGTCGTCGTCACCTTCGAATTCGAAGTAGAGGTTTTCGTTTTCCTGATATACGAACTCACCGTTTGATACCAAGGTGTAGCCGTAGTTTCTGCCGTAGTATGTATCATTGTCAAGGGTAAAGCTACGCTTACCGTCTTCTGCAAAGTAGTAAGAGTCAGTCTGACCGGCATATACACCCTCCGCCTCAACTACAGGGAGGAAGGGAAATTTGGTTGTGACTGAAGCCTCATTTGCCGCATAATAGAAGTAGTCCTTCTCGTTAACAGTACCCAGAGAAATTGTACCTGTGCCGTTTGGCTGGTTGTAACCGCTGTACTCAACAGCAGACTGAGTCCTGTCTTTGTACTGAGCCTGAGTGATTTTACCGCTGATAACATCTTCAATCTCTGCACCCTGAGAGAAGCCGCCGTCAAATACGTAAGCCTGCTCTCCGTTGTCAAGCTTAGCGCTGGAGAGTGTAAGGTAGGTAAAGTCGTCCTGAAGCTGGTTGTAGGAATCAGCTACAAATGTATTGTGAAGCAGATAGTAAGCCGCATCCATACATGTTTTGATGTTGTCGCTACAGCTAAGGAATGCACCCTTTAGCTTATCTGCCTTTGCAAGTGTATCTGCATAGGTACCCATTGTGGGGGTATTGCCCTTCCACTGACCTTTTGTAAAAGAGATGCCAAGGCAGTTTCTCAGACCCTGTGCAAGGTCATTGTCAACCTGAGTGCCATTTACCTCAGTATAACCGAACTGTGCTCTGTTCTTTACACCTGCAACATAGTTGTAGTTTGCATATCCTGAGGATGGGTCTGCTTTAGCATACTGAGGAATTACCAAAGTTTTGCTCAGCATATCGGCAATGTACTCTACGGTTTCCTGCTTATACTGGGGAGTACCGTCCTTACCAAGAGTGTTCTGCAGAAGACCTGCAGTCCACACACCCTTTATACCCTCTGTAAGCAGATTGTATCCGCCAAAGTTTAGCTTTGACATGTCATATGTTTCGGTACCTGCATCCGAAGCGTAGCCTGTTGCATTAATGTAATAAATACCGTTTTCGCCCTGAACACTGCCTGAACCATTGAATCTGCCGTCTGAGTCCTTACCAGTTTTACGGTTATTATTACTTGCCGTTGCATTAGTGGAGGTAGAAATCCAATAACCGATTCTGTGGGTGTAGTAGCCTGTAGACTCAAAGCCCTTACCGGTTGCAGTAGAGGGGCTACCGCCTGCGGTAGTATTGGTCCACTGAGCACCGTTAGAGGGATGCAGCATACCAAAGCCGGTGTTATTTGCACCGTTCCATCTTGTTCCCTGTATATATTCACCGGGCTCGTTGTTAAAGGTAAGACACTGCTGTGCATAGGTTTCAGCTGCAGTTTGTGAGCTGAAATAACCGACCTGAGAAATATCAAGGCGCCAACTGGTGTTATTTACGTTAACGGTAACATAAACTTCACCTATTTTTGTTGAATCACCTATACTAGAGTTTACTGTTTTAAGGTCAATAATCTTATATGTCCATTCTGATGAGTTTGGCAAAGAATAACTCTCTCTCCAGTAAGAGCTGTTATACAGCTGTGTACCAATCTGAAAAGCATCTGTACCTGAAATACCGCTGGAACGATAAACGATAACCATATACCTTACAGTTGAACATGCAAGACCACCTGATACATCTTCCTCGTCGAAATGAGAAATCGGATAGTTACGACCAGAAGTACCAGAGTAAGTCTTAGTTAAGTAAAGACGGAGAAAACGGGGACACTGGTAGTTCACTGCTGCTACCGGAGTTCTTGAATATCTTGTTCCTATTCCATCTGCACCATATTGTGTAGTGTAAGAATAATCATTATATGCCTGGTCCGTAGTATAGTCTGTGCCATACGGTGCGTAAGGCATAGGCTGACCCAAAACATACTGACCGCCGTAAGTATCATTAGATACAGAACCTTCAGATGATGTATAAAGGGTAGAACTCTGATTCTGAGCAAACTCAAAGAGCATGCCGTCTGCCAGATGGTCGTACACCTTGATAGGCCAGTTGATTGCATCGTCCTTGTTAAGGGTATCGTTGTCAATACCCGTGCCTACGTACTTATCCTCTGTAACGATGTCAAACTGATTTACCGCCGCCAGAGCACTCAGCGGAAACAGTGACGCAATCATTACAAATGCAAGTACAAAAGCCAGAACTCTGCTTGAAAATTTGAACTTTTTCATAATGGATATTACTCCTTTCTTGCTTGGCAACTCATTGCCGTGTGAAAATCTATGTAAATATTATATATAATAACGTATATATAATAAATTATCTTTGAGCACTCTTTGGCTCCCTCCCCGAGGGAGCTGTCAGCCGTAAGGATGACTGAGGGAGCACCTTAGCCTCTCTAAGGGAGCTGTTTACTCTTCCTGAAAACTAAATCGGACAATCTGTGAATTCTCGCCAAAATGAGCCGACTCTTTCTGTACCGTCTGCCCGGGACTGAGTGTGCCGAAGTTAAGCATATATGTTATGCCGCCCAGATAGTTTCCGTCTGAATTTACATTCTTATAGTATATACAAACGTTTTTGAGGGTGTTTCCCGTTTTACTCTTTACAGTAACGGTGTTGCCCTCTGTTTCTACGGCTATGTCTGTTGTAGAGGTTACTGCATCCTTTTTGAAAACGCTCTCACAATCAAGGAATTCAAAGGAATGAGTTCCGTCAAGCTGAAGCTTGTCTTTTTCAAGCACCCATGCCTTTTTTCCCACCGGCAAACCTGTAACATTGAAGGTTGCAATCTTGCCGCCTACATAGTAGGTAATGGTTGCATAGTCCAAAAACTGCTGCGATCGGTTTTCCACCAATATGGCGGCAACGTTTTCTACGTCTTCGCTTTTGCCGTCCTCTACAAAGGGACCTGTGTAGGTGGTAATCTCCAAGCAGTAAAGTTCTGCCGAAGTGGGTTTGTACTCTGTAACAGGTTCTCCGAAATAGCCCTGTGTGCTTTCAGTACCACCGCCGTCACAGCCAACAAGCATAAAGCAAAGAGTAAGCACAACAAGCAGCAGGCTCAGTAACCTTTTACCCTTAAGCAGTCTGTTTAGAAATATTATTCTGTTTTGGGTTTGCATACTGTCACCTCCGACAGATATAGGCACCTATCCTATTATAATACATAATAAATTATAACACCCACCCCTAACATAGTCAATAATTTTTAGTCAAAATTTTCTTATTTTTTATGCAAAAAAGGCTTGCAATTTACAATATCAGTCGCTATAATAAATGTGAGTATATGTCGTGGTATGGGTAAAGTGCCCCCATTTGACATTTTAGGAGGCAAAAAATGCACATACCCTCTGGCTTTATCATCCGTCAGGTTGCAAATGAAACCGTTGCCATTCCTACAGGGGAAGCCGCAAAAGGGCTTTCTGGTCTGGTAGCTTTAGGCGGCAGCGGCGAATTCCTCTTTGAGCTTCTCAAAGAAGAACAAACCGTTGAAAGCCTTGTGCACGCACTTTTGCAAAACTACAACGTTTCTCCTGCTACTGCAGAGGCAGACGTAAAAGAGTTTCTTCAGATTCTCCGTGAAAACGGAATTCTTATAGAATAAATGAGTGGATTTTTTAACGGGGATGTTTTGTGTCCTCGAAAGGTAGGTTGATATAATATGAAAATGGAATATCAGAAGCCTATGGTTGCAGTTGAGCACTACAAGCTCAGTCAATCTATTGCCGCTTGTGCAATTCAGATCAACTCCCTGAGCAACGCCTGCGTTGTAAAGGATAGTGACTCTCCCCCTGAAATGCGAAGCGTTGCATACCTCTACCCTGAGTATTTCAGCACAGATTGCACAACAAACACAGCTTTTATTCAGGGCAATGACTCCATCTGCTTCCACACACAGGTCAGTGCTTGCTTTACCTCCTGATATGTCACAGGAATACTCTTTTTGTATCCGTTTTTCAGGGATAACCATAAGGTTTATTGCACCCACTGCTCTTAATCTGCCCGAGTGTATCACCGAGCTTTTATGCTGTAACTGTGAAGTTGCAGACGCAGAGTACAGGATAACTCTGCTCGAAAGCCCCTTATCTTTCGAAAACGCTCCTGTATACACCGACGGCAACTCACATATATACGAAACTAATCAAGGCCGTCTGCGTGTCTATTTTCCTCTTACCGAGGAGGATGGATGTCAGGTGGCCTGTCTTTTTACTCCCGAGCGAAAAAACACCCTCTATTACCCTGCAAAAAGATGGAACCACTACCGCAAATACTGGCATTGTGCCCATCTGCTCTGGGGCGAAATGCTTCTGATGCATCTTGATGCTTTCCTTTTGCACTCTTCCGTAGTGCTTAAAGACAACAAAGCCGTGCTTTTCTGTGGCGAGTCAGGTGCAGGCAAATCCACTCAGGCTGATTTGTGGAAAACCTTTGCAAACGCCGAAATAATCAACGGCGACCGCTGTGTAATCAGAAATCAAAACGGCGTATTCTTCGGCGGCGGCTCTTTGTGGAGCGGTACATCGGGCATTTACTCCCCCCTGTCTGCCCCCATTGCAGGAATTATTACTCTGAAAAAAGGCGAGAATAACTCAATCAGAAAGCTTGAAGCAGAGGCATTTCCTGCACTTTTCAGCCAGATTACCCTCAACCTTTGGGATGAGGAGTTTATGCACAACGTCACAGGCAATCTGCTTTTGATGCTCCAAAGTGTCCCTGTGTGGGAGCTTACCTGTGACAAAAGCCGCGAGGCTGTAAGCCTTGCCTACAAAACAATCTTTTCAAAGGAGCTTCCTTTATGACACCCCTTAAATCCGCAGATATAAAAAGCGTTCTCACCCGCAACTGTGCTCTGAAGGGTATCCCTGCAAGCGGCATCTTTGAGCTTACCCCCAGATGTAACCTCAGGTGCAAAATGTGCTATGTCAGGCTTACACCCGAGCAGATGGCACCCATCGGCAGAGAGCTCACAGCTCAGGAGTGGATAAAAATAGGCAAGGAATGCGTTGATGCCGGTCTTGTATTTTTACTTCTCACAGGAGGCGAGCCTACTCTGAGAAAGGACTTCTGCGAAATTTACGAAGCACTTACCTTGATGGGACTTTCCATCAGTATAAATACAAACGGAACTATGCTCACAGACGAAATCAAAGAGCTGTGGCAGAAGCTACCGCCTGCACAGGTAAACATCACCCTCTACGGTGTATGCCGTGAGGATTACGAATCCCTCTGCGGTGACGGCTCTGCCTTTGACAGAGTCTGCGAAAGCATCGACTGGCTCACACAGGCAGGAATTCTGGTACATCTGAACACCACCGTAACTCCTGTTAACCTCCACAAGTGGACTCAACTTGAGGACTTTGCAAAAAGCCGCAATGCTGAGCTTCGTATGACCTGCTACTGCTTCAAGCCCACAAGACGATACGAGTGTGACTCCTGCACCGATTTTGACAGACTTACCGCTGAGCAGGCAGGCGAGCTTACTGCCCTTGATATTTTCTACCGCGAGGGCATTGATGCAATCAGAAAACGTGCAAAGCATATTGACACACCTGTTCAGCGCGGATGTGAGCTGGATGTAGGCGACCCCATGCAATGCCTTGCAGGCCGCTCTCAGTTCTGGCTTGACTGGAACGGCAAGCTCACCCCATGCGGAATGATTACAACTCCCTGTGTAGACCTGCTTTGCGAAGAAGGCTTTCTCTCCGCTTGGGAGAAGCTGAAGGCAATGTGTGCCCAAATTCGCCTGTGCAAGGACTGTACCAACTGTCCCGAGAAGGGCTCTTGTATGAACTGTGCCGCCGTAACCTTCACGGAAACAGGCGCCTTTGACGGCAAGCCCGAGTATATGTGCAGACTTAACCGAGCTTTCAGAGATACCGTTAAAAAAATAGCAGAGGAAAACCCCGACGAATAATTGATGAGGTGGATATATGAAGCAGATTTACAGTAGGACCGTTGTACCTGAAGTACCCGATAACGTACCAAAAAGAATCTTTGCATCTGCAATCATCGCTTTGCCTGCAACAGGACTTTTTATTGGTGCTGTGTGCTTCCTGGCACAGGGGCAGGCTCAAGACTTTCTGCCGATGATGCTAATCTCTTCCATTCTTGCAGGCATTGCTTTTTTGCTCACGTTCTTTGCTATACGCACAAAGATTTCTCACGAAAGCATCACAACAAGACCTGAAAACACGGTAATCCCCCAAAACCCCGAAAACCCGTTTTACTCCGTGCAATGCAAATGCTGTGATGCTATGTTTGACTATCAGCGCTCAGACCTTGCTTTTCGCCCATGGTTTATAAAGGGTTACGTGGAGTGTCCCTGCTGTCACAAGCCCATAGCCCACAACAAGGAGCTGAACACCTACATTCCCTTCAGAGCTGTTACCTCTGAAACTGACAAAACCATAGCAGATTGAATCCAGCGGATGCCGAGAAAGCATCCGCTTTTTATTTGTTGCGAAAGTGCGGTTTTTGCCTCCTTTATGTGCAATTGCCACAATTAGATTGAACTCAATTTGTATCCTTTGTGCATTGTAAAAGAACACAGCAAATGTTAAGATTAAAGTGTATGGATATCGGCATTTTATGCAATCTTTAAGGAGATGATTTGATGAAAAAACTTATAAGCTTAATTATGGTTCTTTGTCTGCTTCTGAGTGCCTTTCCCTTTGCAGTTGCAGCAAACACCACCGAAGTGCTTACTCCCAGTACCGAGGCTTACCCCAACTTTGCTCTGGATAATTGGGAAGCACTTTATGCTCATGCCATCCCCGGCGACGACAGCACCGACGCGTGGCAAAAATGGATGAGAGATTACGGCGGTTTCAATGCCGAGGAGGGCATGCGCTACTTCTTCCTTCCTGCAGCATCAAATGACAGCTGTATTGAGATTTACAACGGCTACAACGAAGAGGCAGTTGTCGGCGGCGTAACAATCCCCACTCACACCTCGGCTTTGGTTGAGTATACAGAAAACGAAGCTATCTCTGTTTCCGTTGGCGAATCCAGAAGCTACACCTTCAAGGTTTTAAAGAGTGATGCTGAGGCATCCTTGTACATCAACGATGTTACCAACTCCTATGAGGACTACGAGGGTAACATTCAAGAAACCGACCTTTGGTCCTTCCTTATTCAGAACAAAGAAAATTCCGTTTCCACCGCTACCTACTCCATCGTAAGCAAAGACGGTGTGCAGGACGGAGAGCTGAAAAAAATTAAGGGCAGAGGCAATACCAACTGGAAAGATTACGACAAAAAGCCCTTTAACATCAACTTTAATTCAATGACCACCATTGGCTCAACAACCAGCAAAAAATTCTCTCTGGTATCTAACACAAAGGACACCACCCTGCTGAGAAACTCAATTATGTATGACCTTTCCAAGGATGTAGGCAGTCCTTATTACTCTGACCAGAGCTTCATCGACTTCTATGTAAACGGTGTTTACCGCGGTGCATACATCGCATGCCAGAAGGTTGACTTGGGCAAAAACACAATGATTAACCTGAAGGATGAGTCTGAAGATATAGAAACCAACTTTAACTTCCTTGTTGAGGTTGATGTGTGGAACTACAAGAATGACACCTACTTTGTATCCGATAAAGGCTATCACGTTGTTCTGAAAACTCCCGATTTGGAGGATTTTGAAACAAACAGCCCCGAATGGCAGGTAAGATACGATTACATCAAAGACAAGTATCAGGAGCTTGAAGATGCACTCTACAAGGGAACCCTTGCAGACATTGAAGCAATATGTGATATAGAAAGCCTTGCTCAGCAGTACCTGCTTCAGGATTTAGGCAAAAACTGTGACGGTGGCTACACCTCCACCTTCTTCACTTACAATGCAGGAGAAGGCAAATTCTATGCTACTCCCATCTGGGACTGCGACTCAGACCTTGGTGCTGTTGACGTATGGCGTGAAAACTGCAAAACCTCTACAAGCGACCACAAGGGCTGGACAACCCGTACTGCAAAATATGAAAATACAATCAACCCCTACGGTCAGGCATTCTATGTAAAGGGCACAACCTCAAAGGGTGAAACTTTTGAAGAGCTTTGTGCGAGAATATGGAAAACAAACTTTATCCCTAAGATTGATATACTCTTAGGTAAGGCAGAGAGAGGCGAAGGCGACCTTGTAAAGAGCATTGACGAATACGCTGCCTCCATTGAAAAATCCACCTACATCAACTACATTATGTGGGATTTTGCTTGGCTGTGTCAGAGCAAGAACAAGAGCCTTCCCGACAATTACACCGAAGATGTTGCAGGTGAGCTTGCATATCTTAAGGATTGGGTTAAAGCCAGAAGCGAGTGGATGACCTCCTACTTCAACGGCGAACAGGAGCCCGAGCCCACAGACCCGCCCGTAACCGGTGAAACAAGAACAGTTTACTTCACCACAGACCTTGGTTGGGATGATGTTCATTATTACATCTGGGGCACAAGCCAGATTCCTATGCGTTGGCCCGGCGAGAAAGCCGAGCTTGTAGGCACCACAGAATACGGTGCAGAAATTTACAAAGCAGTAGTTGACAACACCAAGGTTAACAAGATTATCTTCAACAACGGTGCTTTGGGTGCTCAGACTGTATCCCTTGACCTCATAGACAGCATTCTTTACACCACCACAGAGCCCTCCGGCAGAATTAATGAGGCAGGAGAGCCCTACTATAATGCAAGCTCTATGCCCTACACCGAGCCGGAAGCTCCCACAGAGGCTCCTACCGCTACCCCCACAGAAGCTCCCACTGTTGCACCTACAGAAGTTCCCACAGAGGCTCCTACCGATGCTCCCGTTAAACCTTCTCTTCCCACCAACACAATCACCGCCTTCTGCTTCGACCCCACAGGCAAAACTGCAGGCGACAAGCTTGAGGAATACGGCACCAAGGAAGGCTACAGCGCAACCTTCGGCGAGGGCACACTTGTAGCTTCCGTTAACGACACAGGCTATCGCGCACTTGAATGGTCCGATGCAGAATACGGCGAAGATGAGGGTATTGTTCCCATTATGCCTGCAGGCAGTAAGAATCCTTGGGGCGAAAATCCCTATGTGCAGATTACTCTCAGCACAAAGGGCTTCAAGGACTTAGCAATCTCACTTGAGAGTGCAGGCTCAAAGAAATGTCCTGCCTCATGGCAGCTTGCATACAGCCTTGACGGCGAAAACTTCACAGACATCGAGGGTGCTTCCTACACAATCGCTCTGGAAGACAGAAAGACACCCATAGCATATTTTGACAACCTCGCATTACCCGAGGAGCTTGCCGACAAAGAGTCTGTTATCCTCAGACTTTATGCAACCTCTACCGCAACAGTAAACGGCGGTGTTACTTCCGATGACCCCACAGGCGGCGAGCTTGTAATCAACAACATAATCATCACAGGAAGCAAACTTGAAGAAAACTTAGGTATCCTCGGCGACACAGACGAGGACACCAAGGTAACAATCAAGGATGCAACCTTAATCCAGAAGCATCTGGCTTCCCTTGCAAGCATCAGCGAAAAAGCTCTGCCCTTTGCAGATGCTAACAGAGATAACCGACTCTCCGTAAGCGATGCTACACAGATTCAGAAATTCATAGCAGGACTTCTACAAGCTCTCTGATAAAATTAAAACACAGCAAAAAAGCGGCATACACAAAGGCGTGTATGCCGCTATAATTTTATATTCAGAGTGGTTGGTTTGTGCAAATCTTTAAGGGATTATCCTCAAACAGCTTCTTAACATCGCAGAATTCCTTTGCCGCTGCACGGGCTCGCCTCATATCAGGAGTCCTCACCTCAGCGCTGTGGGCATCGCTTGCCACAAGGCTGATAAGATTTCTTTTTAAAAGCTTGTATACGGTTTCCTCAGAGCGTCTGCCGTATCTGCCCAAAAGGCTTCCCTTGTTAGCCTGAAAAATACAGCCCTTTTCCACAAGGAGTCTTGCAAACTCCAAGTCGTTCTTTATAAACTCGTACCTCTCGGGATGAGCAATAACGGGCTTTATGCTAATTTCCTTTACCCTGTCCACCATAATTTCCACAAACTCAGGGTCCTCGTCAAAGGCAAACTCCATAAGCAGGTAGTTGCTCTGGTTTATGGTGAGCACCTTATTATCCTTTATGAGCTCCGGCAAATCATAGGTAGCAAAAACCTCCATACCGGGCAGGAGTTTTATGGGAATACGCTCCTCCTCCAGCGCTTTACATGCACTGTAAAAAGCATCTCTGTAACGGGAGCTGTAATAATTATCAGGCTCAGAGGGCACATTGCAATGAGGAGTCGCAACTATAACCTTGGTTCCGCTTGCCTGTGCAAGGGATGCCATCTCCAAGGTATCCTGAATATCTCCGGCACCGTCATCAAAGCCCGGCAGAATATGACAATGAATATCAACCATAATAAACTCCTGAAGCTCTTACGATTTCTTTCTTCTTATTACTCCGAAAACTGCAAACAAAAATGGTCGCAAAAACACCGTGTTGTTCCAGATTTTGCGAAAGAAAAACCAGAAAAAGCTCTTTTCTGATATTTCCTTTCCCTTACGTCTTATGCCTGTCAGCAAAGCACAGATCTGCTCTTTTTCCACAGGTCCCTCAACGGCGTATTGCCTGTCGCCAATCATATAATATTGGGAGTTTTTCACCTTTTTTATTCTGTGCAGAACAAAATCACCGTTTCTTCTGCGAAAAAGCACAACGTCGCCTTTTTTGGGGTCACGCTTGAGCTTTTCAAGGTATGCATAATCCCTGCCGCTTGCAAGGAAGGGAACCATACTGGAGCCTGACACCACAGTGCAAACCCGCTCTCCCTGCTCTGCAAGCTCACACAGCACAGAAAGGAAGCTCTCTGTTTCTACAATCTTCATTACACATCATTAAGCACACCGCCGATAATATTAATGTCACTCTCGGACAGATGGCCCAGAGCATCCATAATAAAGTCAACTCGTGCAACTTCTTTTCTTATAACCATAATGGCACCGTCTGCATACTTTGCAAGCACCGCGGAGTCGGTAAGCAAGCCTGTGGGTGCACTGTCAAGGATAATATAATCCGCCCTTGACTCCATACACATAATAAGCTCCTTCATCCTCGGACTTGCAAGAAGGTTTGAACCGTCAGAAACAGGGGCACCACCGGGCAAAAAGAGGAAATTGGGGAAGCCGTGATTGTTGTCTTCCTTTGCAAGTGCAAGGTAATCAAGCAGCTCGAGCTCTTCCTTCAAGTACTCACCCAAGCCTTGATTTTCCTCCATATTGAAAACAATTCGCCCTGTGGGATGACGCAGGTCACAGTCAATGAGCACAACCTTTTTATTTGAAGCTACAAGCGAAAGTGCAAGGTTTGCCGCAAAAAGGCTCTTACCCTCACCGGCTGTTGCGCTGGTAACAAGAAGAGTTTTTAAAGAAAGCTTGTTTGCCTGATACTCCACCTTGTTTTTTATCAATCTGAAAGGCTCCTGCAAAACCTCCTTTGCTTTTGGATCTGTCAAAAGCAAATATTGGGCAGTTTCCTTTGAACGCTTTTTGTTGTTAAGCTTCGGTACCACGCCAAGGCTGTTTATGCTGAGCTTTTTCTTAATATCCGCCTCGCACTGAACTGTTCTGTTAATCATAAATACCAACAAGGTCCACACAAGACCTATGATAAGTCCGATGCCCGCACCGTTGAGTGCATCCTTTGTGAACACCTTCTTGTTGTCGGGGCTTCTGGGAACGCCCGATTCATCCAGAATATTCATATTAACCTTGCCCACAACACGCTCCGACACAGAAGGATAGTTCTCGATTACGCTGTTAAGAGTATCATATGCCTTCTGAGGATTTCTGTCGGTAACCGAAAGAGTCAGCAGATTTGTGTTGGGAGTCTGAACCGCTTTGATGGAGCCTGTCACAGGCTCGCCGAGGTCTTTTTCCACCCTGCGCAGAAGCACGTCGCCTGTAAGAATACGCGGGAATGTAAGGGCAAGCTGTGCTGTTGCTTCGTTATCGTAGTATGCATTTGAACCGTTTATGCTCTGCTCTCGTCTGATATTAATGGTGAAGGTAGCCTCTGCTGTGTAAACAGGCACGTAATTCCTATAAGCCCTGATATAGAAGAAGCCACCGAAACCAATAACAAGAATCAGAATCCAAACCCACATTCTGGGAATTACACGCAGAAAGTCACCAATGACCGCCAATTGGTCCAGCGTGTCATAGTTTTCGGCTCTGTCTTTTTCCTTAGTGCTCATTTTTATACCTCTTTGATTCGTGTTTTCTGCGACTGTTGGTTTTTTCGTCACTGCTCTTTTCTGATGAGTATGCACCGTAACCGCCATAGCCGCCGTAACCGCCGTATTTACCGTATCTGCCGTATCTGCCGTACTTACCGTACTTGCCGTAGCCTACATACTTGCCGTAGCTTCCGTAGCTGTAACCGCCGTAGCCGTAGCCGTAGCCCACATTGATTACGGTTGCAGATGAATACACATCATTGAAAATATAGCCAGCAAGTCCCTTGTTATAGTTATTCAGCATATCAATGGTATCGTTTATATAGGGAACCTTGGTGTAGTTCTGCTTTACAACCAACACAGAAAAATCACAAAGCTGTGCAAAAATCTCTGTGGCAGCATTTCTGTTAGCACAGGGACCGTCAACGATAATTATGTCATACTCTTCCTTTGCCTGCTGCATAAAATGTGCAAACTCAGGGGAAGCAAGAAAATCGGAATAACCGATAAAGCTTGAGTTCGTGGAGGTATCTGCAATAATGCTCAGCAAAGAGTTTTCCTTGGTAAACACCCTATCCTCAACAGACTGCTTTTCTTTTTCCAAAAACTCCGAGGGAAGCTCTATGTTAAGCAAAGCCAGCATATCGGAAATATCCTCGTTTCCCGAAACCAGCAACACTTTTTGCTTCTTCTGGGTAAAGGTGTGTGCCAAATTAACGGCAATAGTGGTTCTGCCTTCCTTTTTGTCGTAGGAGGTTACGAGAATCGCTTTGCCACCGTTTTTCTCCTGAAAATACCCTATATTGGTGCGGATTTTCTTCAAGGTTTCGCTAAACCCGAAGCTGACAGAAGCCGCACCCGAAAGCAGACGCTTCTTTTTTCTGAGAAGTCTTGCTTTAAGATTTCTGTATGCCGACTCGTGGTACACAACTCCCAACAGCTTTGCGTCCAGCTTGTCGCTTGCATCCCACTCGTTCTTTACTGTTTCAAGCAAGAAGGAGTGAACTGCGGTTATCAAGATAACCACCGCCGCGCCTACCAAAGCACTCAGAAGGGCTATCTTCTTATACTGAAAGGGATTAGAGGGGGCTGACGGTAGGTTAGGCTCCTCATAAACCTCTATAACAATATCACCCAAAATATCCCTTGAAAACTCAGGATATATATCAATGAGAACATTGAGAACCGTAAAAGCAATCTTGGGGTTATAGGCTTTGGCTGTGACCTCAATCAGGTTTGTGCCCGTAACCACCTTGGTACGGATACCGCCCGAAAAATAAGGTAAGCCCAAACTCTCGGCAATTTTGTCCTTCAGTACTGTGCTTTCCATAACAGCGGTAATTGTATCCGTAAGCTTTTCGGTTTCGTTTGTATCTGCATACACTCCCGTATTGTTAGCCTTTGCCGACACAACCATCGTGCATTTTGAAGCGTAATTAGGGGTATAGGTGGCCGACGCAACGATATACGAAACAAACATGGCAGACAAAGCTACACAAAGAATGGGAAACCAGTTTTTCAGTACATCCCTGAGTACAATGTATATGGTATCAAGATTTCGTGGCTTGTTAGTTGTTTCCATAAACAAACACTTCCTGCTAAAAATTACTTAACTACAACAACAAGTCGGCTCTTGCCGCTTGCGTTTATTCCGTTCACATAATAATCCACATAGTAAACACCCTCTTCTTTGGTGTTTACATTGGACTCCACAGTGAGCTCGCCTTCTATGTTGGAGCTCTTGAAATATGACTCTGCGTTGAACTTTGAGCCCTTGTCCACATACACAAGGTACTGCGAAAGCTTAACGTTAATTACAGAGTACACCTTATCATATATTTCAATTTCTGTGTTCAGATATGTGGTTTTTCCGCAGCTGTCGGTTACTCTGTATTCAACCTCATATTTTCCGGGAACAAGGTTATCAATAACTCCATTCAGACCATATCTGATGTTGCTTGTCAAATCCCCGTCAAGGTTGCTTTGTGCTCTGATGTTGCCCAAAATATTTGCCTTAGAGCCAACAGGAAAGCTCAAGGGAGCAACAAGCGAAAACTCCGGCTCCTTGTAATCCGTATAAACAAGGGTTCTTTCAAGTCGGCTTACGTTTCTGCTTTTATCAATAGCGGCATAGGTGACTATCCGAGTGTTATCGTCAATAAAATCAGACATATCCTCTATAAAAAGGGAGTCACTCAAATCTCCCGATACCTCGTCATAGGCGACAACTCCCTCAAGAAGCTCCTCCTCTGTAACGCTTACACTTGCTGTAATTGTTTTTTCCTCACAGGTGAGTCTTGGCGGTGTTACGTCGTCAGTTGCTTTTCGGTACTGCTTATATCCGAGAAAGCTTAAAAAAGACAGCACAAGCAATATAAAACATAGGATGTTTCTTTTTTTCATCAATTTACCTTCTTTCACATTTGTGTGAATAAATAATCAGTCTTCCAAAAGGTCAAAGCTTTTGAGAAGCTGTGTCCTCTCATTGGCAATGAGCAAGGTCTGCACCGGGGTGTTTGAGTCCTTCTTGCTGATTTGCGTTACATAAACAAAAATTCTGTGTATCCATGCCACAGGCAAAAGCAAGGGCATCCTACAGGCATAGCTAAACCTGCCGTCGAGCTCTCTCAAAGGCGGAAACAGCCTGTGCAAAAGTCTTTTCTTTTTTCCCTGCACAGCATCCCAAGTTATTTGTGCACTGTGTCTGCGCGACATAGTAGCACCTCCGTAAACTCCTGCACAAAGAATATCCTTAAGCAGGGCTTCTTCATTTATACGGAGCTTACCTGCAACAGAGTTATATATGTCGGCTTCTTTTTCAAAGCCCAGATGCTTTCCGCCTATTGCGAATATTCCTGCAGTAAACTTATCTGCCTTTGTATATCTAAGCTTTTCAAGCACAGAATTCCATTCTATATCGTCTGAGTACTGTCGGGCAAAAAGCATTATGTCGCAAATCTGACGAATTCCCACACCGCCGTTAATAAAATGCTTCAGCGTATGAAGAATCAGAAAAACCAGATGGTCAGTAGGACAAAGGGTGTAAAGCTCCCTATTCCCTGCCTGTATAAAAACCGCTCTGGAGGACACCTCTTTCAGCACCTCGTTATACCTGTTAAAGTACTCTGTCTGTGTAGAAAACAAAGAGGTGTGCAACTCAATATGCAAGCCCTCATCTGTAAAGTAAGAGGTTTCGTAAGAATTCTCCTTGTGGGCTTCCTGTTTTCTCAGCCCAAGCTCTGTAAGAGCTTTGTCATAGGCCTCTGCTTCCTTTGAGGAAATCAGCAAATCCTCATCGCCGGAAAACCTAAACTCGGGCTTTGGATAAAGCTGTCTGCAAACGATGCCCTTTACCACCAAAGGCGTCAAGCCCTTTTTCTGAAGCTCACCATATAGTCTGAGAAAGCTTTCTTCTCTTAAGCTCTGTTGCAAAACCAAAAGCTTTGTTCGTTTTAAGAGAATTTCCTTTTCGCTGTCATCATACGGGCAGACCGCATACACCTTGTCATAAATTATAGGCAGTACCCTGTGAAGCTCAGCCTTTCTGAGTATTTCATCTGTTTCTTCACGGCTTAAGCTCACTTCGCAAGGCAGGTCTTCTCCGTTTATTGCAGTTTTCAGAATTTCAAGAAACAGGCGGTTTGTCATTGGAACTCTTCCTTTTGAAAATCTCAGGTTACTATACGGAATCATTATATCACAAAGACGCTCTATATTAAAGTATAATTTTCAAAAAATATGAATTAATTTCGCAAAATTTATCTAAAAAAAGATGCCTTCCTATACGGAAAGCATCTGTATTCGTAAAATCTTACGCAATTCGTTTTGTACGCCATTTTCCGCTTTTCCAGCGAATAAGCATAAGCACGCCTCTAACACACTCATCCGAAGCGTTTGCAATCCACAAACCATAAATGCCCATATCCAGCACAACTGCAAGAATATAAGCCCCCAAGGTGCTTATGAGAAGCATAGAGAAAATTGCACAGGCGGTGGGATAAACCACGTCACCCGCTCCTCGCAGACAAGCAATAACAACCAGATTTGTAGCACGTCCGAATTCAAGGAAAATATTAATAAGAATAATGTTTGCACCCAAGGCTATAACCTGAGCATCATCGGTGAAGATATCTAATATATCTGTTCTCAGAAAAGCACCAATAAGGCACACACAAGCCGTAACCGCCATTGCCGCGCCATAGGATTTGTAAGTCTGCTTGTTTGCCTTGTCAAATTCGTTTGCTCCGATTAAGTGTCCTGTGAGAATCTGGGATGCCTGTCCGATTGCCACCGCAACCACATAGAAAAGCGAGCTTACATTCTGCACATAGGTCTTGGTAATCAATTCTGTTTCTGTGAGGCAGTTAAGCACTATGGAGGTGATAACCAACTGAGAAATATGATAAAGGAAAACTTCCATAGCCGCAGGCACGCCGATTTTTAAAACATTCCTAACATCCTCTTTTGGAAAAGGCTTCAGAAGTATGAACACCGAGGGCTTTTCGATTTTTGTAAAAAGCACCACAGCCAAAACAATAACGCCCACAAAACGGCTTAAGGTGGTTGCTATGGCTACACCCTTGACGCCAAGACGGGGAAACGAGAAAAGTCCAAGCACCAGCACTACATCCAGCACCGTATTCATCACATTCATTCCAAAGGTAACAAACATTGGAACCTTTGTCATTCCGTGATTTCTGATAATAACAGACATTGAACTGAGCAACGCCTGCAAAAAAATAAAACCGCCGACTATAGTGAGGTACTCACTCGAAAATTCAAGCAAATCACCCGTAGCACCTATAAAAGAAAGTATCTGTCTGCTGAAAAGAAGAAAAACCGCACTTATTATAACTCCGAAAATCAGGTGAAAGGTAATTGAGAGTGCCGCTATGCGAGAGGCAGACTCTCTCTTCTTTGCACCCAGATACTGAGAAATCAGTACCGCACTTGCAGTAGATATAACAGTAAAAACTATGGTTGTAATGGAAACTGCCTGATTAGCCGTGTTTACAGCGGATGCCGCCAAATCGTCGTATTGGCTGAGCACAAACACATCCACAAACCCCAGAAACATAAAAAGCAGGGTTTCTATAAATATAGGCCAGGCAAGGTTAAAAAGCTTCATTTTTTTCATAGACATAACCTCATAAACTTATCTTTCTACATTATACATCAAAATTACTGTTTGACAATAAAAACAATCTGGAAAGTCTTTTATGAGATATATCTTTTTTGTTTCCTGTTTTTTATCTGTCAGTTTTGAAAATTTATACTTTCGGTTTTCTGCAAAGGGTATCTGACAAGCCTCTCAGACTCTAAGTTTTCTTTATTCATACTGACAGCAGAAATTCTTCTGTTTTCGTAGGTTGTATAGTAGTACACCCCTCTTTGCACATCACAGCAACAAGTGTAAAGTGTTTTTTCATACACACCCTTTTCAAGCTCGCAGCACCCTGCAGGCTGAGAAACCGTGTCCATAATATGAAAAAACTGACTCACAGCTTCTCGCTCGTCTTTAGGCAAGGCAGAGTTAAGCTTTGCAAAGGAAGCACGGACAAAGCGTGACTGAGATGAAAAATCCCCCGGCAAACCCAAAGCACCCATTCCTCGGCTGTACTCCTGCAATTCTATTTTGTCGGAAAATCTGTTTTGAGCAGGCTTTGGGGATAAATTCATATAATTGCAAAGGTTCATCAGATGAAAATCAAAGGCAGGATTATTTGTAAGCACTCCCACAGGATTTGAGTAAACCTCAAGTCCCCTTTTTGTTGCCTCTACGGTAACACTCCCAAGCTTATCCGCAATTATCCAATGAAGCTGTGACGGGGACAAAGCTTCACTGAAAGCCGTGTCGGTGATGTTAATGTTTTGAAGCAGTCTTTTAGCTTCTTTCACAGACACACACCGAGAAAGCACATAAGGAATAAGCTCAAAGGAAGCCACGTTTACAGCATCTTCTTTGGGTTTACCATACACCGCATTCCCCACAAAGTTAAGCCCTGCCATACAAAGTCCTTGCTCATTCATTCCGTCATAATACAAAGGATAACCCCTATTCACATATGCCATTCCCACCATAGCATAGTGACTCTCAACTTTATCTGAAAACCTGAACTCAAACGGGAAGTTTCTCGGTGTTACTACCACGTGTGACAGATAAAGGATCTCGTAATCCAGAGTCCTGCCAAAATAAAGTCCATCTGTATATAAAGCTACCGCTGTGCACATACAACCACACCTTTCGTATTAGTATGTTGTGCGTCTGACTCAGATTTATCCCGTTGATTTTTACTGTTTCTGAGGATATAATAATCAGTAGCAAAACGAAGGTGAGAATATGGCAAAAAACAACGACAAAACAAATGTTATGAGAATTCTTGAACAGAAAGGCGCTGTCTATACAAGCCACTGCTACAAGGATACAGACGCCGTAAGCGGTATTGAGGTAGCCGAAGTCTTAAACGAAGACCCCAATCAGGTATTCAAAACGCTGGTGACACAGGGTGCCTCCAAAAATTATTTTGTTTTTCTGGTACCTGTACACAGAGAGCTTGACCTGAAAAAGGGTGCAAAGGCAGTAGGCGAAAAAAGCATCGCTATGATTAAAGCCAAGGAGCTTTTGCCTCTGACCGGCTATATTCACGGCGGATGCTCTCCCGTTGGAATGAAAAAACAATTCAGAACTACCATTGATATTTCAGCTGAAAACTTTGAAACTATCCTGTTCAGTGCAGGCAAAATCGGTTATCAGACAGAAATGTCACTGAGCGAACTCAGAAAGGTAGTATCCTTTGACCTTGCAGACATAGTCTGCTGAAAACTACCATTCAAAAAACACGAAAGCACCGTTCATTTAAAACGGTGCTTTTTCTTTTTACAGAAGTTCAAAGTGATTCTTCGTACTCTGCAGAATTCCCTCTTTTCTCAATTTGCTTATCTCAGCAGACAAACCGCTTCTGTCAACCTCCAGAAAATCTGCCAGCTCCTGTCTGTCGTAAGGGATTTCAAAGCTGTTGCTTGCCGCTTCCTTTGCACAGAACATAAGGTAAGCCAAAAGCTTTTCTCTTGTGGTACGCTTTGAGGTTATCTCCATCTTCTGATGATAAACTATGTTCTTTGTTGCCATATTTTTCATCAGATTGAAAATCATTTGCTGATGAAAGGAGCAGTTGTTATGACAGGTGTGAAGTATATGGTTGCAGTCCACAAGCAAAACCTCGCAAGGCTCGTTGGCAATTACCGATACAGGCACCGACTCACGCTCTGCACAAGCAAACTCCTCAGAAAAAAGCTGAGAAGGCTCCACCCTGCCCATGATTGTTCTGTTGCCGTAGTAATCAACCTGCTCTATCTGTGCAGACCCCGACAGCAGAATTCCGATGAACTTTGCAGGGTTACCCTCTGCAATGATGGTGTACTTTTTATCAAAGGTTTCCAAAACAGCTCCGAGACAATTAATCATCTTAAAGATATGCTCATCTGCAATCCCCACAAAGAGAGGGCATTTTCTCAGAACTTCAAAATATTTTTCCATAAAATCACCTTTTGTTGAAATTTCAACATATTTGCTAACCTCATTATATTATAATAAATCCATAAAATCAAGGAGGTCAGAGCTATGCTTAGAAAAATCATCAAAATAGATGAAGAAAAATGTAACGGTTGCTCAGCTTGTGCACAGGCTTGTCACGAAGGTGCAATCGAAATGATAAACGGCAAAGCAGTCCTCACACGTGAGGATTACTGCGACGGCTTGGGAGATTGCCTTCCTGCCTGTCCCATGGATGCAATATCCTTCGAAGTTCGAGAAGCCCCTGCCTACAACGAAAAGGCAGTCCTAAACGCAAAAAAGCAAAGAACAGCACCTACTCTCCCCTGCGGATGCCCCGGCACAAACAGTAAAGTTATCAAACGTGACTCAACCGCTCCTGCAAGAAGCACAGAGGTACAGAGCCAACTTGCTCAGTGGCCTTGCCAGATAAAGCTTGTGCCCATAAACGCTCCCTACTTTGAAAACGCAAACCTGCTCATTGCCGCAGACTGCACAGCTTTTGCCTACGGAAACTTCCACAACGACTTTATCCGCAACCACATTACCCTCATCGGCTGTCCCAAGCTTGACGAAGGGGACTATGCAGAAAAGCTCACACAGATTATAACAAACAACAACATAAAAAGTGTTAAGATTGTCAGAATGGAGGTTCCCTGTTGCGGTGGGTTGGAAAACTCTGTAAAACGCGCTCTGCAAGCAAGCGGAAAATTCATCCCCTGGCAGGTAGTCACCATAACCACAAACGGAAAAATTTTAGAATAACAACTATGAAAATAAATTATTTGTGATATAATAAAAGAAAAACATACAAGAGGTGTCAGCTATGAATATAACAAAGGATATCAAATACATCGGTGTTAACGACCATAAGGTTGATTTGTTTGAAGGTCAGTACATTGTTCCAAACGGAATGGCATACAACTCCTATGCAATCATTGATGAGAAAATTGCAATTATGGACACCGTTGATGCAGGCTTTACTCACGAGTGGCTTGATAACATACAAGGCGTTCTCGAAGGCAGAAAGCCCGACTACCTTATTGTTCAGCATATGGAGCCCGACCACTCCGCAAACATCGTAAACTTCCTCAAGGCATACCCCGATGCAACTGTTGTTTCCTCACAAAAGGCTTTTCAGATGATGAAAAACTTCTTCGGCAAAGAGTTTGAGGACAACCGTATTATCGTTGGCGAAGGTGACACTCTGAGCCTTGGCAAGCACACACTCACCTTTGTTACTGCTCCCATGGTGCACTGGCCCGAGGTAATCGTTACCTACGACAGCTACGACAAGGTGCTCTTCTCTGCTGACGGTTTCGGTAAGTTCGGCGCTCTTGACGTGGAAGAAGACTGGGCTTGCGAGGCAAGACGTTACTACATCGGCATCGTTGGCAAATACGGCGTTCAGGTGCAGAATCTGCTGAAAAAAGCCGCAGGTCTTGATATTGAAATCATTGCACCTCTCCACGGCCCCGTGCTTACAGAAAATTTAGGCTATTACCTTAACCTCTACAACCTCTGGTCAAGCTACACCCCCGAAGAAGAGGGCATTATGATTGCCTACACCTCTGTTTACGGCAACACAAAGAAGGCAGTAAATCAGCTCGCCGAAAAACTCCGTGCCAAGGGCTGTCCCAAGGTTGTAGTAAACGACCTTGCACGCTGTGATATGGCAGAGGCGGTGGAGGATGCCTTCCGCTACTCAAAGCTTGTGCTTGCCACCACCACCTACAACTCAGAAATTTTCCCCTTTATGCGTGAGTTCATAAGCCACCTGACAGAGCGTAATTATCAGAACAGAACCGTTGCTCTCATAGAAAACGGAAGCTGGGCACCTATGGCGGCAAAGGTTATGAGAAAAATGCTTGAAGGCAGCAAGAACCTCAGCTTCACCGACACAACGGTAACCATTCGCTCCGCTTTAAACGAAGAAAGCACAAATCAGCTTGAAACTCTGTCAGACGAGCTGTGCAGGGACTACCTTGCCCAGAACTCAGACACCGCCAACAAAAACGATTTGACAGCACTCTTCAACATCGGATACGGACTGTATGTTGTCACCACAAATGACGGCAAAAAGGACAACGGACTCATTGTAAACACAGTAACTCAGGTAACCAACACTCCCAACAAGGTAGCTGTTACCATTAACAAGGAGAACTACTCTCACCACATCATCAAGCAGACCGGCAAAATGAACGTGAACTGTCTGTCCACAGATGCTCCCTTCTCTGTGTTTGAAGCCTTCGGCTTTGCAAGCGGCAGAAACAAAGACAAGTTTGCAAATTGCGAACCCCTGCGCTCCGACAACGGTCTTATCTTCCTGCCCAGATACATCAACTCCTTTATGTCCTTAAAGGTTGAGCAGTACGTTGACCTTGACACTCACGGAATGTTTATCTGCGAGGTAACCGAGGCAAGAGTACTCACAGACAAAGAAACAATGACCTACACCTACTATCTGAACAACGTAAAGCCCAAGCCCCAGACCGAAGGCAAGAAGGGCTATGTGTGCAAAATCTGCGGATACATCTACGAGGGAGAAGAGCTTCCCGAGGACTTCATCTGTCCTTTGTGCAAACACGGTGCTTCAGATTTTGAAGAAATCACAGAATAAACAATCAAACTTTTAATAAAATATATACGGAGGTTTTATTATGAAATTTTACATTTGCGAGCATTGCGGCAACATCATTACAAAAATCCACGACAAAAAGGTTCCTGTTATGTGTTGCGGACAGAAGATGACCGAGCTTGTCCCCGGTACTGTTGATGCAAGCCTTGAAAAGCACGTTCCCGTTGTTGAAATTGACGGCAACACAGTTAACGTAAAGGTAGGCTCTGTGACTCATCCTATGATAGAGGAGCACTACATTCAGTGGATTTGCCTTGAAACAGACAAGGGCTTTCAGATTAAGTACCTGAGTGCAGGTGAAGCTCCCGAGGCTTCCTTTGTACTTGCTGACGAAAAGCCTGTGGCAGTATACGAATACTGCAATCTCCACTCACTTTGGAAAGCAGAAATCTGATAAAACAAGCTTATCACAAAAGGACAAGGGCGTATGCATTTTTGCATACGCCCTTTTTGTGGGGAAATTTTGAGGAGTCAATCACTCATCTATACTCAACTTGCGGTATAGGCTAAAAAACTGCTTATTCCTTTTTTGAAGTTACGTACTCGTAAATAGCTATCCCCTCAAAGCACGCCTGTTCTCCGTTGGTAAAATAAGGCTCACTATTATACAAAGAACGTTTCCACATCTCTTTAACCTGCAGGTTCAGGTCGGTTTCACCTTCTGCTATAATCTCAAACTCAAGCTGAACAAGAACCTTTCTGGTCTTGAAGTTATAGCCGAAAACATTACTTGCCGACATTATTACTGCAGGATTAATCACTTCTCCTTTATTATGGTCCATATAACCCTTGAAGTTAGGTACCAGTCCGTTCAAATTCGGAAAAGCAAGTTCGTCTTCTTCGGGAAGCTTCAGTCTGAGATACTGCTCCTGATAATCCAACGCTATATGTATATTTTCAAAAAGCTCTTCTGCTTTCAACTCCACTATATAAGTTACAGTATCTCCAACATTTGCGCTATAGGTTCTTCCTGCACAGTTGATATGCAAATCTCCGTCTGTGCTTTCCTCGGGATAAATAAAATCATCCTCGTTCTCGTTTTCCTTCGGCGGCACAGGCATCACAACATCCTGTGCCTTGGTAATTGTCAGATATGCCTCAAGCTGTGCACCCGAATCAACCGCAATGCCGTTGCTGTAGTACGCCTTGTTTGCCGAGCTGAGCCTAAAAGGCTCAATCTCAATTTTTGTATTGCCGGGCTTTGTAACTATAAAGGAGAAGGTATACAGCACTTTTTTATCTGTGAAATCAAATCCCTCATCTTCAACAGCCGAGAAACTAACCCATACTGCTTTGTATCTTGCAAAATGATCCTTGGTGTAGCTTATGTTAGCGGGTGCCTTTCCGATATTCGGTAAATGAGCCTGTTGAATTTGCTGTCCGCCAAAACCTAAGTCGTAAAGATTAACAGGCTCAAGGCCGATATAGTAATTGCCATACTTTGTTAAAACATCTGCTTCTTTAATTCTTTCATCCGCCTCAAGCTCAACGGTAAGTGTTACCATATCGCCTGTTTGTGCTTCGTAGGTTTTACCGCCGCACTCAATATAAAGGGGACCTGTTTCAGGCTCGATGGGTTCCTCTGTAGGGCACTGTGTGGGAGGCTCCCAAGGTGCCTGCGTAGGTGCCGCTGTGGGCGGTTCCCAAGGCTCTGCTGTGGGCGCCTCTGTAGGCTCTTCAACCCAAGGAGGCTCGGTGGGATAATCAGACGGCGCCTCCACGGGTGCATCCGTAGGCACAGGGTGCGAATTATTACCGCTTGAGGGGTCGGTTGCCGCTGAGGGCTGCTGAGGTTTTTCCGTAGGGTCTGTAGCCGAGGTGGGATTTGTGGAAGGAGTTTCGCTCGGCTTGGTATTATCAGCAGAACTTGATGCCGAAGGCTCCGTGGGGTCAAAAGGTAACACGGGCACCTTTGTTGTGTCGGGGTTAGCAGTAGTTTCCTGTAAACCCGTCTTTGTATCTGTTATATTTTCTGTTTGCTGTGTGTCGTTTGTAACGCTTGACGCTGTGGGGTCAGTAGGCTTAACGTAAGGAATACGGGGCAGGTTCTTCCAAAGGCTTATACCTACCACTGCCACCAGAAGCACCGCACAGGCAGAGCCTGCCACCTTGAGAAGGAGTGCGTTGCGCTTCTTTCGTGCTGCTACAAATTCATCTCTTCGCTGAAAAACAGAAGCTGCCATTTCATTATAATCCTTCATAGACGAACCCCTCCTTTTCAAGCTGTAATTTCAGCGCACGTCTTGCTCTGTATAACAGAGTTTCAACGCTGTGAACTGATTTTTTCATAATCTGCGCTACTTCCTTCGCAGAAAAATCCTCAAAGTATGTAAGCCACAAAACCTGACGGTAATCGGGGTTAAGAGAACCCATAGCCCTGTGAAGCTCAATCCTCTCTTCTTCCTTGATAACCGCTGTTTCCAGAGCCTCTTCGTCACTTTGCAGCGAGTAAAGCTCCTCTGCAGACACCACCACTACCGCCTTGTTTTTGCGTAGGTAATCAATGGCTATATTTCTGCCGATTGCATATAGCCATGTTTTGAAAGCAGATTTTTCTGCAAATCTTGGTTTTTTGGTAACAAGCCTGACAAAGGTATCCTCCGTCAAATCCTCTGCCAGATGCACATTACCCGTAATACCGCACAGATAGAGTATAAGTCCGTCTTTGTAGCATTTGATAATCTCTACAAAGCCACTGTCATCCCCATCAAGGAAACGGCGGTACCATAATGCACCGTTATCCATTGATTATTGCTCCTTTCAAAAGCGAGTCAAACAAATTCAAAGTTATATGAATTTTTGCCTCACTCTGTCAATTTCCCCTTTTTACATTTCTTAGACGAAGCTTTTTACAAAACCTCACACCTGTTTTGTAAATTCTTTCAAATTCTTTCTAAATAAATGCAAAAAAACTCCCTCTGCAAAGCACAAAGGGAGTATCTCTTATCTGTGGATAAAGCCAATCTTTTTCATTGCCTTGTCAAGGGTGCGCTGAGCAAGTCTGTCGGCAACCTCAGCGGCGGCACGGTAGCTACTCTCAAGATATGCCTTGTCAGCAATGAGCTGTTCGTATTTTTCTCTGATAGGTCTGAGCTCTTCTACTACTGCTTCGCCTACTGCTGCCTTAAAGTCGCCGTAGCCTCTGCCCTCAAACTCAGATGTAATCTGCTCGGCACTTCTGCCTGTGATTGCAGAGTAAATACCGATGAGGTTATTAACGCCGTCCTTACCCTCGCCGATGCAAACCCTTGCCTCGGAGTCGGTAACCGCACGCTTGAACTTGCGCATAATGTTGTCGGGAGTATCCAAAAGAGAAACGCAGGCATTTACGTTTTCGTCGGATTTGCTCATCTTTCTTGTGGGGTCCTGCAAGCTCATAACTCTTGCACCGTTTGTGGGGATAAAGCCCTCAGGCACGGTGAAAACGTTTGAATATCTGCCGTTGAAACGCTCTGCAATGTCGCGTGCAAGCTCCAAATGCTGCTTCTGGTCAGCACCAACAGGCACTAAATCTGCCTGATAAAGCAGAATGTCAGCTGCCATAAGTGCAGGGTATGTAAAAAGTCCTGCATTGATGTTGTCGGCGTGCTTTGCAGATTTATCCTTAAACTGTGTCATACGGGAAAGCTCGCCGAACTGTGTGTAGCAGTTGAGAATCCAAGCCATCTGTGCGTGAGCAGGAACGTGGCTCTGAATGAAGAAAATGCTCTTTTCGGCATCAATGCCGCAAGCAAGGATAGAAGCATAAGCATCCAGCACATTCTTTCTCATTGCCGCAGGCTCCTGACGCACGGTGATTGTGTGCAGGTCTGCCAGAGTGTAGATGCAGTTTTTGTCCTCTTCGTTCTGCATAATTACCCAGTTTCTCAGAGCACCAAGGTAATTGCCCAGAGTGATTGTACCCGAAGGCTGAATGGCGCTGTATACTATTTTCTTTTTCTCCTGATTTACTGTCTGTTCCATAATATATCGCTCCTTTGAGGATGTTAATAATCAAAGCTTTTCTGCAAGTGTTCCCAGAATTTCGATGCCCTTTTTGAGCTGTTCGTCTGTGGGAGTTGAGAAGTTGATTCTGAAGTTGTGAGAGGTTTCACTCTCGTCTGTAAGGAAGGCAGTACCGGGTACTACGCAAACCTTTGATTTTACGGCATCAAGGCAGAACGCAGGCATATCCACATTTTCGGGAAGAGTACACCAGATAAAGAGTCCGCCGTCAATCTCGCCGAATTTAATCTTGCCCTTGAGGTTTTCTCTGAGAAGCTCCATTGTGTACTCAGCCTTTTTGGAGTAAAGCTCGCGAAGATACTCAAGATGTCCCTTGAAATCGTACTTTGTCATAAATTCGTGGCAGAGCACCTGTGACCACATATTGGTGTGAACGTCGCTTCCCTGCTTGCACACAATGAGCTTCTGTGCAATCTCACGGGGAGCTACAAACCAGCCCACACGCATACCCGGAGAGATAACCTTGGAGAAGGAACCTGCATAAACCACAATTCCCTTGTCGTCCATAGACTTGATTGTGGGCAGGGTTTCACCGCGGTAGCGAAGCTCACCGTAGGGGTTATCCTCTAAAATCAGTACGTTGTATTTAAGAGCAAGCTCATAAAGACGCTTTCTTTTTTCAACGCTCATTGTAATACCCGAAGGGTTCTGGAATGTGGGGATAGTGTAGATAAAACGGATTTTGTCGTGAGTTCTGAGAGTTTCCTCCAGAGCCTCCATATTCATTCCGTCATCATCCATAGGCACACCCAGAAGCTTTGCACCGTAACTGCGGAAGGTGTTAAGCGAACCGATAAAGGAGGGAGCTTCGCACACAACCTCGTCACCCTCGTTGACAAGTGCTTTGGTCATCAAATCCATAACCTGCTGTGCACCCGAGGTAATAATCAAATCGTCAAAATCCCTGCCGATACCGTAATCGTTCTTCATATACTCTTTGAGGGATTCACGAAGAGGTGCATAACCCTCAGTAACTCCGTACTGGAGTGCAAGCACAGGGTTTTCCTTCATAAGTCTTTCGGAAATTTCAGAGAGTGCTTCTGCAGGGAATGCATCGGGAGCAGGGTTACCTGCTGAAAGAGATACCACCGTAGGGTCTGCCGCATACTTGAAAATCTCTCTGATTGCAGAGGGCTTAAGTCCGCAAATTCGGTTTGCAAATGTATATTCCATTTATATCACGCTTTCTCAAAATTTTATGTATATAAAGTTATTTTATCACAACTGAAGGCTCAGTGCAATAAATTTAAGCTTATTTCTGCCATTATGTAACAGTACTTAAACATTTTTCACCCTAAATATTACAATTTTCCTTAAGATTAATCACAATTTCTTTATTTTTGTTGCGTTTGATTTATATGTATATTATACTTTACTATGTAATAATATCTGTCCTGAGCTAAAGCACTCAGGATGCCAATTCGGAGGCGATAAAATGAAAAGAAAGAAGGACGAGTATTTTATCGGTATGGTTGATAACTTCGCCGCCAGCCAGAGATACTCAAAAAGCAGAAAAAGAAGAAAAGCCAAGCTCTACCTCAAAAGAGGTTTGCTGATTGCCCTGTGCGTTCTGATTATTGCTGGCATAGGTGCAGGCACATACTTCTTCTTAATCCCTGCTGTGAAAAACTGGACTGCCTCTTGGGGTGCCACAAAAGACGAGGTAACTCCCGACGAAGCAACAAAAGACGAGGCTCCTACCACAGCTCCCACCAAGGCTCCCACCGAACCGCCTACAGAAGCTCCAACCACCGAGCCTGCTACCGAATCCCCCACGGCAAACGTTTCAAATCTTGACTTCGTAACACCCCAAATCCCCGACGACGGCAAGGACGGCTCCCTTTACTCAAGCACCCTCTATCTTTACAACAACGCAGGCTACAACCTGTTCTTCAGTAATGACAAGGTGGCAAAGCACTACGCATCTGCCATCAACTCAATAGCAAAAGGTATTGACAAGAAAATCACCGTTTACAATATGGTGATTCCCAATCACACCGAGTTCGGTCTGCCCACACGTATCAGCAAGGAGGTTGAAACCGTTTCTCAGGCTGACAACATCAACACCATCTACAAGGCTCTTGATAAGCGCGTAACTCCTATCAACTGCTACAACGCACTTGCAAACCACAACTCAGAGTACATCTACTACAACACAGACCACCATTGGACAAGCCTCGGTGCTTACTACGGCTACACAGCCTTCTGTGAGCAAACAGGCAAAACACCTGTGGATATCAATAGTCTGAAGAAAAACTCCATCTCAGGATTTACAGGCTCCTTCTACACCCTAACGGGCAACAGCGGACTTTACTCAAACGCTGACACAGTAGATTACTACGACCTGCCTGTGGAAACCTCAGCTAAAATGAAAGAGCGCATGGGTTCTGACACTATTTACTGCGATGTTTACTATCCTGCATCTACCTCAGGCACCCTTACCTACGGTGTGTTCTGCTGGGGCGACACAGCACAGTTCGTAATTTCTTCTTCTGCAAATACAGGCAAAAAAATTGCCGTAGTAAAGGACTCCTACGGAAACGCCTTTGCACCCTACCTTGCCGCTCACTATGACGAGGTTCACCTTTTAGACTTCAGATACTGGGGCGGTAACTTAAACGATTATCTCAAACAAAACGGCATTGACGAAGTGCTTATAATGAATAACACTATGTCTGCGAACAGCACCTCGCAGGTCAACTCAATGAGCGGCGCTCTGAGCTGACGCACACGTAAATACATTGCGAGGAGGTTTTAAGAAATGCTGGCATCAGATATAAACGCAACAATCTACGGCAACCTGTCAGACTCACTCTATTCCGGCTATGCAAGCGGTAAAGGAATAAAAAGCACAAGCGCCTACATCATCTCAAAAAAGCCTGTGGGCGACACACTCTCAGGCATTGTCACCGCTGTGCTCACCCTTTCTGACGGAACAGAACGCCCTGTTGTTGCACCAAAAAACGAAATAATGTATGAGCCTGAAATTATGGAAAGGCTCAGTGCTTTAAGACAGGTAAAGGTTGAAAAAATCAGCTGTCTTTATGAAAAATCCTGCGGAGCGGTAATTCTCTATGAAGACAAAGCCGAAAACGACATAAAAATCCTGTTGGTCAAAAACCACAACGGACGCTTTTACAGCTTCCCTAAGGGTCACGTAGAGCTTCACGAAAGCGAAAAGCAGACCGCAATAAGAGAAGTCAAAGAGGAAACCAACCTTGACGTGGAAATCCTCGACGGCTTCAGAGAAATCAGCGATTACTGTCCTTTTGGTAAAATCCGCAAGAGAGTTGTTTTCTTCTTGGCAAAAGCCAAAAGCAACAACATTAAAATCCAAGAAAGCGAAATCGACTCCTTCGTGTGGGTTTCACTTTCAAAGGCAGAAGACACCTGCTCCTACGACAACGACAAGCGTGTTATTGAAAAGGTACGCAGATATCTCAGAGAGCACAAAATTTAAGTACACACAAACAAAAAACACTTCCAAGTTCAAAAGCTTGGAAGTGTTTTCTTTAATATTGTATTTAGCCTAAATATGCAAGGTTTGTATCTGTGCAGAAATTGTTCATACCATAGAGGAAGAGGATTTCGTCTACACCCTCACTATGCACAAGCTCTGTCACAGGAAGCTTGTAATATCTCAAATCCACCATTACAACCTTTGCGTAGTTTTCTGCAAAGAAGGGTGCCGCACAATGTGCGAAGCTGTCCTTTATAAGCAGTAGTGTTTCATCACTCTTCGCCTTTGAGTTCTCAATAGTAACCAAGGCGTGGTTGCCGTCAAGGAAAACAGGGTACATATCATCCTCTGTCAGGTGCTCTTCAAAGTACATACTGTCAAAGGTCTTTGTCTGTGCACCTTCGGTAATAGTAACAGTTATGCTGTCAGAAATCTCCTTATTCTCCCATATCTCCAAGATATCAGGCTCTCTGAGAAAATATCCGCTGGAGGAATAGGTAGTGCCGTAGAAGTCCTCATGGGTGCTCACCGTGAACTTCTCCTTAGGGGTATATTCAAGCCCCTTATCCTCGCAAAATCTTCCGTAGGCGGTGTATGCCCCCAGACTGGTCCAATGGTGGTCGGTTTTGTAGTATACCTGTTCGTCACTCACCATATGGTCGCCAAAATCCTCACAAAGGTTATAAAATCTGATATTCTCCGCCTTGTCCTTGCTTATATGCTCATAAACCTGCTCGTCGGGATAATCTGCGTGCACCTTAGGAAGCTTGGAGTACAGCATATATCCTGCCGAGGGCACAACCATAAGTCCTACCTCGTCAAAGGATGCAGAGAATCTGTTGATAAGCTCAAGGTTTTTATCCGCTCTGTTTGCATCTGCAGGCATTGTTATAATATAGCCGTCATCACCGTAGTAGTAGCCGTTTGAAGCAGTCGAGCCTGTGAGCAAATTCCAGTAAGCGTTAACCCCTACAAAGAAGGTGCGGAAAGGAAAATGGTCAGGTATATATCCGCCCGATTCTCCGCCTTCCAGAGAGGCTGTCAGCTTGCCTTCAAAGAAGCTTTCAAAGGAAAGCTCAGGTGCCTTTGCAAGGTATCTCTTCTCGGATGAGCTGTAATCAGCCTTGGGAATAGCAATAAAAAGTGCAAGAAAAGCTACCGTGAAGGCAAGGAAAATGGAAATAATCGCAATCTGTGATTTTTTACTCTTCATATTCCCGCCTCCTTAAAATCTGAAATATATAAAGGGGTTGTAGCTGTCGCTTACAAGGGAAGCAGTACAAAGCACCATTGCAAGCACACAGCAAACGCAAAGCATCACAACGTAAACTTTATTGTCCTTGAGCTTCTGATGCATAATTCTCAGCACGGGAGTGCTCAGCACCGCTCCAGCCAGAGTTACGGGCAGATAGCTTAAAAGCACCGCACCTGACTCAGAGGTAAATGCACCGTCAGAAGCCGAGAAGAGTCCGCAGATGTATGTCCATAAAGCAGAAACATCCTCAAAGTTGAAGATAGCCCAGCCAATCATTATGAAGAACAGAGCGTAAATGTGACCTACAAAGGAGGGTAATTTACTGAGAAGCTTTGAAAGGAAAAGCTTTTCCACAACAAGAAGCACAAAGAAATAAAGTCCCCACAAAAGGAAGTTGTAAGCCGCACCGTGCCAAAGACCTGTCATAGCCCAAACTATAAACAGGTTGAGTATCTGACGTGCAAAGCCCTTGCGGTTTCCGCCCAAGGGGATATACAGGTAATCTCTGAACCAAGTGGAAAGGGAAATATGCCAGCGACGCCAAAACTCTGTGATAGACTTGGAGATGTAGGGGTAATTGAAGTTTTCCATAAATTCAAATCCCAGCATCTTGCCAAGACCGCGTGCCATGTCGCTGTAGCCCGAGAAATCAAAGTAAATCTGCAAGGTAAGGGCTACAAGTCCTCCCCAACGGGCAAGCAAGCCCTCTGCAGCGGCTCCGCCTAAGTTTTCCCACATTGCACCAAACTGGTTTGCAAGGAGAACCTTCTTTGAAAGTCCCACCAAAAACAGAACTACGCCGTTTGCAAATTTAGATAGGGTTTCCTTTCTTCCTGTCATCTGGTCCTCAACGTCTTTGTAGCGGACAATGGGGCCTGCAATGAGCTGAGGAAACAGGGTGACATAGGTACCGATAATCAAAGGATTGTGCTGTGCCTTTGTGTCCTCTTTGTATACATCAATGGTGTAGGACATTGCCTGAAATGTATAGAAGCTGATGCCAATAGGCAAAGCAGGAGCAGTAAAGCTGATATTCACAAAGGGAAGCAGATTGAGAGTATCCACAATCATTCCCGAATACTTGAAGAACACTAAAAGCCCCAAATTCACAACAACGGAAAGTATAAGCCACATCCGCCGTTTCTTCTCGTTGCCTTCAGCCTTTTCTATGAGCATACCTGCAAAATAGTTTACAAGTATTGTGAAAAGCATCAGAAGAATATACACGGGCTCTCCCCACCCGTAGAAAGCAAGGCTTACTACAAAAAGGGCAATATTCCTTGCCTTTTTAGGTACCGCATAGTAGATAAGCAATACACAAGGCAGGTAAAAAAACCAGAAGGTCAAGCTGGAAAATACCAAGAATTTTCCTCCTCTCAATCTTTTGCAAAAGCTATTAGGCAAAAAACGCGCCTAAAACCTCATTATACATATATAATATAGGATAAACCTATGATAGTCAATTTACAGAATTATCATTATTTTGGGAAGTTTTGCAACTTTTCCGTTACAAAGCACCAAAACAAAAGACACCGCCGTTGAAAGCATCAACTGCGGTGTCTTATTATGGAGTCTTCTGTATGAAGCTTTATTTATCAGTCAACACGCTCGTCGCCCCAGAAGAACACAGCTACCGTGCCGGGACCTGTGTGGCTTCCGATAGTAGTACCGATAGTATAAATCTGTACCTTTCCGTCAAGGTTGGGGAAAGCCTCTTCAATCAAAGCAGCAACCTCTTTTGCGTCATCCTCACAAGCAGAGTTGCACATAAAGCACTTGCCTGAGTACTCTGTTCCGCCCTGTGCGTGCTCCTTCATACGCTCAACAATCTCTGTAATAACCTTCTTCTTACCGCGTACCTTAGCACGGGGAATAAGCTTGCCCTCGTTGCTAACATTCATAAGAGGACAGATATTCAGCACACCGCCGATGAAGCCGCTTGCTTTGGAAACCCTGCCGCCGCGTACAAAGTAGGTAAGGTCGGTTGTGAAGAACCAGTGATGAAGCTTCAGCTTATTCTCTTCAAGCCAAGCATAAAGCTCATCAATACCCATACCGCCTGCACGAAGGTTTGATGCAGTTTCCATCATAAGTCCGAGTCCTGCGGCAGCTGCCAAGGAGTCTACAAGATATATCTTTCTGTCAGGGAACTCCTTCTTCATATCCTCAATAGCCAGACGAGCAGAGTTGGAAACACCTGAAAGTCCCGAAGAAAGGCTGATGTGAATCATGTCTTGACCTGTTTTGAGCAGCTCTCTGAAGTAATCGGCAAGCTCGTTCTGGTTGAGCTGAGAGGTGCTTGTGATTGCACCCTGCTCCATAGCCTTGTAAAACTCCTCGTAAGAGGTTGTTTCGCCCAAATCGTCAATGTAGGTTTTTCCATCCATCATATAAGGAGTACAGATGTACTTAATATCAAGCTCTTTCATTTTCTGTGCAGACAAATCTGTGTAAGAGCAACAGCTGAGAATGTAGTTGTATGCCATAATATAGCCTCCGTGAGATTTTTGATTTTACCTTGGCAGAAAACCTCTGCCCTTAACAATGCCCTAATTATATCTGCAAGATGTTGACAAATCAACGGAATGTTGAGGTTTTTAACTCTCTTGTTAAAAACGCCCTGTAAACCGCAAAAAAGCCAACTCTACTCTCAGTAGAATTTCCGATATTGATGCGGTTTTTGCCTTGATTTCGTTACTGATTTGAACGCTTGTGCTAATATTGAAAAACCGCGCTCAGTATGTTATTATATTCCAAAGAGCTATGTTTACTCACAGCAAAACAAAAAAGACACGGCAAAATACCGTGTCCTTCAAGGCTTTTGAATTATTTAAGCACCAGAGGCATTATCTTTGTGAAGTCGCCGTCCATTATCGACCAGGTGCTTCTGAGCTTTTCTGTAATGGGCGAAGAAATCTCCTGATGGATGTAAAGGCTCTGAATTCCAAACTCATAAGCACTTTTTATATCCGCAAGAAAATCGTTACCAATCATAATAGTTTCGCTCTTTTTAAGCTTATGACGCTTGAAAAGAATCTCATACATATGAGGGTCGGGCTTTTTGCAAGCCACATCAGAGCTTATTACAATATCGTCAAAGTATTTTTCAAGCCCCATCATCTTAATCTCAGGCAAAGTAAAATCGTGCTGAGCATTAGAAAGAAGAAAAACCTTTTTGCCCTTTGCTTTGAGCGCCTGCAAAAACTCGGGCACACCCTTATAAAGCTTGATAAACTCGGTTGAGTAGCAACGGAAGGTGTTGGCAGTAAGCGCCGCTACCTCGCGGCTAACCTCAACCTTCTTGAAAGCGTACAAATCTTGGAAAACCTTTGTAAGGTCAATATCCACGTGCTTGTGGGTGGGGTTGGCTTTTTTAACCGCGGCTTTTTCCAAAGCACAAAGCTCCTGATACTTGCATCGAAGCTCATAGGGAGTATACTCTGCCTCACGATAACCGTAAAAAAGCACCATCTTCTCCCAAAGTGCTTTGTCGTCTTCATCAGTACGGATATCAATAAGGGTTCCATACAAATCGAAAATGTAGTTTTTGAACATACAAACACTTCTTCCCCTGTTTTCTATGACTGAGATTATAGCACACTTTTTTTGAGAAATAAAGACTTTATAGCAAATTTTAAGAACTTCATAATTTTTGACAACCATTTTTTACAGTTTTTCACCCATATTAAAAGAGGAGCATTTATATGAACAAAAAGGAAATTGCAAGAAATGCCGTGAAGGCACTAAAAAAAGAATACCCTGATGCACTTTGCTCACTTGATTACAAAGACCCGTGGCAGCTACTTGTAGCCACACGCCTTGCCGCACAATGCACAGATGCAAGAGTAAACCTTGTAACCCCTGCCCTCTTTGAACGTTTCCCTGATGCTTATAGTATGGCACAGGCAGACACAGCGGAGGTTGCAAGCCTTATTCACAGCTGCGGCTTTTACCGCACAAAATCGCAGGATTTGGTTGAGTTTTCAAAGACCATTGTAGAAAAATTTGACGGCAAGGTTCCCGACACTATCGAGGAGCTTACCACCCTGCAGGGCATCGGCAGAAAAACCGCCAACCTTATTGTGGGTGATATTTATGGCAAGCCTGCGGTGGTGGTTGACACCCATTGCATCCGCATCACCCGCAGACTGGGACTACACGAAGAAAAAGACCAAGTCAAAATCGAAAAAATCCTCAGAGAGCTTCTGCCACCCGAGGAGTCAAACGATTTCTGCCACCGTCTGGTGCTTCACGGCAGAGCAGTGTGCAAAGCTCCAAAGCCAAAATGCGAAGAATGCTGTATGCAAGCCTTCTGCAAAAAGAAAATCTGATTTCACACTTGCTTACAACGATACTGTGATTTCGGCTTGTCAAGGACGCCGACCCCTACAAAACATAAGAGCACAAAAATCCCCGACTACGAAAGTAATCGGGGATTAATTATTGCATCAATAAATTACTGCAGAGCCTCAATTGCGGCTTTGATAAGGGCAATCTTCTCACGCTCACGCTGAGCCTGTCCCTTGATTTTCTCCACAACTGCCTCGGGAGCCTTTGCCATAAAGCCTGCGTTGTTAAGCTTGCCTTCGTCCTGTGCAAGGAGCTTCTCAACCTGTGCAAGCTCTTTGTTAAGACGTGCAAGCTCTGCTTCCTTGTCTACAAGCTCATTCATGGGAATGTAGATTTTTGCATCGGAAACAACTATGGTAACTGCACCCTCAAGGTCGAAATTCTTGTCGATTTCAACCTCTGTAGCAGAAGCCAGAGAAACAATAAACTTTGCACCAAGCTCATAAGTTTCTTTGTTCTCGGTTGCAATGTAAACCTTTGCCTTCTTTGAGGGAGGTACGTTCATCTCGTTGCGTCTTGTACGGATTGCGGTAATAGCCTCCATAATCTTCTGAGTTGTCACTACTTCCTCGGGGAAGTGGAGTGCATCCTCAAACTCAGGATACTTGCAGAGCATAATTGTTTCGTCGTGTGCATCTGCACTATGAGGCAGAGTCTGCCAGATTTCCTCGGTGATAAAGGGCATAAAGGGATGGAGAAGTCTTAAAGTTCTCTCAAGTACCCAAACAAGCACCTGACGGGCATTCTGAGCAGTTTCACCCTCCTCACGGAGTCTGGACTTAGTAAGCTCTATGTACCAGTCGCAGTAGCAGTCCCAAATGAAGTCGTAAAGCTTCTGAACAGCAATGCCAAGCTCAAACTTGTCAAGGTTGTCTGAAACCTCTTTTGCAACTGTATTAACTCGTGAAATAATCCACTTGTCCTCGGTTGTGAGAGTCTTGGGAAGCTCACAGGGAACGTCGAAATCGTCAATGTTCATATGAACAAAACGGCTTGCGTTGTAAAGCTTATTTGCAAAGTTACGGCAAGACTCAACACGCTTGTCAGAAAATCTCATATCGTTTCCGGGTGAGTTACCTGTAGCAAGGAAGAAGCGCAGGGCATCTGCACCGTACTGCTCAATGAGAAGCAAGGGGTCAACGCCGTTGCCCAAGGACTTACTCATCTTTCTGCCCAGCTCATCGCGGATGATACCATGGATAAATACGGTGTCAAAGGGCTGAGCACCCATATTCTCCATACCGCTGAAAATCATTCGAGCTACCCAGAAGAAGATAATATCGTAGCCTGTTACCAGAGTGCTTGTGGGATAGAAGAAGTCAAGCTCCTCTGTCTTGTTGGGCCAGCCAAGGGTTGAGAAAGGCCAGAGTGCAGAGCTGAACCAAGTATCCAGAGTATCCTCGTCCTGATGGATGTGAGTACCACCGCACTTGGGACAAACTGTAACAGCATCCTTAGAAACTGTCATCTCACCGCAATCAGCACAGTAGTAAGCAGGAATTCTGTGTCCCCACCAAAGCTGACGGGAAATGCACCAGTCGCGGATGTTTTCCATCCAATGGAAATAAACCTTGTCAAAACGCTCGGGAACAAACTTTGTCTTACCAGAGCGTACACAGTCGATTGCAGGCTCAGCCAAAGGCTGCATCTTAACAAACCACTGCATTGAAACTCTGGGCTCAACTGTGGTAGAGCAGCGGTAGCAGGTACCTACGTTGTGAGCGTGAGGCTCAACCTTTACAAGGAAACCGCCATCTTCAAGGTCTTTTACAATTGCCTTACGGCACTCGTAGCGGTCCATACCCTGATACTTCTCGCCTGCATTTTCGTTCATGTGAGCAGTATCATCCATTACATTGATAATGGGCAGGTTGTGTCTGAGTCCTACCTCAAAGTCGTTGGGGTCATGTGCAGGGGTAATCTTAACAACACCTGTACCAAACTCCATATCTACATAGCTGTCAGCAACAACGGGAATCTCACGGCCAACAAGAGGGAGAGTAACTGTCTTGCCGACGAAAGCCTTATATCTTTCATCATCGGGGTTAACAGCAATAGCTGTATCGCCCAAAAGTGTTTCGGGACGGGTTGTAGCAAGCTCAACAAAGCCTGAGCCGTCTGTGAGAGGGTAGCGAAGATGCCAGAAGAAGCCCTCCTGCTCCTCAAACTCAACCTCTGCATCAGAAATAGAGGTACAGCAATGGGGACACCAGTTGATGATTCGCTCGCCTCTGTAGATAAGGCCCTTTTCGTAAAGGCGTACAAACACCTCTTTAACCGCATCGGAGCAACCCTCGTCCATGGTAAAGCGCTCTCTTGACCAGTCACAGCTGGAGCCGAGCTTTTTGAGCTGTTCGCAGATACGTCCGCCGTATTCACGCTTCCAATCCCATGCACGCTCAAGGAAAGCTTCTCTGCCGATGTCTTCCTTAGTGATGCCTTCCTTCTTCATTGCCTCAACAATCTTTGCTTCGGTTGCAATGGATGCGTGGTCTGTACCGGGAAGCCACAATGCAGCATAGCCCTGCATTCTGCGCCAACGGATAAGAATATCCTGCAGAGTGTTGTCCAGAGCGTGGCCGATGTGAAGCTGACCTGTAATGTTTGGCGGGGGCATAACTATAGTGTAAGGCTTCTTACTGCGGTCTACCTCTGCACGAAAGTAGCCACCCTTCATCCAAAAATCATATATTTTATCCTCAACCTCTTTGGGGTTATAGGACTTTGCCAATTCCTTTGCCATAAACAATTCCTCCTGTCGCAAAGGGAATATACATTGTTATTATCGCATTTAGTGTGTGTTTTGTCAATGTTTCCACAATAAAAAACCGACTGCTCCTTCAAAAAGAGCAGTCGGATAAATGTATTTTAGTAATTATCAGCGGATAGAAGCAATCTCCTGACCGAGAGCAAGCTTTTGGACATTCTTTGCAATAGCGGTAACATCTGCACTGTATACGTAGCCTACACGCTCGCCGTTTACAAAGGGTATAACCTTTTGTGTGTCGGTTGCAGAGAACACCACGGTGTCAGCCTTTCTGTCTGTCAGGTAGTTGTATGTAACCTTGAGCACTTCTTTGCTCTCTTTGGTTGTGTTGTCTTTGCCTGCTCTCTCCATAAGAGCTAAGTCCTGATACATAATATAGAACTGGTCATAGTCTATACTCTTTGAATCAAGAGTAACTCTTGGCTCATAGGTAACATTCTCGTTGCCTGAGTCATCGGTTGTAGTCACCGCCTCTGAAGAAAGCACAAACTTGTAAGTTTTACCCTCAGCTGTAAGCTCCACAGATTCCAGAGCATCGTAATTGGGGTTGAGGACATACTCACTTTGGAGCTTCTCCATAGTGGTTGTTGCCCAACCCACGCTTGAAGCGGCAATTTTGTAGATAAGCTTGCCGTTTTCTTCCATAAGGAACACATTACCGTCTGCATCCTGCTCCGACGCCCAAAGAGAAATGGGAACCTTAACCTCTTCGTTTAAGGTTTCGTTGCCCTCGTCATCATAGGCTGTATTGGTGTAAGTGTATGTGGTCTTTACTGTTGCAAAAGGCTTGGAAAGACCATATTCCTTCAGATTATCTGCATTGGGGTTTACACAAACAACCTCCAAGGCAGTCAGGTTTCTAATTGAGCCGATAATATTGCTTCCCTCGTTGATGTTAACGGGAGCATCAGAGTGGGACTCCATAAGGTAGTAGCAGCTAAGGGAGCCATCCTCGTTATTTACGAGCACAACCTCATCTTCAAGGTGTGTACCGCCGAGAGTGATTTTGTCAAAGCTGTCGTCAGAAGCATTTGAAGCAGAGGTATTAACTGCTTTGCTGAACAAATCTGTAATGCTCATTAGCATAGGCTCCATCTCAGAGAGATTTGCAACATAAACAGTTTCGCTGTCACCGAACTGAATGTAGCAAGCCTCACCGCCGGGGGCATCGTCGCCCAGTCTGAGCACAGAATATGTACCGTCGTTGTAGAAAACCTCTGCTGTTGCACGGGGCTTATCAAAGCCGTACTCAGCTGCGTTCTCACCTGTAACATCTGCAACCTTTGTAAACTCTACAAAGCATACAGCACTTGCAAGGAGCGAAGGATTTGTAGCAGCAAGGTTATATTCCTCGAAGCCCTCAAGTGTGTAAACCATAGCCTCGTATTCGCCCTCAGCGTTCACAGAGGCTGAAAGCAGGAATGTGTAGTTACCTTCCTCGGTGCTCATACAAATTTTCTTAATCTGACCGGGCTTATAGTCAATAAGTCTGCCGTAGGAGTTGTTTTCAAGCTTACCTTTGGAGTTCAGCTTAACTTCGGCGGTGTGCATACCGTCCTCGTTGGTACCCAGAATCATCTCTGTTCCTGTGTTGATTTCAGAGCCATTATTGCCGCCCTCACCCCAAGGGATAAGCACGACAGCAAGGATGAGTCCTACTACAACAACAAGGGCAACGCCTGCAATAATAATGTTTCTTTTCATTGTTTTATTCATCAGCGGTGTCTCCTCTTATTCCAAATAATAAGTCCGATTACCACAAGAGCAACGGGAATCACAATAACAAAGAGAGCGAACACGGTTATCTGTTGTGCAGAGGTAACGATAATCGACTGACCGCCAACGTCCACACTCTCAACAAGAATCATAGCATCGTTATCTGTGAGAATATTGAGAAGATTAATGAAGTATGCGGTGTTGTTGAAGTTTGAGCTGTAAGCAGAATATGTCCATCTGTCGCTCAGGCCGTCATAGGAGCCCCAAACAACAATCTGAGAAGACTCTTCATTGTCGTTTGTCTTTGTGGAGATAACTGCCGCATTCAAAGGCTGTCCGTTGCTGTATTCATAATTGAGCTCTGTAGCATCCTCCTTGGAGGGGATAACTACATCTGCCATAGAGGATGACTGGAGTAAAGGCTTTGCCATATTTTCGTCGAGAATCTCAACAGGCATACAGTATGGCATCAGCACGGAAAGGGATTTGTCAGCAAGCCCCTCGGTGTAGGTTTGCTCAGCATAATCCATCATTGAGTACATCTTGCTGTCGTCGCCCATCATAGCAAGGCCCTTGCTCAGGTCGTTTTCGCTGATGTAGCCTTCCTTAACTTTCATTCCCCACTGCTCCAGCATCAAATCAATGTTGGGAGTTTCAGCCTCCTTGTGGTCAAAGGGTACATAAACCAAGGTTCTGCCGTAGTTACCATTGTTTGAAAGCCAGAGTGACAGATTATCCACAGCTTCAGTTGTCAAATCAACGGAAGGTGCCATCATAATGATAATGTCTGTGTCCTCTGAGGGTGACTGAGAAAGCAGATTTACTCTTTCGATTTCGTAGGCATTATCCTCCAGAACAATGGGCAGATATGCACAATAGCTGCTCAAATCGGAGTTTTCGTTGAAAAACTCGCCGTTACCTGTGGAAAGTGCAATTTTTACAATCTTGTCGGAAGTAATCTTCTGAATAGAGGAAAGCACACACTGCTCCAGATACTGACCTGTAAAGCTTATGTTGTACTCTTGGTCATAGGTAGCGGCAAATACATCGTAAATGCCGAGGCACTCGTACTTGCCTGTAGCCTTGTCCTCTACAATAAGAAGATTATCGGCAGATGACCAGTTAACATCGGGGTATTTCTCAGACATGGCCTTCATAGAAATAGCTTCGATATTTACATATTCAAGGTTTACCTTCTTGTACTTGGAAAGCTCACGGAGCAGCTGGTTTACCTGATAACCGTAGGTTGAATCTATGCTGAGCAGGCTTTCCTCCTCCATAAGAACCTTGATGTTCACCTCAACGTCCATATACTCAACATACTCTTCTGTTGTGGTATTCAGAGAATATGCACCGCTTGATGTAAAATCAAGCTCCAATGAGGGGAATCTCTTTACAAGGAAGGTTGCAAACACGTTTACTCCTGCAAAAATCAGCAGGAAAATAATAATAAAGATTGTGTTGAACAGCTTACGCTGTTTTGTAGTCATACGCTTTAAGGAGGCTTTTGCAGACTCTGCACTTACAGCTTCTGTGTTATTCATATTTTCTTTGTTCATTTTACTCATCCTCCTTTAGCTCCAGCGTTTTTTGTCCAGAACTCTGACAGTCAGGAACATAAACAGTACCACCCAGCTCAAGTAGAACACCACGTCTGCAGGGTTGATTACACCCTTGACAAGGTTCATATAGTGAGCGGTAAGCGAAAGCTTATCAAGCACTACAAGCTGATAGGAGGTAGAGAAAAGAGTGTTGATAAAGCTCAGTATTGCATTAACGATTGAATCGTAAAGCATAAGCACAAGACCTGTGCCCATACCGATAACTGCCGCAATAATCTGATACTCGGTAAGTGATGAGTAGAACAGATTTACAGAAAGCAGAGCCGCACCCAGAAGCATAATTCCAAGCCACCCTGAGAAAAGTGTTCCCCATGCTATTGAAACATCGGGAATGGTAATAAGCATTACCAAAGCATACAAAAAGTACACCAGATTGCAGATTGTGTAAAGAGCAAGTGTGCTCAGGTATTTGCCAAGTACAATCTCCCAGAGCTTTACGGGAGCTGTCAGCAGGGCTTGGTCTGTACGCTGACGCTTTTCTTCTGCAAAGGATTTCATTGTAATAAGCGGAATCAAAAAGAAAACCACATAAAGCATATTATTGATTACGTCTACAAGGCTGTTGTACTGGCTGAAATAACAGATAAGCCAGAAAAAGAAACCCGAAAGGAGCAGATAAAGAGAGATTACAATGTAACCCAAAGTAGATGTAAAGTAAGAGAAGAAATCTCTTTTGAATATAGCAAACATCAGTTAGCTCCTCCTTTCTTCTTTGTGCGTTCAACCTTTGTTGAGCCTGTAAGCTGTAAAAAGCTTTCCTCCAAGGACATTCCTGCATCCTTCATTTCAAGGATGGGGCAATCAGCCTTTGCAAGTGCACGGAATACCGCACGGCGGATGTCCGTATCTTTTTTATAATCAACGGTGTACTCGTATACACCCTCTGTGTCCTGACCTGTTCTTCTCACCTTCACAACTCCGTCTACATCGCCAAGCACTGACAAAACAGTTGCAGAATTGCCGTCAACGGTGAGCGAAAGCTTCTTTGTTGCCTCTGTAATATTTGAAAGCTCATCTGTCTTTGCATCAGCGGTAAGCTGTCCGTTTGAGATAACTACAATTCGGTCGCAAATTGCAGACACCTCTGACAAAACGTGAGAGGAGAAAATAACCGTGTGCTTTTTGCCGAGGCTCTTGATGATGGAGCGCATCTCAATAATCTGTCTTGGGTCAAGGCCTACCGTGGGCTCGTCTAAGATAAGCACGGGAGGATTACCAACCAGTGCCTGTGCAAAGCCAACACGCTGTTTGTAGCCCTTGGAAAGATTGCGGATAACTCTGCTCTTGATGTCGTAAATCTTTACAAGCTCCATAACCTCTTTAAGGTGCTCAGCTTTTGGAAGCTTCACCTTTTTGAGCTCGTATATAAACTCCAGATACTTCTCCACGGTCATATCAAGATACAAGGGAGGAAGCTCGGGCAGATAGCCAATTCTGGCACGTGCCTCCATAGGGTTATCAAGAATATCGTAGCCGTCAATGGTAACCGTTCCGCCGGTCGCAGAAAGATAGCCTGTGATAATATTCATTGTAGTAGTTTTACCTGCACCGTTAGGGCCGAGGAAACCCAGTATCTCTCCCTTATCGGCAGTAAAGCTGATGTCCTTTACTGCGGCAATATCGCCGTAGTTTTTTCTGAGGTTTTTAACCTCTACCATTTGCCGTTCACTCCTTATTGCCTATTTATAAAAAAACAATGCAATCATAATTATATATCATAGGCTACGGAATTTGCTACACAAAGCTTCAAAAAATCATTGTGCCGTCACACAAATTCACAAGCCCAACACATAAAAGCTAAATCAAACCTTAAATTCAGTTATGCATCCCTGAGGACAGGATTCGATGCAAAGATTACAGCCTGTGCACTTCTCAGCATCAACAACCGCCTTGAAATTATTGACAGTAACCGCACCAGAAGCGCAGACCTTTTCGCACTTTTTACATCCGATACAAGCAGACTTGCAGACCTTTCTTGCCTGTGCACCTTTGTCAGAATTCGAGCATCTGACTACTGTCTGCTCCTTATAGGACACAAAAGAAATAATATGTCTGGGACAAGCGTTAACACACATTGAACAGCCCTTGCACAGGTCAGCATCAATTCGTGCCACGCCGTTGCAAATACTCACAGCACCGTAGGGACAAACCTCTGCACAATCCCCAAGACCTACACAGCCAAAGCCGCAACTGCCTGAACCGCCTGCCGCAATAGCCGCCGCACAGGACTTTATGCCCTGATACTGAGCTTTTGAGTCTGTGTTGTCACAGCTTCCCATACAGTGCACAAGTGCGACCTTTCTGTCAACCGCACTTGCCTCTACTCCGAGGATTTCGGCAATCGCCTTTACACAGCCCTCTCCGCCGGGAGAACAAGCGCCAAGCTTAGCTTCTCCCTTTGCAAGTGCCTTTGCATAGCCTTCACAGCCTGAATATCCGCAGGCTCCGCAGTTTGCACCGGGCAAAGCCTCGGTAATAGCCTCCACCTTTTCGTCCTTGGGAACAGCCATCAGAATTGATGCTATGCTCAGGATAAGTCCGATTACAAGTCCGATACCTGCAACAATGCACACAGCAATGAAAATCATAGTATAATCCATAATCGCACCCTCCTTTAGCCCAGCATATTATCCACAAGTCCCGAGAAGCCCAAAAAGCTCAAAGAAACAAGGGAAGCCGCAACAAGGGTAATGGGAAGACCCTTGAGGGATTTGGGGATATCGCAGGTTTCAAGTCGCTGACGCACACCTGCAAACATAACCATTGCCACAAGGAAGCCGATACCTGCACCCAAGGCATTCACCAAAGCGTGCAGATAACCAAACTGAGGTGAGCTTTTTTCGATTACAAGCATTGTAACACCCAAAACAGCACAGTTTGTTGTAATAAGGGGCAGATATATGCCCAAAGAATTATAAAGAGAAGGTATGTACTTTTTCAGCACAATCTCTACAAGCTGAACAAGTCCTGCAATAACAAGAATGAAAACTATTGTTTCCAGATACTCCAGCGACGCAGGAACAAGAAGATACATATAGATAGGATAAGTCACCGCCGTGGCAAGCACCATAACAAAGGTAACCGCCGCACTCATACCCAGTGCAGTATTCACCTTTTTGGAAACGCCAAGGAAGGGACAAATGCCCAAGAATTTGCTGAGAACGTAGTTTTCTGTGAGGATAGCGGCAAGGAATACCGCAACCAAAGCTTTAATCATACCGCTTCTCCTCCTTTCTCAGCGCTCTCTGTAAGGGCTTCACATTCGCTTTCAGCCTCACACTTCTGCACAGAGCACTTGCCCGCAAGGGGACAGCCTGCACAGCCTGCAGCCTTGGGAGGCTTTTTGCCGCTTATCTTTGAAGCCAGAGCAATAAGCATACCGAAAACGAAGAAGCCGCCGGGAGGTAGCAGGAAAATAAGTATCTGAAGCTCACCGGGCAAATCCATGCCGAACCAAGTGCCGTTGCCTAAAATTTCTCTTATAGAGCCCATTAAAAGCAAGGTGGCGGTAAAGCCGATACCCATTCCCAAGCCGTCAAGCATAGAGGGAATAACAGGATTTTTGCTTGCATACATCTCAGCTCTGCCGAGGATGATACAGTTAACAACAATGAGAGGCAGGAAAATTCCCAAGCTCTCGTCAATAGAAGGAGCATAAGCCTTTACTATCATCTGCACCAAGGTAACAAAGGTGGCGATAATAGTAATGTAGGCAGGAATTCTCACCTTGTCGGGAATAATTTTTCTCATAGCGGAGATAACCGCATTGGAACAAATAAGAACAATTGTTGCCGCCAAGCCCATACCGATTGCATTGGAAGCCGCAGTAGTGACCGCCAATGTGGGGCAGGTGCCCAGAACGAGGCAGAGCACGGGATTTTCTTTAACAATACCCTTGGTGACTTCCTTTAAGTAATTGTACTTTTTCTTCTCAGCCATCACTCTGTGCCTCCTTCCAGAGAATTATATATATCAATAGCGTTGTTCACAGCCTGAGTTACCGCATTGGAGGTTATGGTTGCACCTGTGAGGGCGTCAATCCTGCCGCCTTCTCCGCCTGAGGAGTCTTTCACAACAGAAAAACCGTTCTCGGGGACAGGCTGTTTAAACATATCGGTAAATGATTCTTTGGTACAGTTTGCACCCAGACCGGGAGTTTCAGACTGAGAAAGAATCTCTACCCCTGTAATATCTCCGTTAATACCTATTCCCACCATAATGCTCACGTCACCGCCGTAGCCCTTGTAAGCCGAGGGAATTGCATATCCTGTAACCTCACCGTTTTCGTCAAGGCCTCGGTAGAACTCAACCTCAAGTCCTTTACCGCCGTCAAAGCTTACTGCCTCGGGGCAAACAGACTTCATTGCCTCGGCGGCAGTCTTTGCCTCTATCTCAGCAATGGGGCCTTTTGTAAGCTCGTTGGTGCCTGCAAGCAGAAAGCTTACAACAATACAGATAAGAAAGAGTGAAATTGTTGGAACAAAAATATCCTTAAAGTTTATCTTTTTCATTTTGCTCTCCTCCCTTTCTTTTCTCCGAAAGCAGAGGGTGCAGTTGCACTCTCAATAAGAGGAGTCAGGATGTTCATAATAAGAATGGAGAAGGAAACACCCTCGGGAAGATTTGCGAATGTTCTGATAAGCATTGTAAGCACACCGCAACCGAGTGCGTAAACCACCTTGCCCCATTTGGTAACGGGAGAGGTTGTGTAGTCTGTAGCCATAAACACAGCACCCAGCATAATTCCGCCGGAGAGAATCTGCTCTAAGGGGTCAAGTCCGAGTATCAATGCCATCAAAGCGGCGGTGCCTATGTAAACCACAGGGATTGTGGGAACAATAACCTTTCTGAGAACAAGGTAAATACCGCCTAAAAGGATTGCAAGAGCACAGGTTTCGCCCATAGAGCCCCCGTGATTACCAAGGAAAAGCTGAAGGTATGAGTACGCACCCGACTCTGAGGCAAGAGGAGTTGCAGAGGATACCGCATCAACTGACTGATAAGCTGTGGGAATCCAGTTTGTCATTGCTGTTGGGAACGAAACCGTCAGAATAATTCGTGCCGCCAAGGCAGGGTTTACAAAGTTCATTCCTATTCCGCCGAACATCTGCTTAACCACAACAATCGCGGCAACAGAACCGAATACCGCCATAAGCGGATTGAGGTTTGCAGGCAGATTAAGCGCTAAAAGCACACCTGTAACAACCGCTGACAAATCACCGATGGTCTGCTCTCGCTTCATAACAATTCTGCAAATATATTCAGAAAACACACAAGTCAGCACACATACGCCCAAAAGCATCAGCGCACGCCAGCCAAAAAACACAACCGCCGCCGCACATGAGGGCAAAAGCGCAATAATAACGTCAAGCATTATTTTCCTTGTGCTGCAGTTTGACCTCAAATGAGGAGATGAAGATACAAAAAGCTTACTCATATCATTTATCTCCTTTCTGCTTCATAAGCTCGGCTTTGAGCTTAGATTTTCCAAGTCGTATGGTCTGCACTATATGTCTGTGAGCAGGACAGCTGAAAGCACAGCTTCCGCACTCCATACAAGTCATAATCTGATGCTTTTGCATTGCATCAAAATCAAGGAGCTTTACATCACTACAAAGCCTTGTAGGCATAAGCCTCATAGGACAAGCCGACACACATCTGCCGCAACGAATGCAGTCTGTAGGCTCATAAAGTCTTGCTTCCTTTTCTGAGAAAGCAAGGATTGCATTGTTTTGCTTGAGCACAGGCAGGCTATCGTCAGAAAGGGAAATTCCCATCATCGGACCGCCCATAAGAAGCTTCTTAACTTCTTCTTTATATCCCCCGCAAAACTCCATAACCTTGCTTATAGGTGTGCCGATGGGAACAATCACATTCTGAGGCTCCTTTATGGCACTTCCGTCTACGGTCAGACGCTTCTTTGTAAGAGGCATTCCGGTTTTCAGGTAATCGCTCAGAAACGCAACCGAGGTTACATTCATCACAATGCATCCTGCATCTGCAGGGAGCTTGCCTGTGGGCACCTCTCTGCCTGTGCAGGCTTTAATTAGCACCTTTTCTGCACCCTGAGGGTAAGAGGCTTTTAAGGGTAAAACCCTCACCTTGTCCTCGGGGTCGTACTTGGGATTATCTGCTATCTCCGTGAGAATCTTAATCGCCTCGGGCTTATTGTTTTCAATACCAATGATTACACGCTCGATGCCCAAAAGCTCAGAAACCGTGTAAACACCCGAAATAACCGCCCACGAATTCTCTATAACCTCTCGGTTATCTGCGGTAATATAAGGCTCACACTCGGCACAGTTGATAATAAGCGTATCAATCTCTTTGTCAGCAGGAACATTGAGCTTTACGTGAGCAGGGAAGCCTGCACCGCCGAGGCCCACAAGTCCGCTTGCACGCACCGCTTTCAGGAAGTCCTGCAGATTTTCTACCACGGGAGGCTTTATTGCAGGGTCTGTTGTATCCTTGCCGTCTGACTCAATAACCACCGCATCAACCTGCGCACCCGAGGGCATAGTAATTTTAGTAATGCTTTTTACCACACCACTTACACTTGAATGTATGGGAGCGCATACAAAAGCATCAGAGTCGCCCACAACCGTTCCCACATAAACCTGCTCACCAACGGATACCTGCACCTTACAGGGAGCGCCGATGTGCTGGCTCATAGGAATTATAACCTCTTCGGGCGAAGGCATAATAACGCTCTGTTTATCAGAGGTGTTTTTTCTGTGAGGTACCTTGGCACCGCCCGATGTGCGAAACGGGCGCTTCGGAAACCTCAGCTCTTTTTTACTCATATACTCATCCTCCTTAATTTAAGAAGTAGAAATTTTCAAACACATAAACTTATGTATATTTCTCCATTTTACAGTTATGATAATTATAACATTTACACTGCTTTTTTTCAATAGAAATTATAAGCCAATACACATATTGTAAAAAATAATACAAATATGATGAAAACAACATTATAAGAAAGGAATAGAATATGGAATACTTAAACGCTTTCTGGGTCGGGGGTCTTTTGTGCGTTTTATGTCAGCTCCTCATTGACTTCACAAAGCTCACCCCTGCCAGAATTCTCACCGGATGCGTTGTACTGGGAGTTGTACTTTCAGCAATCGGCATATACAAGCCCTTTGCAGAGTTTGCAGGAGCAGGTGCAACGGTGCCTCTCTTAGGCTTTGGCCACCTTATGGCAGAAGGAATCAGAAAAGCCGTAAACGAACAGGGCGCTTTGGGAATTCTCACAGGCGGACTCACCGCCTCCGCGGCAGGAATCTCTGCCGCCATAGTGTTCGGACTTCTTGCAAGCCTTGTAGGAAAATCCAGATTCAAAAAATAAAACTCAGTTAAATATTGCCGCGAAAAACAGTATAAATTCGCCCTTGAAAACTCAAGTTTGCCGTTGTATAATAAAGTTTAGATTTATGCAAATTTATGTTACAAAAGCTTTTAGGGATAATTTGCAGCTTCCAAACCTCCCTTGCCAAAAGGGAGGTAGCTTTGCATAAGCAAAGACGGAGGAATTTACAACCGAAACACAGTCAAAGGGGTGTTTATATGATAGCCAAGGGTTTTGACAACGATAAATATCTGCGTATGCAGAGCGAGTGCATCAAAGAGCGTATCGACCAGTTCGGCGGAAAGCTCTATCTTGAATTCGGCGGAAAGCTCTATGACGATTATCACGCTTCAAGGGTGCTCCCCGGCTTTGAGCCTGACAGCAAGCTTCAGATGCTGATGCAGCTCAAGGACCAGGCAGAAATCGTCATTATTATAAACGCAGGCGATATTGAGAAAAACAAGGTTCGCGGTGATTTGGGTATCACCTACGACCTCGACACTCTGCGTCTTATTGATGTGTTCCGCGGTGTAGGTCTTTTTGTGGGCTCCGTGGTGCTTACCTGCTATGCAAACCAGCCCTCTGCAAATAAATTCCAGAAGCGACTGGAAGCTCTGGGCGTCAAGGTTTACCGCCACTACCCCATTCCCGGCTACCCTGCAGATATTGATTTGATTGTAAGCGAAGAGGGTTTAGGTAAAAACGAATACATCGAAACCGAGAAACAGCTTGTAATCATTACCGCTCCCGGTCCCGGCTCAGGCAAAATGGCAACCTGCCTCTCTCAGCTTTATCACGACCACAAACGCGGTGTCAAGGCAGGCTACGCTAAATTCGAAACCTTCCCCATTTGGAACCTTGCACTCAAGCATCCCGTAAACGTTGCTTACGAGGCGGCAACTGCCGACCTTAACGACGTGAATATGATTGACCCCTATCACTTTGAAGCTTACGGTGAAACTACCGTTAACTATAACCGCGACGTTGAGATTTTCCCTGTGCTCAGCGCTATGTTTGAGCAGATTTTAGGCAAGTCACCCTACAAATCTCCCACAGATATGGGCGTTAATATGGCAGGGCTTTGCATCTTTGACGACGAGGCTGTGAGCGCCGCCGCTCAGCAGGAAATTATCCGACGTTACTACTCGGCAATGTGCTCCCAGCGTCAGGGCAACACCGAAAAAGAGGTTGTCTTAAAGCTTGAAATTCTGATGAAACAGGCAGGACTTTCTGCAGAAAACAGACCTGTAATCGGTGCTTCGCTGAAAAAAGCCGAAGAAACAGGCGAGCCTGCCGCCGCTATTGAGATGCCCGACGGCACCATCATCACAGGCAAAACTTCCTCTCTCTTGGGAGCTTCCTCTGCCGCAATCCTCAATGCACTCAAATATCTTGGCAACATTGATGACGAAATTCACTTGATTTCTCCCACCATCATCGAGCCTATTCAGAAGCTCAAGGTTGGACACCTTGGCAACCACAACCCCAGACTTCACATCGACGAAGTTCTCTTGGCACTTTCCATCTGTGCGGCTACAGATTCTTTGGCGCAGAAGGCTTTGGACCAGCTTCACAAGCTCAAAGGGCTGGAGGCACACGCAACGGTTATCCTTGCAAGCACCGACGAAAAAATGTTCAAAAAGCTTGGTATGAATCTGACCTGCGAGCCCACCTACCAGACCAAAAAGCTTTATCACTTGTAATAAAACAAATAACACAAACACCACAGAAGTTTAAAATTCCTCTGTGGTGTTTTTATTTATGCAAATCTTTTCTCTGAATCCTGCACACACATCAAATCAAACTTCCCTTGTGTGTATCCTTACCTATACTAACCTATCCTAACCTAACCTATACTAACCTAACCTATACTAACCTAACCTATCCTAACCTAACCTGTGTATCCAAAGTGGATACAACTTGTATACAGGGGTTGAAGCCACAAAAAAGCAGAGGGTAAAACTACCCTCTGCTGTCTGTTGCAAAATTAAGATTTCAGAGAACAATCAAACGATTGCGTTATCGAGATACTCCTCTAACTCCTCGTTGTCCTTCTCCTTCTTTTTCTTAACAACCATAATGGTGGTAACTGCTGCAGCAACTGCTACCATTGCAGAAAGCAGAGCAATAATCCAACCCCAAGAACTGTTCTTTTTCATGTTACGTACCTCCTGACTGTTCTCATAATAGTCTGTGCAAAAAATCACAGATATTTCTATACACTAAAATAATAACAGTCGCACAGGAAAATGTCAACGACTTTGAACCAAATTACGGAAAAAATATCTGCAAAAAACAAAAAAAGCAGAGAAGAGCTCTGCTTTTAAGGTTTTATTAAGAAAAATTATGCTGTAGCATTCAGGCGCTTCACAAGATTAGACTTGCTTCTTGCGGCAGTGTTCTTATGCAGAATACCCTTTGCGGTAGCCTGATCAATTTTCTTAACAGCAAGACGAACCGCCTCAGCTTTGTTGTCGGCGTTGGTGTCGATAGCGTTGTAAGCTTTCTTGATAGCTGTTCTGAGAGCAGACTTAACGCTCTTGTTCTGAGCAGTTTTGGTTGCGATAACCTTAACGCGCTTCTTTGCTGATTTGATATTAGGCATTGTCCCACCTCCTTCAAAAAGCGATAACACGAATAACCGTGAGATTTATAAAACGGACTCCATAAAAGCCCTATTTTCACAATCGTGCTGATATATAATACCACTAACACTTGAAAAATGCAAGCATTTTCTTGCATTTGAGATGATTTTTTTGAAAAAAATTCTGCAAGCCCTTAACACCCACAATATATAGATGTTTGAATTTACGCTACACACTATACGTATCAAACTCTCTTGCCATTATACTATATATAAATATGGTTTTGCGCTCATTTTCGGCTTGAAATCAGCTTTATACACAAATAATTCACAAATCTTTTATACAAATTATACTTGACATTTCCATATTCCGGGTGTAAATTAATAGTAGAGTTAGCACTCGGCACACGAGAGTGCTAACACGATATAAGGAGGCGATGGAATGGAGCTTGGCGAACGAAAAAAGAAAATACTCCGTGCCATCGTTGAGGGCTACATCGCCACAGGTGAGCCGGTAGGCTCTAAAACCTTACTTCAGGAAACAGGCATTTCGGTTTCTCCCGCAACAGTTCGAAACGATATGGCAGACCTGACACGTGACGGCTTTCTGTATCAGCCCCACACCTCCGCAGGCAGAGCACCCACACAAACAGGCATCAGATATTACATTGATAATCTGATGGAGCTTAAAGCTCCCTCTCAGCGTGCCTGCGATTATATCAACCAAAAGCTTTCATCCTGTGCGGATACCCCCGAAAATCTTCTGAGATGTGCAGCAGAGCTTCTCTCTGACTACACAGGCTTTTGTGCAGTAACCACAACCCCGCCCTCTGACGGTGCCCGTATTCATCGGATACACATTCTCGGCACAGGACGGCACACGGCAATGGCGGTGCTGGTCACCACCACAGGTATGGTACGAAGCAAGCTCTTCCGATGCAACTTTGTTGTAACCGCAGAAATTACGGAAGTCCTGCAGAAGGTACTTAACAAAGCTCTCTCGGGTGTACCTCTGAGCGAAATGTCAAAACCCTTTATGCAGACGGTAGCTGCTTCCTTCGGCGAGCTTCTGCTTTTTACCCCTCAGGCACTTGTTGCTTTGATGGACATTGCACAGCAGGCGCAGGAAATTCAGCTTTGCACCGCAGGACAACAAAGAATCCTCTTTATGCCCGATGTTGACGTGCACACCGCCCGAGGACTTTTAAGCTTTCAACAAAGCTCAGAACAGGTAGCAAAGCTACTCTTCTCCCACAAAAACGGACTGAGAACACTTATCGGCACAGAATGCCGCCACCCTGAGCTTCTCAGGTGCACCTTAATCTCCGCAAGGTATGAAATTCAAGGTGTAACCGCAGGCTCGGTGGCGCTCTTCGGACCTATGCGTATGGATTACGCACAATGTGCAGGTGCTGTAGGCTACATCGCAAAAGCAGTAGGAAATCTACTTGACGAAATGGTAGATATATAACGACTGAAATCATCAAAGAATATAAAACAAGGAGCTTATTATGAGCAAGAAAAAAGAAAACACAGAGAACACAACTGTAGAAGAAACAGTTGAAGCTGTTGAAACCGAAGAGGTATCAGCGGAAGCCGAAACAGCAGAGCCTACGGCAGAAGAAAAGCTGCAGGAGGAACTGAAGGCACAGAAGGAAAGCTATCTGCGACTTGCCGCAGAGTACGACAACTACAGAAAGCGTACTCAGGCAGAAAAGCTGAGAGTTTATGCAGATGCTACAGCAAAGGCTGTTGAAGAGCTTCTGCCCCTATCAGACTCGGTGGTTGCCGCTTTGGATTCCACTCCCGAGGATGACGCACAGCGCAAGGGCATTGAGCTTATCGGTAATCAGCTTGCAAAATGCTTTGAAAAGTTAGGTGTTGAGGCATTCGGCGAAGTAGGCGAAGCTTTTGACCCTGTGTATCACAACGCAGTCGCAAGAACAGAAAACCCCGACCTTCCCCAGAATTCCATCGCAATGGTTTTTCAGAAAGGCTTCAAAACAGGCGATAAGGTAATCCGCCCTGCAATGGTTCAGGTTGCTAATTGCGGTTAATCTGATACCCTTTATCGAAAACTAACAATATCCCTGCATCGTTTGCTTTTGCAAATGCCACCTCCCTTGAGGTAAGGGAGGCAATAGGGTGTAATAACAAAACCAGCTATTAATCAATTAATATACAAATCAAATTCATATTTGGAGGAATTTATTATGGCAAAAACAATTGGTATCGACCTTGGTACAACAAACTCCTGCGTAGCAGTTATCGAAGGCGGCGAGCCTGTAGTTATCGCTAACGCAGAAGGCGCAAGAACTACTCCTTCCGTTGTTGCTTTCTCAGCTTCAGGCGAAAGATTGGTAGGTCAGGTTGCAAAGCGTCAGGCAATCACTAACCCCTCAGGCACAATCTCTTCCATCAAAAGAGAGATGGGCACAGACTATAAGGTAACAGTTAACGGCAAAACTTACACACCTCAGGAGATTTCCGCTATGATTCTCCAGAAGCTTAAAACCGATGCAGAAGCATATCTTGGCGACAAGGTAACTCAGGCTGTTATCACAGTTCCCGCATACTTTACAGATGCACAGCGTCAGGCTACAAAGGACGCAGGCAGAATTGCAGGACTTGAGGTTAAGAGAATCATCAACGAGCCTACAGCAGCTGCTCTTTCCTACGGCATCGACAAGGAAACCGACCAGAAGGTTATGGTATACGACCTTGGCGGCGGTACCTTCGACGTTTCCATCATCGAGATGGGCGACGGTGTTCAGGAGGTTCTCGCAACTGCAGGTAACAACCGTCTTGGCGGTGACGACTTCGACCAGAGAATCATCGACTGGCTGGTACAGGGCTTCAAGGCTGAGCAGGGCGTTGACCTGTCAAAGGACAACATGGCAATGCAGCGACTCAAGGAGTCCGCAGAAAAAGCTAAGATTGAGCTTTCAGGTGTTACCTCCACAGACATCAACCTGCCCTACATCACAGCAGATGCAACAGGTCCCAAGCACCTTAATATGACTCTTACACGTGCAAAGTTCAACGAGCTCACCTCTGACCTTGTTGAGAAGACAATTGCTCCTGTAAGACAGGCACTTAAGGACAGCGGTCTGCAGATAAACGAAATCGACAAGGTTCTTATGGTAGGCGGTTCTTCCCGTATTCCTGCTGTTCAGGAGGCTGTTAAGACTCTCATCGGCAAGGAGCCCTTCAAGGGCATCAACCCCGACGAGTGCGTTGCTATCGGTGCCGCACTTCAGGCAGGTGTTCTCGGCGGTGAGGTTGAAGGACTTCTCCTGCTTGACGTTACTCCCCTTTCCCTCGGTGTTGAAACCATGGGTGGTGTAATGACAAAGATTATCGACAGAAACACAACCATTCCCACCAAGAAGAGCCAGATTTTCTCCACAGCAGCTGACAACCAGACTCAGGTTGAAATCAATGTTCTTCAGGGTGAGAGAGAGTTTGCAAGAGATAACAAGCAGCTTGGACTCTTTGCTCTTACAGGCATTGCTCCCGCTCCCAGAGGAATCCCCCAGATTGAGGTTACCTTCGACATCGACGCTAACGGTATCGTTAACGTAAGCGCTAAGGACCTTGGCACAGGCAAGGAGCAGAACATCACAATTTCTTCTTCCACAAATATGTCCAAGGAAGACATCGACAAGGCTGTTAAGGAAGCTGAGCAGTTTGCCGCTGAGGATAAGGCTCGCCGTGAGGCAGTTGATGCTAAGAACGAAGCAGAGAATCTGGCTTATCAGGCAGAGAAGCTGGTATCAGAAAACGGCGACAAGCTGGATGAGGCTGACAAGACAGCGCTCACAACAAAGGCTCAGGCTGTAAAGGATGCTTGCGAGAAAAACGACAAGGCTCTCATTGATGCCGCTAAGGAAGACCTGCAGAAGACTCTGTACGAAATCTCCACAAAGCTTTATCAGGCAGCTCAGGCAGCAGGTGCCGCACCTCAGGGCGACCCCACAGGCGCAGCTCAGGGCCCCGAGGGCAATGTTTACGACGCTGATTTTACAGACGTTGACGACAACCAGTAATATAAACTGTTGACGGAATACACGTGAGCAGAGTATAATATATCGGTATAAACTATTCTTTGGTGCTGTTCCGAAAAATCGGAACAGCACCTTGCGGTGTTTTTTAACCTGCTCAAAAGAGCTTAGGTTCTCCGCACAAACCAAACGGCAGGAGCAAGCCCCTGCCCTACAAAACAAACCTTAAATCAAACGGCAGGAGCAAGCCCTGCCCTACAAAACAAACCAACATATAACCACAAAAGAGGGTGAAAACTTGGCTGATAAAAGGGACTATTATGAGGTCATGGGTGTTCAGAAGGGCGCCACAGACGAAGAAATCAAAAAAGCCTACAGACAGCAGGCAAAGAAATACCATCCCGACTTAAATCCCGGCAACGCAGAGGCCGAGGCTAAATTCAAAGAGGTTAACGAAGCATACGAGGTGCTTTCAGATAAAGATAAGCGTGCAAGATACGACCAGTTCGGACACGCAGGCGTAGACCCCAACTACGGTGCAGGCGGCTACGGCGGCAGTCCCTTCGGTCAGGAAGTAGACTTCGGCGATATTTTCAACAGCGTTTTCGGTGGCTTCGGCGGTTTCGGAGGCAGACGCTCCTCCAACCCCAACGCCCCCCGTCGCGGTGCCGACGTAGAAACAACAGTTACCATCTCCTTTGACGAAGCCGCAAAGGGTTGCCGCAAAGAGGTAACATACAACTGCGTAGCCACCTGCGAGGAATGCTCAGGCACAGGTGCACAGAAGGGTACTTCCCCCAAAACCTGTCCCACCTGCAAAGGTCGCGGTCAGGTAAACGTTCAACAGCGTACACCCTTCGGTGTAGTTCAGACCACCAAGGTCTGCGACTCCTGCCGAGGCACAGGTAAGATTATCGACAATCCCTGTAAAGCCTGCGGTGGTAACGGCAGAAAGAAAAAACAAAGAAAAATCGAAATCAACATCCCTGCAGGTGTGAACAACGACCAGGTACTCAACGTATCAGGTCAGGGCTCCAGCGGTACAAACGGCGGCCCTGCAGGCGATTTGCATGTATATATCAGCGTTCGCCCCCATCCCATCTTTGAGCGCAGAGGTGACGATGTATGGTGCGAGCTTCCTCTTACCTTTGTTCAGGCGGCTCTGGGTGCAGAGGTAGTAGTACCCACCATCGACGGCAAGGTGAGCTACTCAGTCCACGACGGTACTCAGCCCGGTGATGTGTTCAAGCTCAAGGGCAAGGGTATCCCTCACATAAACGGCAGAGGCAGAGGCGACCAGTATGTAAAGGTAACCATTGAGGTTCCCAAGAACTTAAGCTCTAAGCAGAAGGAAGCCTTAAAGCAGTTTGAGTCCTCAACCACAGAGAAAAACTACGCAAAGCGCAAAGGCTTTGTGGATGTAATCAAGAGTCTTTTTGACTGATAAAACAGAGGTATACTTATGGAATGGACCGAAATTATAATCTCTGTGCACAGAGAACACCTTGAAACAGCAGAGGCTATTGCTCATATGATAGTCCCCTACGGCTTCTATGTAGAGGACTACTCCTCCCTTATGGAAGAGGTTATGGAGATTGCCCACATTGATTTGATTGACGAGGAGCTCCTTGCAAAAGACAAGGACAAAGCCCTCATTCACGTTTACATCAGCCCCGAGGAAAATCCCGCCGAGTCTGTTGCTTTTCTCAGAGAAAGGCTTGCATCCGAGGGTGTTCAAAACGAAATCGACACCACAGGCTGTGACGAAATGGACTGGAGAAATAACTGGAAGCAGTTCTTCTTCCCCATCCCTGTTGGCGAAAAGCTTCTTATCCGCCCCACTTGGCGCGACGAATACGACGCAGGGGACAGAAAGGTTATCAACATCGACCCCGGTATGGCATTCGGCACAGGCAATCACGAAACCACTCGCCTTTGCCTTAAGTGCCTTGAAAAATACGTCAGTGACGGCGACAAGGTGCTTGACGTAGGCTGCGGAAGCGGTATTCTTTCCATTGCTTCCGTGCTCCTTGGTGCAGACAGCGCCTTTGGTGTAGATATTGACCCCACCGCAGTTCGCACTGCTGATGAAAATGCACAGATGAACTCTGTTTCCGATAAATGCAGGTTCGTTGCAGGAAATCTCACCGACAAGGTTGAGGGTGTTTACGAAGTTGTAGTTGCAAATATTGTAGCAGATGCTATAATTATGCTGTCAGCAGACGTTAAAAACTTTATGCGTGACGACTCGGTATACATTATGAGCGGTATCATTGATAAACGCCATAACGACGTGCTTTCTGCTATCGAAAAGGACTTTGAGGTTATCGAAACCTTTGAGGAAGCAGGCTGGGTGTGCATTGCCGCAAAGGCAAAGAAAGCATAAACCCGACACACAGATGTCACATTAAGCTGTTATGCTGATAAAACCAATACAATAATCGGAGGGACAAACCAATGAACAAACCCAACAAAAGAGAGGGTCTTAACCTTATTTTCTCTGCAGGTCTTATTGCACTTTACATCGTGTGCTCTTATTTCTTCCTGACTCTTGCAAACGGCTCCAACGCACTTGCTCCTTATCTGAACATACTTATTTTCACTATGTTTGGTCTGGTTGTTTTCTATGCAACAAGAGTAGGCGAAGGCAAGCCCGTAAAGCGTTTCAGCCTTGCTACCCTTCTTATTCTTGACATTCCCGCTCTGTATGCAATTCTGGCACAGCTTATTCCTGCCCTGCCCCTGCACACAGCTATCGCAAACTTAGGCGGTACAGCTCCTTTGGAGTACAGCCCCCTCTTTATCCTTGCTTGTGTAGCTCTGGGCTATGGTATCCCCTACACCTTCCTCAGCGGTTTCGAAATGGTTGAGGAAAAGGCAGAAACCACAGAGGAAGAGGACTGTGAGATTATCGAGCTTGCAGGCGAATTTGTTATCTGCGAGTCAGACGTTGAGGGTGCTCTGCTTGTAGTTGATGACACAGACCTTGAGTTTGATGCAGAAAAAGAAATCAAGCTTTCTGAGGTTACTCCCACAAACGACGAGGTTAAAATCGGTTCTTATGTAATCTTTGTTGCAACAGATGTTGATGTTGAAGACGAAGAAACAGAGGAAGTTTTCGAAGAAGCAGAAGAAACCAAAGCAGAAGAAACTGCAGAATAATTAATTTTATACTTGATGATTTGCTCCTTTAGGGGTACAATATAAAAAGCACAGGGTGTATAGGCACATACTATGCACCCTATTTACTTGGAAAAGAGGTATGTATTATGGGTTGCACACACAACTGTGAAACCTGTGGTGAGAATTGCCACTCCAAAGGCGAAAACACCATTCAAAAAGAAGAGCTTAACGCACACAGCTCTGTAAAAAAAGTAATCGGCGTTGTATCAGGCAAGGGCGGTGTAGGCAAAAGCCTCGTCACCTCTGCAATGGCTGTTATGATGAACCGCAGAGGCTACAAGACCGCTGTGCTGGATGCTGACATTACAGGTCCTTCCATCCCAAAGGCTTTCGGTCTTACCGAAAAATGTATGGGCTCTGAGTTCGGCATTCTGCCCGTTACCACCAAAACAGGCATCGACGTAGTATCCATCAACCTGCTTCTCGAAAACGAAACCGACCCTGTTGTATGGCGCGGTCCCGTTATTGCAGGCACAGTAAAGCAGTTCTGGACAGAGGTTGTATGGAACGATGTAGACTATATGTTCATTGATATGCCTCCCGGAACAGGCGATGTTCCCCTGACAGTATTCCAGAGTCTGCCCATTGACGGCATCATTGTTGTTGCTTCCGTTCAAGACTTGGTAGGAATGATTGTTGAAAAAGCCGCAAAAATGGCAAACCTTATGAACGTTCCCATTCTCGGTCTTGTTGAGAATATGAGCTACTTCAAGTGCCCCGACTGCGGTAAAGAGCACAAAATTTTCGGCGACAGCCACATTGAGGATATTGCCGCCAAATACAACACAGAGGTTCTTGCAAAGCTTCCCATTGACCCTGACCTTGCAAAGTGCACCGACACAGGCACAATGGAGCTGTTTGTAGGCGATTACTTCGAAAAAGCCGCCGACAAGGTAGAAGCTCTCTGATACACCATAAACAAACTAAACCTCCGATTTTTTCGGAGGTTTTTATTTTTTACATCTGCACATACTACCTTTGAATACTCAACGGCGGTGACTTATGAAATTATCCTCAAAGGTTCTTATTCTGTGGGGAGTAAGGGTTTTCCTTCTTCCTCTGCCTGTTACTCCTCTTCTGGAAAAAGGCTTTGACTCAAAGCTTGTGTTATGGCTTGTATATCTTCTTGTAACTTCTGCCGTGTTCTGTGTTTTTTATATAAAATACAAAACCTGTGTTGTAAAGCTCACCCCCTCTAAGCTAAGCCTTGAATCGGGGTATTTCATAAGAAAACACCTGCATATAAAACAAAGACACATTCTTGCCGCCACAAGAGTGTCCACTCCTCTTTCTCAAAAGCTTAAGCTTAGCACCCTTGTTTTATACTGCGAAGGAAGCACCTTTATTTTGCCGCCTCTGACAGAAGCTTTCACAGAGCAAATCGAGTCAAAAATACAAAGTTCGGAGGAAAACTATGAAGCTTAAGCCCTCTTTTGTATACGTTGTTTTCTTTCTGTATCGCTTTGGCTTTCTTCTTGCGGTAATCCCCCTGCAAAGGGTTATTTTTGAAAAGCTTCCGCCCAAAATCGCAATTTATATTTACCGCTCTGATATATGTGCTCTTTTTCTTCTGTGCGTATGGGCAATCCTCAGTCTGCACCACATTTATGCCTACACCGAAAACAGCACAATCCATATAAGAAAGGGTATTTTTATTGCAAGAGAGCTGGTCTTTAAAAAGAAAACTATTCACACAACTCACCTTTCACAGGGTATTTTTCTTCGTTTTTGCAAGGCATGCAAGGCAGAAGTGTTTTCTTCCAAAGCAAGTGCCTCTATTTATCTTAAAGCCAAAGACTGCAGACAGCTTCTGTTAAAAAACGGTACCTCTTCTTTCAAAAACGGTTTGTTTTCTTCTATTATTTTCTCCGTGAGCTTTTCATCCTCTCTCACGGGACTTCTGTCCTTAGTGCCCTTACTTCGCAACATCGCAAGCATTCTGGGAGAAAAACAAACCCAAAGTATTCTTTCCTATGCTGATTTGTGGCAAGCAATAGGCTACACGGCAGCACCGCCCTTTCTTCGGATTGTTTCAAGTCTTATTTTCTTCTCTTGGGCTACAGGTGCGGCAGTTGAGTTTTTCCGCTATTACCGACTTCGGCTGACAAGGGGATATGACTCTGTTCTGCTTGAGCACGGTCTTATAAAGCACCACACCAAAAAAATCAACAAAAAAGCCATATCTGCCCTTGTAAAAAGACAAAGCATCCTGCTGTATTTTTCGGGACTGTTTACTTTGGAGGCTTATGTATCTCATTCCAAGCAGTACAAAATCCCTTTACTGCTTGCAAGCAGAAAAAGCAGATGCCAAGGTATTGCAAAAAACCTCGGATTCTCTTGCACCGATAATTTCGAAAGCATTGTCAAGCCTCACACATCTGCCCTGTGGGGCTACACGTGGAAGCCCTTGCTGTTTATTTCTCTTTTGTCCTTAGCCTTTATATTAACGGATACCCTCACCCCTTTTCGCACCGAGCCTCACCTTGCACTTTTTCTTACTCTGTGGGGTGTGGTGTGGTTTATGTTTTCAACTGTTGCTCACAGTCGCTCCGCTTTGCTTTGCAAGAATGACAGCATTCTAATCCGAAGCACCAGAGGATTAAGCTATATTGAAGCAGTCATCCCTTCCTCAAAAATCACCTGTATACGCACAACCCAGAATATTTTTCAGAAAAGAAAAGGGCTGTGCCACCTGTATGTGCACATCCCCTCAAGCAAGCGACAGTATTTCCTCATAAGACATATAGACAAAAGCAAAACCGCACAGCTTACAAAAGCGTAAACTGTGCGGTTTAATATATAGGAGATCTTTATAAGAGATTTTATACGTAAATTCCCTCGGAAGAAGGTTCCTCCGTAAAGGGCTTGATCTGTCTTTTTTCAAAGTAAACCTGAGCATCGTTTTCGGGAAGGTTGAAGCCTACAAAACCATTATCAAAAGATGCAAGGTATCGATAGAATCCACGCACCTGCTTGCCTACGGTTTCGTAGTAGTCGTTGTAATCTTCATCCCCATCTTCATACCACGTCTTGTAGTAGTCCCGATACTCGGGGTCTATTTCGTTTACAACCTCGGTTTCATCATCAAAAAGCTCGTCAAGGTACGGCACGGCACTGTGGTTAAGCTCGTAGAGAGCTTCTTCGCCCATCCAGCCGATTTTGCCCTCCTTGAACCACTGCACATTGTACTTTGCAATTACCATGTCTGTGGGGAAAAAGCTGAAAACAAAGAACAGCATTAAGAACATTGCAAACGTTGCACTCCAGAATCGGAACTTGGGAACAAGGATTTTTACAAACAGAATAAACACAAGAAGGAACATAAATGCTGTCAGCCACAAAGTGTAAATTCTCTTGTGAGTTAAGCCGTATGCAGAGGTATACATAACCATCTTTGCAACAGAAATTGCAACAAGCATCCACGAAAAAAGGCACAGCACACAAACAACAAGCTTAACGCCTATACTGTAGTGGCCGTTTTCCTTCTTCTTGCACAGAAGCATAGTAAGCAGCACCATAAAGACATTGATTGCTACCACACCGCAAAGCTCAAAGAAGCCCTGCCGTGCATACTCGGCGTATGTAAAATCTTCGGGCAGAATGCTCTGAAAAGCACTTGTGAAGTATGCAAACTGAGAAATAAAGTAGGCAATGTAAAGCAGAATAACAGGCACAAAAGCAGTCATAAAAACAATATGATTTGCCACACCCTTGCGTTTTCTGCCGTTCATTTTCTTTACCGCTTCCCTGTCACGGATTGAGGTAATCAGCACACTGAAAATTATCATCGCAACAGGCACTGCAAAAATGAATCTTACGAGGAACTCTCCCAGCTCATCCGAGATGTTATCAATACCGATGAAATTGCGGAAAGCCTCGTCAGAGGACATAAGCAAAGCACCAATCACGGCGGTAAAGGGAATTGTCACCAGAAGGCCCAAAAGCACATAGCGAAGAACCTTGGTCTTTGTATTCTTTGCGGGCTTAAAAACAGCCACAGGCATAGCAATAAAGTTCTTAAAGGGGTTCACAAAGGTTGAGCGTAGCGCATCGCTCAAAAACCTCTGCCTGCAGCCTTTAATACCGGCACAGGATGAATAAATCCAGTACATATAAAGTACCGCCAAGAACAAAGCACCAAAGCCTTTGGTAACAGGATTGTCGCTCAAAATAAAGGTTACGGGGAAGCAGGCAATAAGAGCCGCGAGCGAAATGCTTGTGCCGTTAAACTTCACACCCTCTTTTGCAAGGAATACCATTCCTGCCATAAGGGCAATTTCAAAGAATATGAGAGCTCCCATTCCCGGAGCTGTGCCTCCAAAAAGGAAGCGGACAAAAGCATAGCCCAGCACAAGGGCTATAAGGGTAAAGCATTTTTCAAAAACAGAAAAATCAAATCTGCCTGATTTTTCAGGCTTATTTGCAACAGACTCAACAGGCTGTGCCCCCTCATAGGGGTCACAAGGTGCCTGTGCAGGCTCCTCACAAATAACGGGAACACACTCTCTTTCCTCAGGACGGGTGTAGGGGTTGCCCTGCTCCTTTGTCCTTACAAAGTTGTCAGTCATAAAAATCACTCCTTGTATTCAAGAATGTCTGACGGTTGACAGTCGAGAGCCTTGCAAAGCTTCTCGAGAGTTGAAAAACGAATAGCTTTTGCCTTGCCTGTTTTCAGTATGGAGAGATTCGGGGGAGTGATGTCAATCATTTCCGCAAGCTCGTTAGAGGAAATCTTGCGCTTTGCCATCATCACGTCCAAATTTACGATTATCGGCATTTGTAAAATTCCTCCTTATTAAATTGTGTAGTCGTTTTCTTCTTTGATGTCAATAACTCGAAGAAGAAGATGCTTCATAACCTTGCAGAAGCCAAAAAGCATAAGACACACAAAGGCAACAAGGAAGAGTATAAACACAAAGCTGGGATGGGCACGCATCAGCCATATTGCCAATACAATAAAACCAATCATATAAGCCACAAGCTCGCCCATTGCAATGTATGCAATGTTGTCAAAAAGCCTTACGGTACCCATAGTAAAAGCCTTGTCCGACTGAACATTACTGCAGATTTTGAAAATCAGCACAATAATGTAGTAAAAACCAATCAATGTAACCCACACGAAAATAAGCAAGGGGTATTCAAGATAAGCAATCTCCGGAATACGCCAAGCTGCCCAACTGGCCACTTCGGGCATAAGCGTAACGGAAAGGACGAAGGTTGTACCGCCTATAATAAGCAGTAACCATTTGAACATCCGGATGTATTTGTCCATAATATTATTCACCTCGTACTGGATAATATCACCATTAAACTCAAAAGTCAAGAAAAATTTTATGAAAAACGATAATTTCTTTTTGATTTCAGAAAAATTAATGCTGTTTTTCTAAAAAACCAACAAAAAAACCGCAACCTTACACAGGGCAGATTGCGGTAAAATACAAATTATTATTTTGAAACAGGTTCTTCCATTTCTGATTTGGGCAGACTCCAATGGTAGCGTGCCGCCAGAAGCCTGAGAATAATCGTTACAACCATTCCTCCTGCACTTGCGGCAAAGCTTCCTAAATAATGCCACAGCACAACACACACCACAGCACCTATAAGAGAAGCGCTTGCGTAAAAGTGTTTTACAAGAATAAAGGGTGTGTTCCCTGCCAACAAATCACGGATTACACCGCCGCCTACGCCTGTAATCATACCAACAAAAACAAGCAGAAAAGCATTGTGTTCACCCTCTGTGCTGTGCGCCACCTGTATTCCAACTACAGTAAAGATTCCAAGCCCCAGAGAATCCATTACAAGCATAACTATCTCATACACTCTGGGTTTATGAAACAAAATCTTCCTCACCCAAGGAATAAACAAAATCACAGACACCCCGATTGCCACCAAGGCATACAGAGGATTCCGGAAGGTTGCGGGAGGGTTGTTTCCCAGAATAAGGTCGCGGATTACTCCGCCGCCCACCGCGGTAACAACACCCAAGGTCACCACTCCGAAAATATCCATTTTCTTCGAAAGAGCAACTATGGCACCGGACGCCGCAAAGGCAACGGTACCTATAAGCTCAAACACAAGCCTAATGGTGATTGTCATATCCTATCGCCTCTCTTGGAGCAAAATTATCTGAGCACTTCAGACAGCACATCTACGGTTTTCTTTGCCGCCATAACCTTGAACTCATTAAAGTCCACGGTGGTATTATGGCCTATATCGTCAGAAATACTGCGGAGGATTGCAAAGGGCACACGTGCTCTGTAGCAAACCTGTGCCATAGCACCGCCCTCCATCTCGCAGGCAAGGGCAGAGAACTCCTTACCAATGGAAAGTCTTTCTTCGCTGTCTGATACAAACTTGTCACCTGTAGCAACAATGCCTCTGAATACTCTTGTTCCATCAAGCTTCTTTGCTGCCTCATAAAGCTTTGAAGAAATCTCTTCATCTGCAGGAATCTCCACTATTCTTTTTCCTAAAAGTTCAAGTGTTCCTTTAGGTTCACCAAAAGCGGTACAATCAAAGTCATGCTGCACTGCCGCTGTGGCAATGACTACATCGCCGACGGTTACATCCGCAGACAATGCACCTGCAACGCCGCTGTTTATTATCATATCGGGTGAGTAAAAATCAATAAGCATCTGGGTACAGATTGCAGCACTAACCTTGCCGATTCCGCACTGTACGAGAACCACATCCGTGTTGCCTATCTTACCTTTATAAAAGATAGTACCCGATTTTTCCATAGTGCTTTCTGTTTTGATAATATCAATAAGCCCCTGAAGCTCCAGCTCCATAGCACAAATAATTCCAACTGTTTTATTCATAATTCCACTCCTATAATTTAATCAAAATTACCGCTTAAACACATAATTGCCGAAACCCCTGCCAAGGGTGCGGTTTCTGCTCTGAGAATTCTTTTGCCCAAGGTTGCAGGCACAACTCCTGCTTCCTTTGCAAAATTCACCTCGGAAATATCCAAACCACCCTCAGGTCCTACAAAGATTGCAACTGATTTTATATCCTTGCTTACAAGTGCAGAGAGGGACTCTCCTCCGCCTTCATAAAAAATAATACTCAAATCGTTTTCACGCGATTCTGCCACAGCAGAAGAAAAGCTCATGCAAGGTGACACCTCCGGCACCAAACCTCTGCAGGACTGCTGTGCGGCACCTGTTGCAATTTTCTGCCATCTGTCTTGCTTTTTCCTCAGGGATTTTTCGTCGGGGCGGGAAACACACCGCGAAGTTTGCACAGGCACAATCCTGTGCACTCCAAGCTCCACAGCCTTCTGCACAATCAAATCCATTTTTTCACCCTTTGTCAAGGACTGATAAAGAGTAACTTTAACCGTAGCTTCCTGCTGACAGGATACCGACTCCTTAATCTTTACCAAAACACCCTCCGAGGTGAAGTCCTCAATCTCACAATGATGCTCCATAAGGTCGGGACAAACCAATGTAAGAGCCTCTCCCTTTCTCATTCTCAGGGATTTTTCAATGTGCTTTGCATCCTCACCTGTTATAAGAAAGCTTGTGCTGTGTATATTTTCCTGTGCAAAAAACCAAGCCATAATCCTAACTCCGTATTTCATAACATAACTATATATAAAATATAACAAAAAACACTCTTCATTGCAATAATCAACTTGAAATGATATTATAAAAGTGTATGGAAAATTAATATATGGAAATAATTTGTAAGTACAGATTTTTCTGCAACAACACAAATCATAAACAAGAGGGATTAAAATGGAATACACAGTAATAACCCAAAAGGACTTTGAGCTTATTCTTCAAAACGAAAGCATTGAAGCAGACAGCCTTGCAAAGCTTCTGATAAAAAAGCTTGAAGATAAGGGAATGAAGGTTGCAGTTGCCGAAAGCTGCACAGGAGGACTTATAAGCAAGCTTCTCACAGACGAGGCAGGAGTATCCGAGGTTTACGACTGCGGTGTGTGCTCCTATGCAAACCATATAAAAGAAAAAGTCCTTGGTGTAAAAGATAAAACCCTCAAGGACTTTGGGGCAGTATCCCCTCAAACCGCCTGTGAAATGGCACAGGGGGTCCGGCTTCTCGCAAATGCTGATGTAGGTGTAAGCACCACAGGAGTTGCAGGCCCCACGGGAGGCACCCCCGAAAAACCTGTTGGCACCGTATTCATAGGCATCTCAACAAAAGACGAAACAAGGGTAATAAAAGCCGATTTTACTGCAAAAAAGAACAATCGAGATAAAAATCGCCAACTCTCTGCGTATTTAGCCATTTATTGTGTAATTGCCAGTATTTAAGCCGTTTCTGCCCTGTAAAGACTTGCCAAATCCGTTTCTTTGTGCTACAATCTTAATATCTATTGTAGTCAAATTACGAGTTTTTTCGATAATACTGACTGCAACCACCGAATGTTGTCGGTGGAGTATTTACCACACACAATATATCGGAAGATATCAAATAAAACATAATATTTTCAGGAGATGATTTTATGTCAAGAGCAGCCGGCATTCTTATGCCCATCACTTCTCTGCCTTCTCCCTATGGTATCGGCACCATCGGCAAAGAAGCTTACAAGTTCGCAGACTTTCTGAAAAAAGCAGGTCAGACCATCTGGCAGATTCTTCCTGTAGGACCTACCAGCTACGGTGACTCTCCTTATCAGTCCTTCTCAACCTATGCAGGCAACCCTTACATGATTGACCTTGATATGCTTATTGAGGAAGGCCTCCTTAAGGCTTCTGACATTGAAGGCTACGAGTACGGCTCAAACCCCGGTTACGTTGATTACGAAAAAATCTACAACTACCGCTTCGAGGTTCTTCGCAAAGCCTATGACAACTTCAAGGCTCTGGATAAGGACTCTGCTGCTCAGAAGGCTTTCCGTTCCTTCAAGCGTCGTAACAGCGCTTGGCTTAAAAACTACGCTCTTTATATGGCAGTTAAAAAGGCTAACGGTATGAAGGCATGGACAGAGTGGGAAGATGCTGAAATCCGCGTTCGCGACGAAAAGGCTGTTGCCCGCTACACAAGAAAGTTCTCAGACGAGATTGGTTTCTGGAGCTTTGTTCAGTTTAAATTCTACGAGCAGTGGGAGAAATTCCGCGCTTATGTAAATTCCCTCGGCATCAAGATTCTCGGCGATATGCCCATCTATGTTGCTATGGACTCTGCAGACACTTGGGCTAACCCCGAGGTGTTCTGGCTTGACGAAGAAAGACAGCCCGTTTGCGTAGCAGGCTGTCCCCCCGACTACTTCTCTGCTACAGGTCAGCTTTGGGGCAACCCCCTCTACAACTGGGAGTACCTCAAGAGCACAGGCTACGCTTGGTGGTTTGAGCGTATCAAGGCAGCAACCGCTCTCTTTGATATTACACGTATTGACCACTTCCGTGCATTTGACAGCTACTATGCAATTCCCTTCCCTGCCGACAACGCTATCGGCGGCAGCTGGATGGTAGGCCCCGGCATTGAGTTCTTCAACCTTATGAACGAGCAGATTGAGGATGTTGAGATTGTTGCTGAGGATTTGGGCGACTTAACCCCCGGTGTTAAGCAGCTTCTTCTTGACTGCGGTTACCCCGGTATGAAGGTTCTGGAGTTCGCATTTGACAGCGGTGAGGCTAACGATTACCTGCCCCACAACTATCCCGAAAACTGCGTAGTATACTCAGGCACACACGACAACGATACCCTCATGGGCTGGAAGGCTCAGGCAAAGGAAAGCGACATCCAGTATGCAGTAAACTACTGCAACATCGGCTGGGACGAAGGCTTTAACTGGGGTATCATCCGCACAGCTTACGCAAGCGTTGCAAAGTATGCCATCATCCAGATGCAGGATATTCTGGGACTTGGCACAGAAGCAAGAATCAACACACCCTCTACCCTTGGCGGTAACTGGGAGTGGAGAATAGATGCTGCAGCTCTCACAGATGAGCTTGCCGCTAAACTTAACGATATGGTTATAAACCATAACAGACAGAATGGTTAACACCTACAATAGACTGGAGGACTAAATAATGAGTACCATTATGGAAAATCTTGAGCTTATTGCTAAAAGTGCTTACTGTAAAAAACCCAAGGAGCTGACAAAAGAACAGCTCCACCAGGTTCTGGGCAAAGCCGTTATGGGCGACATCGCAGAACGCTGGGAAAAGTCAAAGAAGGCTCACGCAAAGAAGCGCAGAGCTTACTACTTCTCCGCTGAGTTCCTTATGGGCAGAATGATTTACAACAATCTTTACTGTCTTGGCGCTCTTGACGAAGTTAAGGAGCTTCTCAAATCCAAGGGTATGAACATCAACCAGTTCGAGGATATCGACGACGCAGCTCTCGGTAACGGCGGTCTGGGCAGACTTGCAGCTTGCTTCCTTGATTCCGCTGCAACTCAGGAGGTTCCCCTTGACGGCTACGGCATCCGCTACAAGTACGGTCTTTTCAAGCAGCTTATTGAAAACGGCTATCAGGTAGAGGTTGCAGACGATTGGCAGAAGTTCGGCGACCCCTGGAGCATCCGTTGCATCGAGGACGCTGTTACAGTTAAGTTTGCTGACCAGACAGTTGTTGCTGTTCCTTACGATATGGCTATCATCGGCTACGGCACAAAGAACATCAACACTCTCCGTCTTTGGCAGGCAGAGGCAGTAGACGAGTTCAACTTCCTCCAGTTCAACGAAGGCAGATACGACGAGTCTATCAAGGCTAAGAACGACGCTGAGAACATCTCCAAGGTTCTTTATCCCAACGACAACACCCGCGAGGGTAAGGTATTAAGACTCAAGCAGCAGTACTTCTTCTGCTCCGCTTCTCTGCAGGACATCATCAGGAAGTACAAGGCTAAGTACGGCAATGACTTCTCTCACTTTGCTGAGATGAACGCTTGCCAGCTTAACGATACACACCCCATCTGCTGTATCCCCGAGCTTATCCGTCTTCTCGCTTTAGAGGGCATCGGCTTTGACGAGGCTTTCGCAATCGCTCAGAAGACATTTGCATACACCAACCACACAGTTATGGCAGAGGCTCTTGAAAAGTGGAGCATCTCCCTTATGCGTGAGGTTATCCCCGAGATTTACTCCATCATTGAGAGAATCAATGAGAAGGAAATGTGCGACCTCAGAGGCATGGGCCTTGAGGAGTGGAAGGTTAACGAGATGCGCATCATCGACGGCGAGAGAGTTCACATGGCTCGTCTTGGCATCTACGCATCAAGCTACGTTAACGGTGTTGCTTGGATTCACACAGAAATCCTCAAGAACGACGTTCTCAAGGATTGGTATGCAATCTATCCCGACCGCTTCCAGAACAAGACAAACGGTATCACTCAAAGACGTTGGCTTGGTCTTTGCAATCCCGAGCTCTCCGAGTTCATCACAGAGAGAGTTGGCGACGGCTGGCAGAGAGATCTTTCTAAGCTTTCCGCTCTCAACGATATGCTCGACGACAAGACCGTAAAAGAGTTCAACAAGATTAAGGCTAAGAAGAAAAAGCAGCTTGCACAGTACGTTAAGAAGATGGACAACTTCGACCTTAACCCTGACTTCATCTTCGATATTCAGGTTAAGCGTCTGCATGAGTACAAGCGTCAGCTTCTCAATGCTTTCTCCATCCTCTATATCTACTTCCTTATCAAGGACGGCAAGCTTCCTAACTGGAACCCCACAGCTTACATCTTCGGTGCTAAGGCTGCTCCCGGTTACCGCCGTGCAAAGGCAATCATCAAGTATATCAACGAGATTGCTAACCTTGTAAACAACGACCCTGATACAAAGGACAAGCTTCAGGTTGTATTTATTTCCAACTACAACGTTTCCTATGCAGAGAAGATTGTTGTTGCTGCTGATTTCTCCGAGCAGATTTCCACAGCAGGTACAGAGGCTTCCGGTACAGGTAACATGAAGTTTATGCTCAACGGTGCAGTAACACTGGGTACCTACGACGGTGCTAACGTTGAGATTGCACAGAAGGCAGGCGAAGAGAACGAGTACATCTTCGGTGCACGCGTTGAAGAAATCGAAAGACTCAAGAAAGAGGGCTACTGGCCCCGCGCTATCTACGAGCAGAACGAGTACATCAGACGTGTTGTTGACACTCTGGTTAACGGTATGTTCAATGATAACGGTGCTCAGGGCGAAGGCAGCTTCCGTGAGCTCTGGGAGGGTATCCTTGACGGCAAGTGCTGGCACGCACCCGACCACTACTTCCTCCTTCTCGACCTTCAGGATTACGTTGACACCAAGATTCGCGCAAATGCTGAGTATGCAGACCGCATAGCATTCGGCAGAAAGTGCCTCAAGAATGTTGCAAACGCAGGCGAGTTCAGCTCTGACAGAACTATCCTCCAGTACGCAACCGAGCTCTGGCACGTTAAGTAATTCATTAATACAAATCAAGCGGTACATTCTTTTGGAATGTACCGCTTTTGTTATCCGTATGCACCCTAAAAAACAACCTCCGAGTTTTCTCGGAGGCTTAATTGTGTGTTATTTCATATACAGACCGCAGATTTTCATATCTGTGTCAATAGAAATTGTAAAGGTTGAAGTGCTGTTTTCACATTTGCACACAAGCACCACCACCGCATACTCTCCTGCTTCGTCATCCAACCCTCCTCTAATTGAGTGAGATAAAAACTTTGTGACCTCTCCGCGTTTGTTGATTTCTTTTGAGAGAGCATCTTGCAGACTCTGCGCGGAAAGCTGAGCTTTCATTTCGTCGCTGAATTGCTCCGCAACCGCATCATACTCACCTTTTGAAAGGCTGACTGCAATATCCTGTGCCATAGCTATGGTGCTTTCGGAATCCATCCCTTCAGGAATCGGTGCACCCGACAGGGAGCAACCGCTAAAAGCAAACGCAACCAACAACAAACAAAGATAGGAAAGCAGGTGTACGACAGTTTTATTCCTCATTTACAAAACCTCCGTTCAGGATTTCTTATCCCTGCAAAGAACTAACCCTGAAATCAACAGACTAACTCCTGCAAAAGCGATAACACCTTCTACAATATACATATTCACACCAAGAAACTGCAAATATGATGCTGTAAAATTAAACACGCCGTGAAGCACAACACAAAGAGGCACAAACAAACCGCTCATTCTGCGTTTTATTCCGCTCCATATTATAAGCGACAAACCAATGTGAGTACAAATCGCAAATACTCTCTCTGCACCTGAGAGAAAGAACTCACTTGCAGAGTATCCTGCAAGACTTCCTCCTGCCAATAACACTAAAGCAAATTGTGAGAGCCCTACCAGAAGCACCGCCTCAACAGAGCCGTGTCCTGCACCAAAGGCAATGGCATCAGCAGTCTTACTGCTTTTCATAAAAAACTTCATAAAAACAAATCTTCCGATTTCTTCAACCAAGCCGGCGGAAAAACTGAGAAAAGCAAGGTTCAAAATCGGATATACCGATTGAAAAACCACATAGTCTGCCCAAAGGGACATAACAGACAGCATAGGAAGTCTGAGTAAAATCTGAGTAAGGGTAAAGCAAGCCGCTCCGAGAAGCACACCCTTCACATTTTCTGCTCTTTTTGCAAGAAAAATTGAAAGCAAAACAGGAAAAACAACGGAACAAAGAACAGCAAAAACCCAGCCAATGTAAACCATAAACACCTCTGAATCAATCAACGTTATTCACCACACCGATGAAAGCGGGCACGTTGGATTCGTTGTCATAGATTACAAACACAAAGGGTCTGTCAAAGGTAAGTTCTTTAAACTCAACCACATCTTCCGAGGGGGAAACACCATAAGCCAAAACAGCAGAAGTAGCGGCACCTGCCTTGGCACCCTGAGGGCCAACCTCAACAAAGGCCTTCTGGTTAACCTCGCTTATATAAACCTGACCTGCATTGGAAAGGTTTGAAAAATCGGCTTTTTCTGCATCAAACATTGTGTTTATGCCCATTGCCTTGAGGCTTTCTGTCAGCTCCAAATCTGATTCCACAGAAAACACGGGAAGCTTTGCAACACATCTTTCCATAGGTGCCTGAGAATCAATAATTGCCGTGAGTCTGCCGACACTCAGATTGTTTACGAAATCCGCAATGTTTTCGTCCTCTTTGGGAAGAAGTGCCATAAACTTGCAGGGCACGTTTTTGAAGCCCTTAACAAAGCCCTCTGCATAAGCGGTGCTTACATAAAACTCATTGGAGGACATAAACTCAGCCTCTGTGTCGCCCTTTGCACCAGAGAAGGTTCCCTTGCTCATCTGAAGCTCATCATAAGGAGTTGCCCAAGCGTCTTCCATAAGAGCGGTATTGATTGCAATGGTGCAAGCACCCTCGGTGCTGTCGATAATATTTGTAATTTCTGAGTTAGTTTTTTCATTCACCCAGCAGTTCACCTTGTCCGCAGCGTCAACCTCTGTGAAATCTATACGGAAAATATCGGTGTCATAATAGTTTGTGCAAGACTGTAAAAAAGAAGATTTCACATCAAATCTGTTGTCAAACCACAAGGAGTTTGCACTCTTGAAGTAGCCTTCTTCGCTATTGAATGCTGTGAGTCGGCTGAAGAGATAGTGTGTGCCTGTGCTTATAACGTCCGTACTTGTACCGGATGCTATGGCGTTGCGGATTTCACTTGATGTTTTGCCTCCGGCTCCGAGTGCCAGTGTGCTAAGCACCGCTGATGCAGACACAGGAGATACAACCGTATTCTCCCCCTCTTGCATATTTTCTGCCAGAAGCTTTATGGCAAAATCAATGGAGCCTTCGGTGTATTTCTCGTAATTTTCGGGAGTGGTGTGCTCCTCAGACAAAAAGTCATACGTGGGAACGTTCTCCGAGCGCTCAAAATTCTTCTTAAGATTTGCATCAGAGTGCATAATAGAATCCGAGCAGGCACATAGTGAAAATGCCATAATAAATATCATCAGAACACAAATTAAACGCTTCATATTTTCCTCCTTTAAGCACAAGCTTGTACCGCTCTGCTTCTTATATAATAAGGCTTTTTTCGATAAAATTCAACTAACTTATCCGCTTTTTACTTATTCTAACAAATGAATCCAAAAAAAACGCCATAACTGGCAATAAGTTTGGAAGATATTACATAGAAAAAATGCAGGTTTCATCTTCCTTTTTTCAGAAGTTTATTGTATTATATATATCGAATATGAACACAATGTGAAAATATATCTTTTTTGAAAAAGAGGTTTTTATATGAGTGATAATAATAAAAGATACCGCCACGCAGAGAAGAGTATGAACAAAAAGCACCTTGCTCTTGTCCTTGCGGTCACCGCTTTGGTATGCCTTCTGACAGTTGTGCTTACTTCAAGCCTTACCGCTTGCAACAACGAGCAGACCGCTACTCCCGACAGTATGGAAATCACCACTATCGACGAGGCCACCTATGTATTTTCAGACGGCATCTACGCAGGCTCCGTTAATCTTAACGGTCTTATTTACAAGGATGCCAAAGAAAAGCTCCTTGCTGAATGTGACTCTCTGGTAAAGGATTTTGAGCTTAAGATAACCGCAGCTGACAAGGAGTATAAGCTCAAAAAAGCTGACTTTACATACGCAAATAACGTTAATGAAATTCTTCTTGACGCTGTAAAGCACAGCAATGCAACCACACAGAGCAACACAAAGAAAACAACCGATAAAACTTTTGAGCTCAAGGTTTCTGTTTCTGAGGAGTCTGTTAACAAGAAGGTTGCAGAAATTGCCAAGGAAGTTGACAAAGAAGCCAAGAATGCAACCATCGGCAGTGCAGAGAATAACGATATATCCTTCATAAAAGACAGCACAGGTCTTAAACTGGACCAGCCTGCTCTTTCAAAGGAAATCACAAAGGAAATCAACAAGTTCATCAAAGACAGCAAAAAGCCTGCTGACATCAAAGCTAAAGTTTCTGAGCTTCAGCCCGAGCTTACTTACGATGACATAAACGGCAAAATTCAGTTGCTTTCTTCTTTCTCAACCTATTCGTCCAACACTATGGATGCCGTTCACAATATGACTCTTGCCCTTGCAGGCTGCAACGGCTCCGTTATCAACCCCGGCGAAGTATGGTCCTTCAATGCTCACGCTGGAAACGGCAACCTGACCTCTCTCGGCTACCGCCCTGCAACAGTTATTGTAAACGGCGAGTACGACACAGGCATCGGCGGCGGTATATGTCAGGCAAGTACAACCGTCTACAACGCGGCTATCCGCACAAATATGGAGATTGTTGAGCGTTACTGCCATTGCTTTGAGTCCTCTTATGTAGATGCAGGCTTGGATGCTACCATCGCTTATCCTTATCTGGATTTGAAGCTTAAAAACGTTACAGAATATCCTATGTACTTCCAGTGCTACTCCTCAGGTCGTACTATGTATGTTAGCATTTACGGATATCAGGACCCCTCTTTTGACGAGGTTAAAATCAACAACAACATTTACGAAGCAAGCTACGAAGACAACTACTTCAAGGTAAGCACAGAGCGTGTTTTCCTCAAAGACGGCAAAGAGGTTTACAGAGAGCAGCTGCCCTATTCTGAGTATATGTATTATGCAGAGAAGGAAGAGGAAGCAACAACAGCACCTCCCACAACAGCCCCTGAAACAAAGCCTGTGGAGAAGCCCACCGCTCCTGTTGTAACTACTCCCCCTGTAGAGAACAACCCCACAAATCCCCCTGAGCCTGTAGAGCCTGCAACCCCTGCTCCTGAACCCCCTGCAGACCCTGTGGAGCCCACAGTCGCAGTAGCTGATAACAATTAACAATCATCTTTTGTCTGATTGCTCAAACGAATAACAAAACTCCTTTTGCAAATGCTATTAAAAATTGCAAAGGGAGTTTTCTTTTTATGATAACACGTAAAGGCAGATATACCCTTGTGTTTTCGCACGGACCTGAAATACTTAGCTTCGCCTCTGTGGCAGGTCCCAAAGAAGCCGAGGGACCCTTGGGCAAAAAATTTGACAAAATCATCTACGACCCCAAGGCAGGTAAGGACACATGGGAGCAGGCAGAAAGCCAACTGCAAAAGGAAGCCTTACAGCTTGCTCTGGAAAAAGCCACCCTTCATGCAGAGAACATCGACTTTGTGTTTTCAGGGGATCTACTTAATCAATGCATATCCTCAAGCTATGGACTCAAGGCATTCTCCATCCCATATCTGGGGCAATACGGTGCCTGCTCCACAATGGCTCAAACCCTCATTATGGGAGCTGTTACCCTTGAATCACAGGCAGCTGCTCTCTGTGCCTGTGTAACCTCCTCTCATTTTTGCTCTGCCGAAAGACAATACCGCTTCCCTCTTGAATACGGCGGACAACGTCCCCCCACAGCTCAATGGACCGTCACCGGCTCGGGTTGCAGTATACTGGGATACGGCAAAGGGCACAACCCCAGAATCTGCGGTGCAACAGTCGGAAGAATTCAGGATTTGGGAGTGACAGATGCCAACAATATGGGAGCGGCGATGGCTCCTGCCGCGGCTCAGACCTTGCTTGACTTTTTTTCGGACACAGGAAAGTCCCCTTCGGACTTCGACCGTATTTATACAGGCGACTTAGGGCAGGTGGGCTCTTCGCTTCTTTACAAGCTCACAGAAGAAAACGGGCTCAACATCAGAGAAATACATCGCGACTGCGGTCTTCTCATATTTGAAAAGGATGTGCAGGATGTTCACGCAGGAGGCTCGGGCTGCGGTTGTGCCGCCTCGGTACTCTGCTCCCACATCCTCCCCAAAATGAAAAGCGGCAAGCTTCACAATATACTTTTTGTTGCCACAGGTGCTCTTATGAGTCCCACCTCCTGCCAGCAGGGACAAAGTATTCCTTGTATTGCTCACCTTATCCATCTTGAAAATTAATTAAATCCTTTACTTTCCATCAAAAAAAGCCGAACTTTGTTAAGAAAAGGTATTTTCAAAGCCCATTTTATGTGTTATTATAGTAATGTATCTTTATACAGCTTATTGAGAAGCTTTACTTACCACATTATGAGGCTTTTGTTATGTTCCAAAAACTAAAAGAGCTTGATTTGAAGGTTCTCAAATCCATCAAAAAGCTCCACAACCACAGAAACAACAAAATAATGGCGGTAATCACCCATCTTGGCACAGGCGGAACCGTCTGGTTTGCAATGTGTATCCCTTTGATTATCTCAAAGCAGATGCGTTCAGCAGGTCTTAACATCCTTTTAAGCCTCTTTATCACTTGGCTTGTAGGTGAAATCACAATCAAACGCCTTGTGGGAAGGGTGCGCCCCTCCGAGGAGCTCCCCGAGGATGAGCAGATTATCAAACGTCCCAAGTACTACTCCTTCCCTTCTGGTCACTCCGCCTCCTCCTTCTCTGTAGTGGCGGTGTCTGCCCTTCGATGCCCCGTGTGGATTGTTATCCCCACCTTTGTGCTTGCCTCGCTGATTGCTTTCAGCCGAATGTACCTGCGGGTACACTATATGACCGACGTAGCAGCAGGTGTAATTTTGGGTTTGGGGTGCGGCTTCTCTTCGGTGGCTATATACAACGTCATAGCCGCTCACGTATTTTAGTCAATAATCAATATGTTTTCAAACGGTTTTTGCTTTTGCAAAAGCCGTTTTTTATTTTTGAAAAATTTTTTTGAAAATTCTTCATTTGCCGTTGACTTTGTCAATAATACAAATTGTAATACCAAATCCGTTAAAATACGAAAAAAGAATATATTTCAACAGTATGATTTTTTATTCAAAAAAGGAAATTTCAAGTAAATTTAGTTAATATCTATGTTTGAAGCCTCAGTTATTCACATTTTCCACATAGTTTTCAACATTTTTGTTGATAAATATGAATAATACAATTCGTATAGTTCCAAAAGGAAATTATTTATGGTTTCTTTGCAGAATTAAAACCACGCTCTATTTTCTTCAAAGTAAAAAACAGCCCCTTGCGTCTGCATAATCCTGCCAAAACAAGTCAAAGATAACGTAGATAGTATATCTACCAAATACAATCCAAGGAGCAAAAAGCTATGATAAAAGGTGTAAACAGACAGATTATAGAAATTTCCGACCTGAGCAGTATTTACTACGAACGTGCTTGGCTGGTGGTACGCCCCGAATATGCAAAGGTTCAGCAGGATGCCTTAGAAAAAGAAGCAAAATCTCTGATGAAGGATGTAAGCAAGCCTTCATGTATGGGCATAAAGCGAAGCTTCGGCTTCTGGGCGCTCAGACTTGGGCTTTCTGCAGCACTTGGAGCAGGAGCATCAACCCTTATCCATCTGCTTATACTTTAGTTATATCTCTCCCCTTTACGCATATAATGTACGGGTGAGATTATGAACGATAAAACTTTCAAAAGACTTGAAGCTGTAGGGGGTGCTGTAGTTTTTGCTATAGCCTCCTTTTTGCATTTTTTCTACAATTTATCCGGCGGCTCGGTGTTGGGTGCATTGCTGGGCTCAGTAAACGAAAGCATCTGGGAGCACCTAAAAATCTTTTCTATCGGATATATGCTGTGGGCGGTAACAGAGCTTTTGTGGGCAAAGCCGCCGCTCAAAGCCTTTGTTTGGGCAAAGGCGGTAGGACTATATTCTCTGTGCCTGTCCATCGCCTGCTTTTTTTACATCTACACAACACTCTTGGGCACAAGCTCTGTTGTTCTCAATTTAACATCAAGTCTTGCTTTTTCCTTTTTGGCTCATTTGATTTCTTACAAGCTGACCTTAAGCGAAAGAAACAAGGGACAATTTTTTCTAACCGGCACCATGATGCTTTTTCTGATATTCATAATGATTTTGTCCTTTACCTATTTCCCACCCGAGGCTAAGCTTTTTCTGGACCCTGTAACACAAACCTACGGCATACCCGACCCCTCCTTCGATGAGGGTGCTGTTGCCCTTGACGTCTTATATGAATTGTAAATTTTTCGGCAAAAATCCCCCTAAAAAATTAACAAACCCTATTCTCAAACAAAAGCTTTTATGATACAATATAATATGTATGGGTATTTGTAAAATCTACAAGCTCGTTCTTTGAAGTTTTTTTCAAGAACGCAGAAAAGGATAGGTTAAAATGTCAGATTATTCAAAAGAAAAGAACTCCTCTGAGCAGAGAGGGGATATTATATTCGGCAGGAACCCTGTAAGCGAAGCCATCCGTTCGGGCAGACCCATTGACTCTGTGCTGGTGGCAAAAGGAGCCAAAACAGGCGCCATTGTGGGAATCCTTGCAAAAGCAAAAGAAAAGAAGCTTCGCATAAAAGAGGTTGACCCCAAAAAGCTTGATTATATGTGCGCAGGGGGCACCCATCAGGGTATTGCCGCTGTTGCCGCTGTCTGCGAATACAAGGAGCTCGACGATATCTTCTTGCTTGCAAAGGAGCGAAACGAAGCTCCCTTTGTTATAATTCTGGACGAAATCGAAGATCCTCACAACTTAGGCGCTATTATCAGGAGCGCAGAATGTGCAGGTGCTCACGGAGTAATTATTCCCAACCGCAGAAGCGCAGGACTCAGCTTCACGGTAGGCAAGACTGCCGCAGGTGCTGTTGAGTACGTTCCCGTTGTGCGAGTGCCTAACATCCCCTCAGTTATTGACACACTCAAGGAAAAAGGCTTGTGGATATACGGTGCCGATATGAACGGTGAGGACTACCGCAAGTGTGATATGAGCGGTGCTGTTGCACTTGTAATCGGAAACGAGGGCAAGGGCATCTCAAGACTTGTAAGAGAAAAATGCGACGTAATCGTATCCTTGCCTATGAAGGGCAAAATCAACTCCCTCAACGCATCTGTTGCCGCCGGCATCCTGATGTATAGAGTTGCAGAATGCAGATAACGCTTTGTATATAAATTGTAAGGAAGTGAAAAGAATGAGCAACGAACCCAAGGATATACCAACAGGCACTTCAGACCACACTATAGACTCCATTATTGAAGAAGCAAGATTTCTTTCCGAGCAGGAGAAAATGGCAAAGGAAGCCGTAAAGCTCAGCGGCGGCCCTAAGATGGAGGAAATATACAGCAACAAGAGCAAAGAGGTAAGGCTCACAAATCAGAGTCCTCTTGACGTTGAGAGTGAATACGAGCCCTCACCTTCAGCAGAAGAAGCTTCCCCCGAGGCCGAAGCCTCAGAGCAAATCAAAGAGGAAGAAAAGGAACCTGAAATCGATACCGTAGTGACCCTTTCTCCTGAGTATGACGAGGGCACCACTATCTCTGAGGATATTATTGACGAGGTGGACTCCTTCAAGGTCCGCTCCATACATATGCAGGATGTTGACACCATCGACATCGCACTTGACGAGGAAACCACAGAGGAAAAGAAAATCACACCTTCAGAAGCAGAGGCTTCCTCCGAAGAAAGCGAAGCCGAAGACAGCGACGGACTTAGCAATTTTGAGCGTCTTTTCGGTAAGCCCAAGCCCGTGGGTGCTGTGCAGACCGTTGTTTCCAAGGTACCTGTTTACCAGCACGAAAGTAAGGTTGAAAAGGTACATGTCCGCGCAGGAAAATTCTCTGCAGTTGTAGAAAACGAGTACAAAAAATACCTTGCTTCTCCCAACCCTGTTATCTCTCAGACCTTAAAGCCTGAGAAAGATGCTTCGCAGGAGAGCGAAGATGAAAAGCCCACACCAAAGAAAATCGCCGCAGGAATCATAGGCAGGATTGTCAGCTTCTTCTCATCAAGCGAAGAAGACGAAAACGATGATTTCAGAGAAAAGACAATTCAGATTGAGGATTTCCGAAGCCATCAGGATGCAAAGAGCATTATGCACGAGGTAAACTCCAACATTCGCAAGATGTTTGTGAACAGCATCTTCACAGGCGCTCTCTTCCTGCTCACCCTTATTCTGACCATTGTCAGCCGTGTACTAAGCCCTGCCCTCTCCGAGAATTACGTTGCTTCTCTTATTTTGGCAATAGTAAACTTCCTGATGCTTTGTCTTTCCTGCTGGGTTAACCGAGTAACCATCTTAAACGGACTCTCTGCCTTCAAGAAATTCAAGGGCAATTCCGACTCAGCGGCGGCAGTATGTGCTGTTGCCACCACCCTGCAGGGCATTGTTGCTCTGATTATCCCTGCAGAGTTTTTTGGTTCTTCCCAGTATATCTACTCAACCCTCGCTACTCTGGCACTTTTACTCAACTGCCTTGGCAAGCTCTTTATGGTTATGAGGGTGAAGGACAACTTCAAATTTGTCACCAACAAAACCACTACCGCATACGCGGCTAAAATTTACACAAACGAAGACGTTGCACGACAGCTTGTAAGCGGCACAACACAGGACAAGCCCATTATCGCCTACCAGCACGAAACTGATTTTATGAGCGACTTTTTGCGGCTTTCATACTCCCCCGACCCCTCGGAGGATATGGCAGGCAAGCTGGCTCCCGTCACACTTTTGTGCTCACTTTTTGTAGCAACTCTTTACGGCATAGTTGCAAAGGATTTCTGGGGTGCATTCTCCGCTTTTGCAGTTATGACCTGTATTTCGGCTCCCATAAGCAATCTGCTGGCAGTTAACCTGCCTATGCATATACTTTGCAAGGATACCCTTTCCAAAAACGCTATGATAAGCGGTTACCCTGCAGTTCGTCAGTTCTGCGACACCAAAGCTGTTATCTGTCAGGCTCGGGATTTGTACCCTGTGGACAGCATCACATTAAACGGCGTCAAAGCCTTCACAAATAACAAGGTTGAAGAAGCTATGCTTGCCGCCGCCGCTGTGCTCAAAGAAGCCCAGAATCCCATGGCAAGTGTATTTGACCACGTTGCACAAAACAGTCAAAAGTCCCTGCCCAAGGTTGAAAGCGTGCTCTACGAGGATCAGGCAGGTCTTGTGGGCTGGGTAAACGGTGAACGTATCCTTGTGGGAAACCGCTCTCTTCTTGAAAAATATGCAATCCAGACCCCCTCTGAGGAATTTGAAGAAAAGCAGAAGATTGACGGCAGACAGGTTACCTACCTTGCTCGCTCAGGCGAGCTTGTGGCAATGTTTGTCACCACTTATGCCACCACTCTGAGAATCGCACAGCTTCTGCAGAAAGCCGAGGAAAACGGTATCAGCTTCCTTGTGCACACCACCGACTGCAACATTACCGGCGAAAAGATTGCCGATGATTTCGGCATCTTCTTCAGAAGCGTAAAGGTTCTGCCCACAGGACTCGGCAATGTTTGTCAGGAGATTACCTCCCAAAAGGAAGACTCCAGCCGTGCTTACCTTGCAACCCGAGGCTCCTTTATGTCCTTCCTGCGTGCTGTATCCGGCTGCGTAAAGCTCAGAAGCAATACCTCTCTGGCTGTAATAATTCAGCTTATCGGAGTTGTTTTGGGCGTTCTGCTTATGGCAAGCCTTGCACTCTTTGCAGGTGTGGGGGCACTTAAAAACCTTGAGGTACTTCTCTTTGCAGTGTTCTGGGCAGCAGCCGCTGTTGTGGTGCCTTTGCTTCAGAAACCGTAAACTGCACATACAATTACGTTTGAATAGTATAGGAGTTGATTATATGCTTATAGCACCCTCTCTTCTTTCCTGTGATTTTTCACGCTTTGGTGAAGAAATCAGCCGTATGGACAAGGCAGGAGCCGACTTTATGCATCTGGATGTTATGGACGGACACTTTGTTCCCAACATCACCTTCGGCGCTCCTGTCATCAAATGGGTAAGAAAATACTCAGACAAAACCTTTGACGTTCACCTGATGATTTCCAACCCTCTTAAATATATTGACGACTTTGCCGATGCAGGTGCAGATATTATCACCTTCCACGTTGAAGCCGATTCCGATATTCAGGCAACCATCGATAAAATCAAGAGTCACGGCATCAAAGCAGGCCTTGTAATCAAACCCAACACCCCTGCCGAGGTTGTATTCCCCTATCTGGACCAGCTTTATATGGTGCTCGTTATGACGGTTGAGCCGGGCTTTGGCGGACAGTCCTTTATGGAGGATATGCTCCCCAAGGTTACTGCTATCCGCAAAAAGGCAGAGCGTCAGGGGCTTTCCGATTTGCTGATACAGGTTGACGGCGGTATCGGCGAGGGTAACATCCGCAAAGCTTATGAAGCAGGAGTTGACGTGTGCGTAGCAGGCACATCTGTTTTCAAGGCAGAAGACGCATCCCTTGCCATAAAGAATATGAAAGACAAGTGCATCTGATAATTCATAGCAACAAAAACCGCAAGGATTTTTAAAAGTCCTTGCGGTTTATTTTCGCCTTATGCTGTTTATAAAAATAAAAAAGCCGAGCCAATGCTCGACATAAACACTTAAACCAATATGTGGTGCCGGTGACCGGACTTGAACCGGTACGATATTGCTACCGAGGGATTTTAAGTCCCTTGTGTCTGCCATTCCACCACACCGGCAGATAAAAAATGGTGACCCGGACGAGAATCGAACTCGTGTTACCGCCGTGAAAGGGCGGTGTCTTAACCTCTTGACCACCGGGCCACATGGTAGCGGAAATAGGACTTGAACCTACGACACTTCGGGTATGAACCGAATGCTCTAGCCAACTGAGCTATTCCGCCATATATGTGCTACACGAAAGTAGCAAAGATAATTATATTCAAAAAGGTGCGTTTTGTCAAGTGTTTTTTAAAATTTGCCATAAAAGATTTTGTTATTCTGTATTCTTCCCGTTTTTTAAGACAAAATCCATTGGTCTGCAATTGTTGATTTTTTACATCTGATATGCTATATTATATAATGTATTAATGTGGTTTTTAAGCCTTATATTTCTTATCGAAAATCAGCAAATCAACTCACCTTAGAAAGGATGATTCTCTTGTCTGAAAACACTGCTTGCGAAAAAGCCAAGGTAAGCTTCAAAGAAAAATTCGGCATTACAGGCAAAAAGGTGCTCACATCCCTGCTTGCAGGCTTTACTGTACCCTTCGTTTTGCTTATCTGCTCAACCTTCAGCGTGTATTTTTCAAACGCTTCCGAGTTTCCCTTTGCTCTGTCGGATTTTGCACCCACCTTTATTCTGATTGCTTTGGGTGTATTTGTTGTTCTGAGCCTTTTACTCCTGCTCACAAAAGGTATTCCACGACAGCTTATTTTTACCCTTTGCGCCTTCCTTGTGACTGCAGCATACATTCAGAGTACCATTACAAACCTCACCTTCAAGGGTATGCCCGGTGACGGAAATGTGGCAAAAACCCCTGCACTTACAATAATCCTCAATTTTGCTGTGTGGGTTGCCTTATTCGGTGTGTTTGTGTGGTTCGGTCTTCTCAGCAAGCACGCTGTCACAGGCAGAAATATTATGTCTTTTCTCCTTGTGCTTGTTCTTGTTATGCAGACCGTGGGAGTGCTTCCTGCTGCTATCGAATATGCAACCAAAGAGCCCGACTCTCAGACTGAGGTTACCGATACTACCGAGCCTGCACCAGAGGCTGACAATACCGATGATACCCCTCAGGTTTATCTCACAACCAACAATATGTTTCAGGTTTCCACCAAAGACAACATCATTGTATTCATCCTTGACCGTATGGACAACGAGTTCCTTCAGGAGTTCCTCAACTCAGGCTCACCCTACATTGATAACCTTGACGGCTTCACCTGTTACACAGACAATATAGCAACCTACCCCAGAACTTATCCCGCTATAACCTCTATGCTTTCGGGCATCAACACAGACTATACCCTGAACCGCGAGGATTACTTTGAGTATGCCTACACTAATTCTGACTTTCTCAAAGATTTGAAGGCAAACGATTACAACGTTAACCTTTACATTTCACCCTTCTATTCCTACACCGATGCAAGCGACTTCGGTGACATTGTTACCAACACCTCTCTTGCAAAGGGCTATACCATCACCTCAAACGCAGAGCTTACAAGCAAGATGTTTGAGCTTTCCGCCTACTTCTGGGCACCCGAGATTTTCAAGTCAACCACTCTCTCCTCGGGCTCATTCAAGGAAATAGTACAGCTTAACGGTGATGCTCCTCAGTATGATATGACAGGCACCAGCGACCCTGAGGTATTCAAAGCTTTCACCGAATCGGGTATCACCTCCCAGAGTCAAAAGAACAACTTCACCTTCCTGCACTTAAGAGGAAGCCACGCTCCCACATCAATGGATAAAGACGGTAATCTGGTAGGTTACGGTCAGGTTTCCATTCTTGAACAAACAACAGGTTGTTTCAATCTGATTTCTCAGTATATCGACCAGATGAAGAAATTGGGCGTCTACGAGGATGCTACCATCATCATCACAGGCGACCACGCTTCCATCACAAGCGACACCGAGCTTTACGAAAAGCCCATGCTTACAGGTCTTCTTGTAAAAGAAAAAGGCCAGCACTCAGAGCCTCTAAAGACCAACAATGCTCAGGTTTCTCAGGACAACTTACTTGCAACCATTGTAAAATCTGCGCAGCTCGAAACCACAACAGATTACGGCAGAGCTTACTCAGAGGTTCCTGAGGATGAAGTGGTTACCAGAACTCACTACTTCCAGCTTTTCTCAGGCACTCACCGTGAAGACGAAAACGTAACCTACAAAATCACAGGCAAGGGAAGCGACTTTTCCAACTGGGAGGTTACCGACCGCGAGCTCATAGGTTTTATGTATAAATAATTCAAAAAAACGCCGAATGTTCACCCTCGGCGTTTTTTCTTAAGCTTTATCTATATGCTAAGAAAGGGTGAGTTTTTTGAAAACAACTGACACTATATCAAGTAAACAGGATAAAAGGATGTTTCGCAGTAAAAGTCAGATTCTCCGCTCTCTGCTGACAGGCTTTGCTGTTCCTTTTTTGCTCCTTATCTGCTCAGCACTCAGCGTTTATTTCAGCAATGCTGAGGAGTTTGTTTTTCAAGTCAAGGATTTTCTGCCTGCATATATTATCCTGTCCCTTGCAATGTTCATTGCAATTTCAGCGGTGCTGATACTTACCAAGGGATGGCTCCACAATGCATTATTTTCTCTGTGTGCAGGAGGTATAATCTGCTCCTACATCCAGACCTTTTCAACAACCCTCAGCTTTCAGGGCTTGCCCGGCGACGGCACAGCCTTGCCTCCGTCACAAACTCAGAAGATAATCAACCTGATTGTGTGGATTGTATTGCCGGCAACCATTCTGATTTTGAGCTTTTTCTTTTCAAAAACAAAGATATTCACAAACATTCTGTGTTTTCTGATTATTCTTGTGACCTTTATGCAGGTTGTGAGCCTTGTGCCCACAGCAATTGAAGCCTCACAAAAAAGCAAAGACTCCGAAAGCTACTACTTGTCCGAAGAAAATCTCCTTGAGCTTTCTTCAAAGGATAACATCATTGTCTTTGTGCTTGACTGCTTTGACAGAAATTTCTATCTTGACCTTGTAGAAAATCACCCCGAAATCACCGAAGAATTCAAAGGCTTCACATATTACGACGACAATATCGCATCCTATCCGCGAACCTTTCCTGCGACGGTTTCTATGATAAGCGGTATGAACACAGATTTTTCCCTGTCAAGAAAGGATTACTTCAAGGAAGCCTACAGCACATCACCCCTTCTTAAGGACTTGAAGGACAACAACTACAAAATCAATCTTTATACACCCTCATTCCACGGCTATGACAACGCGGATGTGTTTGAGGGCAGGGTTGACAACGTATGCCTTTCAAAGGGCAGTCGCGTAACCTCCGAGGTTGGCTTTCTAAAGAGAATGCTTCTGCTTTCCTCTTACTTCTGGCTTCCCGATTTTATGAAATCCGAAACAATCTCGGCAAACTCCTTCAACGAGGTTGTCACCCTTGACGGCGAAGTGCCTAAGTATAATATCACCAACGACACAGATGCACGTATTTACGAGGAGCTTCTCCAAAAGGGACTCACCACACAGAGCGAAGAAAACACCTTCACCTTCCTGCACATACGAGGTTGTCACTCGCCCTATGCTATGAACGAAAACTGCAAGGTGCAAACACCGGGAAGTGTAACTGCTTCCCAGCAGACCCGCGGAGCTTTCAAGCTTATCTGCGAGTACCTAAGACAAATGAGGGAGCTTGGCATTTACAAAAACTCCACCATTATCATCACAGGCGACCACGCAGACCTTAAATTCAACTCCACCGAATATACCGAGCCTATGCTCACCGCTTTGCTTGTAAAGAACAAGGGCGAGGACAGCACTCCTCTTAAAACGAGCTACGCACCTGTATCACAGGCAAATCTTCACGCATCTATCGCAAAGGGTGCTCAGCTTGACTCCTCACACGATTACGGCAAAGCCTATGATGAAATTGACGAAAACGAAACCGTTACCCGTGTGCATTATTTTCAGCTTCACACAGGCAGCGAGCGTAAAGACAAAAATATTACATACAACATCACAGGTACAGGCACTGACTTTGCAAACTGGGAAATAATTTCAAAGGAAGAAATCGGCTACACCTACAAATAAAGTATCCAATACAAAACTCAACCCCCGATTGAATTACTCAATCGGGGGTTTTGTGTAGCTTAAACCGCTTTATTTATTTTGTATAAGGAAGACAATTGCTTCACAGTAAATTACTGCTCTGCTCTCTTCTTCAGCTCCTCGTAACGAGCAACTGCGTTCTCCTTAGCACTCTCGAAGAGCTCTTCTGCTCTCTCGGGGAAGGAGCGTGTCAGTGAGCTGTAACGAGCCTCGGAGAGGATGAACTCCTTGTAATCTGCAACGGGAGCCTTGCTGTCGAGGATGAAGGGATTCTTGCCCTCTGCCTTGAGTCTGGGGTCAAAGCGGAAGTTGTTCCAGTAACCGCACTCAACGGCACGAGCCATTTCCTTCTGACAGTTCTGCATACCGCCCTTGATGGAGTGCATCTCACAGGGAGCATAACCGATGATGAGAGAAGGACCGTTGTAGCTTTCTGCTTCCTTGATTGCCTTAAGTGTCTGGTTCATATCAGCACCCATAGCAATCTGAGCAACGTAGATGTAGCCGTAGCTCATTGCGATGTCAGCAAGGGACTTCTTCTTGATAGCCTTACCTGCTGCAGCGAACTGAGCAACCTGACCAATCTGAGAAGCCTTGGAAGCCTGACCGCCTGTGTTGGAGTAAACCTCTGTATCGAATACGAAGATGTTTACATTCTCACCTGTAGCAAGAACGTGGTCAACACCGCCGAAGCCGATATCGTATGCCCAACCGTCGCCGCCGAAGATCCATACGGACTTCTTGGAAAGGAACTCTGCGTTGTCGATGATATCCTTGATGTCTGTGCAATCGCAAGTACCCAGCTTCTTAAGCTCTGCAACGAGAACCTTTGCAGCAGGTGCATTCTTCTCGCCGTCCTCAAGAGTTGCAAGGTACTCGTCAGCTGCTGCCTTGAGCTCAGCAGAAGCCTTGTCGCAAGCTGCAACTGCGCGAACCTTCTCAATGAGTCTGTCGCGGATAGCCTTCTGACCAAGATACATACCAAGGCCGTGCTCAGCGTTATCCTCGAAGAGGGAGTTTGCCCAAGCAGGACCGTGGCCTTCCTTGTTAACTGTGTAGGGAGATGTAGCAGCAGGACCGCCCCAGATAGAGGAACAACCTGTTGCGTTGGAGATGTACATTCTGTCACCGAACAGCTGTGTAACAAGACGAGCGTAAGCTGTTTCTGCACAACCTGCGCAGGAGCCGGAGAACTCAAGCAGAGGCTGCTTGTACTGAGAACCGATGAGGTTCAGGTTTGCTGTTGTTTCGGGCTTCTCTGTAACATTTGCAACACAGTAATCGAATACTGCCTGCTCTGCTTCCTGTGACTCTCTGGACACCATTGTGAGGGAGTTTGTGGGACATACGCCAACGCAAACGCCGCAACCCATACAGTCAAGGGGAGAAACAGCCAGAGTATATTTGTAGTTTGTCTTAACAACGGGCTTGGGAGCAACCTTCATGTTCTCGGGAGCTGCTGCAACCTCTTCGTCAGAGAGAGCGAAGGGACGGATTGTAGCGTGAGGACAAACGAAGGAGCACTTGTTACACTTAGCACAGGTTTCTGCATTCCACTCGGGAACCATAACTGCAACACCGCGCTTCTCATAAGCGGAAGCACCCTGCTCAAATGTACCGTCGATGTGGTCCATAAATGCGGAAACGGGGAGAGAGTCACCGTCCATCTTGGAAACGGGAACCATGATGCCGTCAACCATCTTTGTGAGCTTCTCACGGCCAACAGAAGCAGTTGCTACTGTTGTATCCTCAGCATTTGCCCAATCAGCAGGTACGTCAATCTTAACATAAGCGGAAGCACCCATGTCGATTGCCTTCTCGTTCATTTCAACGATTTCTTTACCCTTCTTCATGAACTTCTGAGCTTTTTCCTTCATGTAGCCGATTGCTTCCTCAGGAGGAAGAACCTTTGCAAGTGAGAAGAAAGCAGACTGAAGAACTGTATTTGTACGCTTGCCAAGACCAATCTGTGCAGCGATGTCAATAGCGTTAACTGTGTAAAGCTGGATGTTGTTCTGTGCAATGTATCTCTTGGATGCTGCATCGAGCTTCTCGGAAAGCTCCTCTGCACTCCACTGGCAGTTGATAAGGTAAACACCGCCGGGCTTAACATCCTGAACCATCTTGAAGCCCTTCTCTACATAAGAGGGGTTATGGCAAGCAACGAAGTCAGCCTTGTTGATGTAGTAGGGTGACTTGATGGGCTTGTCGCCGAAACGCAGGTGGGAGATGGTGATACCGCCTGTCTTCTTGGAGTCATACTGGAAGTAAGCCTGAACGAACTTCTCTGTATGGTCACCGATAATCTTGATGGAGTCCTTGTTAGCACCAACAGTACCGTCACCGCCAAGGCCCCAGAACTTGCACTCGATTGTGCCTTCTGCTGCGGTGTTGGGAGCGGGCTTCTCCTCAAGAGAAAGACCTGTAACGTCATCGTTGATACCAAGTGTAAAGTTGTGTCTGGGAGCGTCCTTTGCAAGCTCATCGTATACTGCGAAGATGCTTGAAGGAGGTGTATCCTTGGAACCGAGGCCGTATCTGCCGCCGATTACCTTTGCAGTTGAACCGTTTGCTGCAAGAGCTGCAACAACGTCAAGGTACAGAGGCTCGCCAAGAGCACCGGGCTCCTTAGTTCTGTCAAGAACTGCAATCTTCTTAGCAGTTGCAGGAATAGCTGCAACAAGGTGCTTAGCGCTGAAGGGTCTGTAAAGGCGAACCTTAACAAGACCAACCTTCTCGCCCTGTGCGTTCATATAGTCAATAACTTCCTCTGCTACGTCACAGATGGAACCCATAGCGATGATAACACGCTCTGCATCCTCTGCACCATAGTAGTTGAAGAGCTGGTAGTTTGTGCCAAGCTTTGCGTTAACCTTAGCCATGTACTCCTCTACGATGCCGGGAACAGCCTCGTAGTGCTTGTTACAAGCCTCTCTGTGCTGGAAGAAGATATCGCCGTTCTCGTGAGAACCACGCATTACGGGACGCTCGGGGTTGAGAGCACGCTTACGGAACTTCTCAACTGCTTCCATATCGCACATTTCCTTCAAATCATCAAAATCCCAAACTTCGATTTTCTGAATTTCGTGAGAAGTTCTGAAACCGTCAAAGAAGTTGATGAAAGGAACGGAGCTCTTGATTGTTGCAAGGTGAGCAACTGCACCAAGGTCCATAACCTCCTGTGTGTTTGTTTCAGCCAGCATAGCGAAACCTGTCTGACGGCAAGCATAAACGTCAGAGTGGTCACCGAAGATGTTAAGTGCATGAGATGCAACTGTTCTTGCGGATACGTGGAATACAGAGGGCAGGAGCTCGCCTGCGATCTTGTACATGTTGGGGATCATCAGAAGAAGACCCTGAGATGCTGTGTAGGTTGTGGTCAGTGCACCTGCGTTCAGAGAACCGTGAACTGTACCTGCTGCACCTGCCTCAGACTGCATCTCCTCAACCTTAACGGTTGTGCCGAAGATGTTCTTGAGGCCCTGTGCGGACCACTGGTCAACATAGTCTGCCATGGGGGATGAGGGAGTGATAGGATAAATACCGGCTACCTCGGTAAACGCATAGGAAACGTGAGCCGCAGCGTTGTTACCGTCCATGGTCTTTCTTTTTCTTGCCATTGGAATTACCTCCTTGAATAATCAATGCGAAAGCATCGCATAATATACATTTTCGGTACGGTCTGTACCACCTTAGATAATATCACTTTTTATAGTAAATGTAAAGTCAAAACGCAGAAAATCACCGACAAATTATTGGTTTTTCATCAAATTTATGACACAAAAGCAAAAAGGGGATACCCCCTTGCAAAAATCACCTTGCTTTCAAGGAGATAATACACCTTGTGTACTCTGAAATCAATCACAAAATCAAGGCAAAATTTTTGACAAAATCAGATATAATCAAAGGCAATTTACACAATACCACTTAACACATTATGTACATTCCTACAAAAGAAACTGTTCGTGGAGTAATACTGTTGACTTATGCAAAAGCTTCTGTATAATTTATCTCTAAATAGGCATTCAGCCTGAGTTGTAAACTATCTGTAATTATACAAGCCAACGAAAAGAGGAAAATTTTATGAAAAGAATCTGGTATGCTCTATCTGTCCTTTTGAATGTTTTATTATTAATCGCAGCTAACCTCTGCGATTTCTGTTATTCCCTCTCCATTGATTTTAAATTTGCTGGCTCAAAAATATATTTTTACCCTACTCTGATTTTTTCTATATTAAACTTTTCTCTCATCATTATCTTAGCGCTTCTGAACAAGCTGTCCGAAAAACGCATAAATTTTATTCTTATTCTGAATTCGATAATTAGCATTTCTCACGTCGGTGTAAATTTCACCCTAATGGCATATTGCAACACAGACATCATAAATAAGCTACCTTACATCCTTTTTACTACACTTATCACCGCACTTTGTATTCTTGCTCCAATTATAGCAAAAATAATACATAAAAAGCAGAGAATACAAGCAGCAAAAACAGTATCAAAAACTTAAATCATATGAAACAAGCGATAACAAAACCACCCTTTCCCGTGTGCTTAGGAAAGGGTGATTCTGTATTTTGCGGAGGGTTGCATCCGCCTTGCGTTTTTGTATTAAAAGTTCAATTTCGAAGTTTACTCCACAGGTTTGATGTGCCAGATGTCACGTGCATAGTCGTTTATTGAGCGGTCTGCAGAGAAAACCCCTGCGTTTGCAATATTTGTAAGGGACATCTGATTCCACTTCTGTCTGTTTACGTAAAGCTCCGCTGAACGCTCCTGTGCTCTGCGGTAGGACTCAAAGTCTGCCAGCACCATATAGGGGTCAGCGTGAAGAAGATTATCTGCCACTGCAGAAAATCTGCCTGCTCGGATTTCGTCAACGGCACGGCGGATAACGCTGTTTGTGCCGTAGAAATCAAGAGAGCGGTAACCCTTTGCTTTCATATCGTTCACGGCAGGGGTTGTCATACCGAAGAGTATGATGTTATCCTTGCCCACAGCATCGCAAATTTCTACGTTTGCACCGTCAAGGGTGCCCAGAGTCACAGCACCGTTTATCATAAATTTCATATTGCTTGTGCCCGAAGCCTCTGTGCCCGCAAGGGAAATCTGCTCGCTGATTTCAGCAGAGGGAATCAGCTTTTCTGCCACAGTCACACGGTAATTTTCAAGGTATACAACCTTGAGCTTTCCGTTAACCCTCGGGTCGTTGTTTATCTGATTTGCAAGGTCAACAATAAACTGGATAATCTGCTTTGCAAAGTAGTAACCGGGAGCCGCCTTTGCACCGAAAATATATGTTCTGGGAGCAAAATCCATACTCGGGTTATCTCTGAGCATCTGATAGGTTGCAAGAATATTCAAAGCATTCATAAGCTGTCGCTTATATTCGTGGAGTCTTTTAACCTGAACATCAAAGATAGAGTCAGGGTCAATCAAAACTCCCGATGTTCTCTTTATCTCCTCTGCCATTCTCACCTTATTCTGACGTTTAATTTCAGCAAGCTTGTCAAGCACACCTCTGTCGCTTGAGAACTTTTCAAGCTCTTTAAGCTTTGATGCATCCGACACAAAGCCGTCGCCGATAAGCTCAGTAATAAGAGAAGCAAGGAGCGGGTTTGACTGATTGAGCCAACGTCTGTGAGCAATACCGTTGGTTACGTTTGTGAATTTATCGGGAGTATATTTGTAGAAATCCGAGAACACGGAATCCTTCAGAATCTGACTGTGCAAAGCAGAAACACCGTTAACCTTGTGGCTTGCCACAACTGCAAGGTTTGCCATACGCACCCAGCCGTCGCGGATAATGGACATCTTTGCGATTTCTTCCTCGGATTTACCTGCTTCCTTAAGCTCGTAGCACCAGCGTCTGTTAATCTCGCATACAATCTGATAAATTCGGGGGAGCTTTGTGCGGAACATATCCTCGCTCCAGCATTCAAGCGCCTCTGCCATAACTGTATGGTTTGTATAGGCAATGGTGCCTGTAACAATCCTCCAAGCCTCATCCCAGCCGTATCCGCACTCGTCCATTACAATTCGCATAAGCTCGGGAACAGCCAGCACAGGGTGGGTATCGTTCAAATGAATTGCCACCTTATCGGGCAGATTTGTGAGAGTTTTGTATACTCTCAGATGACGTTTGATAATATCCTGAATTGTGGCAGAAACAAGGAAATATTGCTGATTAAGCCTCAGGCTCTTGCCCTCGGTGTGATTATCTCCGGGGTAAAGCACCTTGGTAATACTCTCTGCCATCGCCTTCTGCTCAACGGCTCTCAGAAACTCTCCGTCATTGAAAAGCTGCATATCAAAGTCCTTGGAGTCAGCCGCCCAGAGTCTGAGTCTGCTCACACCCTTTGAGCCTTCGCCTGTGACAATCATATCATAGGGCACAGCGTGAACCTTGGTAGCGTTTTCAATCTTAACAAGGTGAATACCGTTTATCCAGTCCTCCACCATATTGCCGTTAAATGTTACCTCTACCGCCTTTTCAGGGTGAGCATGAAGCCACACGCTTCCTCCCGGAAGCCAAAAATCGGGAAGCTCTGTCTGCCAGCCGTCTACAAGCTTCTGACTGAAAATGCCGTACTCATATCTGAGGGAATATCCCATAGAGGAATACCCTTGAGCGGCAAGTCCGTCAAGAAAACAAGCCGCAAGTCTGCCCAGTCCTCCGTTTCCAAGTCCTGCATCGGGCTCCTGCTCGTAAATCTTATCAAGAGAAACACCGAAGCTTTCCATAGCTTTCTTGGCAACTTCCTCCAAACCCATATTGCACAGGTTATTTTTGAGGGAACGGCCCATCAGAAATTCCATACAGAGATAGTAGACTGTCTTTTTCTCCTGCTTCTCTACCTTTGCGGTAAAATCTGCATAATCCTTGCTCATTATCTCTCTGCAGACAATGGATGTCGCTTTATAGAGGTCCTCGTTGGTGGCTTCCTCAGGTGTAATATGAAAAACCGAGCTCAGCTTTTCAGTAATTGCCTCAACAAAATCTTTTACTGTAATCTTCTTATTCATATTTCCTCCTGCATCTTTTCTCGTTCAGAAAAATTATAAATTAAAATCGGTGTGATATCTGTCGATATTCGTCAGACTAACCAATCAGTATCCATACTCAACCGATAAAGATAGTAAAATTATACTATATTGCTTTTTAAATTTCAATACATTACCGCACTAAAAAATAATATATGGCGGTAACAAATAAGTAACCAATAAAAAAGCAGATTACAATTTTAACATTTTACTTTTTTATTTAATCATTTTGTACTATAATTACAATGGATAATAATCACAGAAGGAAGGCTTACATAATGGAAAAGAAGAATGTAGTCATCTATGTTGCAGGTCAGAGATTCTCCATCTCTACTGCAGATTCTCAGGAATACGTAATCGGCATCGGCGAAAAGGTAGATGTAATGATTAAGGGTATTCAGAAGGACAACCCCAGACTCAACCGCGATGCCTGTGCAATCCTTGCTGCCTTGTCCCTTAGCGACGACGAGTCAAAGCTCAGAGATATGATGGAAGTGCTCCGCACACAGGTCAAGGATTATCTGGAAGCAAACGAAAAGCTCCGCGAAGAAAACGAGGCACTCAAGGAAAAAATCAAGGAGCTGTCCGAAAAAGCTCCTGTAGCTTCAAAGGAAGACGTAACAGAAGCCGCTGAGAAAGAAACAATCGAAGAACCTGTGGCAGCTTCCTCAGCCCAAGTTATGTCCAGAGCAGAAGCAATCCTTATGGCAGAAGCTAAAGAAGCACCTGCTCGCCAAACCGCTTTTGTGGGCAGAGATTTCCGCCGTGATAAAAAGAACAAGAAGAACAAAAAGCACTCAAATCACAGAAGCTTTGAAAGCACCACTCCTGCTCCTGTAGCAGTAAGCACTCAGCCCGAGGCTCCTGCCGAGGATGAAGAGGTATCACCTTACCACCAGTTCAGCATTTTTGACGGTTTAGAGTAAATCTTTTATTACACACCAAAGGAGTGGGGAAGATGAAAAACAAAATAGAAATCCTTGCTCCTGCAGGCAGTATGGAAAGCCTTGTTGCCGCTGTAAGAAGCGGAGCTGACGCGGTGTATCTGGGAGCAAAGGATTTTTCTGCCCGTGCATCGGCTCAGAATTTCAGCTTGGACGAGCTGAAAGAGGCAATAGACTACTGCCACATAAGAGGAGTCAAGGCGTACCTGACAGTAAACACCCTGATGTTTGATTCTGAGCTTCAAAAGGCCCTCAGTCTTATCTCCGATGCCTACAACAAAGGCATTGATGCGGTTATCGTTCAGGACTGGGGACTTGCAAGCCTTGTAAGAAAGCATCTGCCAAAGCTCAGGCTTCACGGCTCCACCCAGATGAGCGTACACACCCCCTCAGGTGCAAAAGCCTTGTATGAAATGGGCTTTTCAAGAGTTGTTTTATCCCGAGAGCTTTCCCTCAGAGAAATAGAGGAAATCAGAAAAGCCTGTCCTATTGAGCTGGAGGTTTTTGTTCACGGTGCTCTTTGTATGAGTGTTTCGGGACAATGCTATTTTTCAGCAATGCTGGGTTCACGCTCGGGCAACCGCGGAATGTGTGCTCAGCCCTGCCGACTGCCCTTCAAGGCAGAAGGAGGCAGTGACTACGCCCTGAGTCTGAAGGATAACAGCATGATAGAATATATAACCGAGCTTCAAAAGCTTGGAGTGACTTCTGCTAAAATCGAAGGCAGAATGAAACGCCCCGAATACGTGGCATCCGCCACCTCCGCCTGCAGAGAAAAACGTGACACAGGATTTGTATCCGATACCACCGAGCAGTACCTGAGAAATGTTTTCTCACGCACAGGCTTTACCGACGGATATATAAAAGGAAAACGCACGGGCGAGATGTTCGGTCACAGGCGAAAAGAGGATGTAACCGCATCAAACGAAAAGCTTCTGCGTGACATTCGCAACACCTACAAAAACGAAGCTCCTCGGGTAGCAATCTCCTTTGAATTCACAGCAAACATAGGGGAGCTTCCCACCCTTGAGGTATCAGACGGAACACATAGCATCACAGCAACAGGGGACACCCCCTGCGAACAGGCAATGACTGTCCCCTTAACCGATGAAAAAGCCTCTGCCCTTTTGGCAAAATGCGGAGGCACCCCGTTCTTTGCAGAAAAAATCACCTGCAATATGGGAGAAGGGGTTTCTCTTTCTGCAGGAAAAATCAACGAGCTGAGAAGAAACGCTTTGCAGGCACTCTCAGAAAAACGGTGCCAGATTAACCGCGACCCCGTTGACACGCCCAAAATCGAACTTGCACCCTACAACTGCACAAACACAGAAGAAAAAGCAAAGCGAGCACGATTTGCAGACAATGACATCCCCGACAGCTTCAAGGATTTTGAGCTTGTTTTTGTGCCTGTCACATCAAAAGAGGAAGATATCCGCAATCTCATCAAAAGAGGCTTCAAAGTAGGCGTTGAAGTTCCCAGAGGAATGTTTGGCAGGGAAGACTCACTCAGAAAAGCTTTGATAAAGGCAAAAGAGCTGGGTGTAAATCACGCTCTTGTTTCAAATATCGGTGCTGTATACCTTGCAAAGGAGCTTCAGTTTATTCTCCACGGCGGATTCGGACTCAACATTACAAACACAGCCTCTCTTATGTGGGCAGAAAGTATGGGACTTGCTGACACAGAACTGAGCTTTGAGCTTACAAAAGAACAGATTGACGCTTTGGGAGCTTCAATTCCAAGAGGAATTATCTCATACGGCTACCTGCCTTTGATGCTCTGCCGTACCTGCCCGGGGCTTACAGCCAAAACCGCCTGCAAAAATTGCAGTAAACAAAAATTTATGCAGGATAGGATGAACAAAAAATTCATTTTCACCTGTGACGGAAATTGCACCGAGGTGCTCAACTGTGTGCCTCTTTTAATTCCCGACAAGATTAATACATTTTTGAAACTACAATTCCACACTTTCCGCTTTAGTGTGGAAAACTCTGTGGAAAAAGTGGAAAACACAGGTGATTTTTCAAGTGTTAATCAAAATTCCACTGCTTTTACCCGCGGATTATATTACAGAGGAGTTAAATAATTAACAATTCTTTAATGTTCTCAGAAGAATTATTTACAGGAATTAACTTTAATTCCCCACAAAAAATATAAAAACTTTATGTTTCCTATGCAGAATTTCAATTTGGAATTATAATTTATTTTTGCAAGTCACATCACAAATTTGCAGGAAAGAGGTTACTATGGAACAGAAACTCAAAATAAAGAAGCTTCGCGAAAACGCTACTATCCCAAAACGTGCCACCGAAGGCTCGGCAGGCATGGATTTATACGCCTGTATTGACACTCCTGTTACAATCAAGCCCGGTGATTTAGCACTTATTCCCACCGGCATAGCCATAGAGCTTCCTTGCGCTGAATATGTTGCTTACATTTTTGCCCGCTCGGGACTTGGCATAAAGCACGGCATCTGCCTTTCAAACGGCGTTGGTGTTGTTGACTCGGACTACCGCGGTGAGGTTTGCGTGGGACTTTGCAACGTTTCAAGCAAGGAATACACTATTGAGCCTCAGGAGCGAGTTGCACAGATGGTAATCTCTCCCGTATCCCTGATGCCTGTGGAAGAAGCAGAGGAGCTTTCCGACACAAACCGCGGTGCAGGAGGCTTCGGTTCAACAGGGAAGCGCTGAGGTGCGTAGCCTTATAGAATCCCTCCGTCAAAAATCAAAGCTTTTTGCCACCTTGCTGTGAAAAAGGGAGGCTTAAATGCTCAAAAAATCTCCGCAATCCCTTATTTTGCGGTTGAAATCTATAAATCTATAGAGTATAATTAAAAAGTTAAAGTATATTTTATTGTTATATATAACATATACCTTCATTTTAGTATCAAACTTCTTTTGCGTTCTCACGCAGGAAAGGGGCACAAATATGTTTTTCTCATTCACAAAGGATATCGGCATCGACCTTGGTACAGCTAACACTCTGGTGTTTATGAAGGGCAAGGGCATTGTCCTTCGAGAGCCTTCCGTTGTTGCTGTTGACATCCGCAACGACTCTGTGCTGGCAGTAGGCTCTCAGGCTAAGGAAATGATTGGCCGTACTCCCGGTTCAATCGTTGCTGTCCGCCCTCTCAAGGACGGCGTTATTGCTGACTTCCAGATTACCGCTTCCATGCTGAAGCATTTTATCAGAAAAACTGTCCGCTCAAACTTCTTCTCCCGTCCCCGCATCGTTATCTGTATTCCCTCAGGTGTTACCGAGGTTGAAAAGAACGCTGTTGAGGATGCCGCAAGAGAAGCAGGCGGAAAGGATATAGAGCTTATCGAAGAGCCAATGGCAGCTGCAATCGGTGCAGGTCTTCCTGTTGCCGAGCCTACAGGAAGTATGGTTGTTGATATCGGCGGCGGTACCTCCGAGGTTGCAATTATCTCTCTGGGCGACATCGTAACCTCCTGCTCTGTACGTGTTGCAGGCGACAAGTTTGACGATGCAATTATGTCTTATATTAAAAAGAAATATAATCTGCTCATCGGTGAGCGTACAGCTGAAGATATCAAAATCGGCATCGGCTCCGCTTATCCTTACGAGGATGAGGGCGAGATGTGCATCAAGGGCAGAAACCTGATGGACGGACTTCCCAAGAACATCACCATCACAGCCGCTGAGGTAAGAGATGCTCTGGCAGACCCCTTGGCAACAATTATTGATGCAATCATCAACACTCTGGAAAAAACTCCCCCCGAGCTTTCTGCAGATATTATCGACCACGGCATTATGCTCACAGGCGGCGGTGCTTTGCTTCGCGGACTTGATCTGCTCATTATGCAGCAGACAGGTATGCCTGTTCACGTAGCAGAAAGACCTCTTGACTGTGTTGTTGACGGTGCTGGCAAGCGTCTGGAGCTGACAATGCCCAGCGAGTATTACCGCTCCAGAAGAAAGTAATAAGTTACCGAAATGCGTAGGGTTGGAGCTTGCTCCAACCGTGAAACAAATTGTAATAATCGGCAGGAGCAACTCCTGCAAATTCTTTCTTATTCACTTACAAAATATCCAAACCACTAATCGGGGAACGGCTTTCCGTTCCCCGAATTTCAGCGGAGGCTTAATATGAAAGACCTTATATCTTCAAAAAGCTTCAAAAAATTAATATGCGTTCTTCTTGTCATTGCGGTGACCTTTACTATTACCGCGGTATCAGGCAAGTCGGTAGTTTCAAGCCTTCTCAGCTCCTTCACTCTGGGCCTTCAGGAGGTTTCTGCCGCTGTGTCCAAGGAAGCTAACAAAAAATCCTACGATGAGCTTTTGGAAGAAAACGAAGCTCTCTCAAAGGAAATCTCAGAGCTTCGGACTCAGCTTGTGGATTACTATGACGTAAAGCAGGAAAACGCCCGACTCTGGCGTTATTATGACCTTAAAAGAGATTATCCCCAGTATGAGCTTCTGCCTGCTACCGTTGTCCGCCGTGACCCCAACGACGACTTCTATGCCTTCACAATCAATCAGGGCAGAAAAGACGGTGTAACAGCAGGTGACCCCGTTGTTACAGAAAAAGGGCTTGTAGGCTGGGTTGCATCTGTTGACGCTTCCACAAGCCGTGTTAAGACCATCCTTTCTCCTGATGCCAAGGTTGGCGCCATTGACTCGGTTTCCCGCGACAGCGGAATTGTAACAGGTAACGTTCTCTTTGCAGATAAAGGGCTCACCACCATGACAAAAATATCCGCCCTCAACACAATGAAGGCGGGAGATATTGTAATCACCACAGGCATCAGCGGAATTTATCCTGCTTCTGTTATCGTGGGTGAAGTGGTGGAAATTCAGTTTGACGAATACGACACCTCAAAGTATGCAGTAATCAAGCCCTATGAAGACATTACCTCTGTTCTTGATGTGGTTGTTATCACAGACTTCGAGGGCAAGGGAGAAATCTCCACAGGCTCTATTGAGGATATCACCCTTCCCACAGAAGCCGAGGAAACAACCGCTCCCACCACGGAAGCCGAGGTAGAATGATATGGACGGCAAGCTTAAATTTCTGCGGTACATTGCCTATGCCTTAGAAGTAATACTTCTCTATGTAATCTCAGGCACTCCGGGCTTTCTGCCCGAAATACTGGGTGTAAAGCCCCTTTTGCTTCTGCCTGTTGCAATCACCATTGCGGTTTTTGAAAACGAAACCCCTGCTATGATTTTCGGCTTTATTTGCGGTGCTTTGTGTGACATAGGCTTTGACACCCGAATCGGATTTTACACCATCGCTCTCACCTTGCTGTGCTTTGCCTTCGGCTACACAGCACGCAATTTCTTTGTGACCAACTTTGTAAACGCAATGGTTATCGGAGCTGTTACCGTTACAGTTCTGCTGATGCTCCATTTTCTTATATTCGGCTCAGGGGCGGATATGCCCCATGCAGGAGGGCATTTTGTAAGACATTACCTTGTAAAAATTCTTTACACCCTGCTGTTTTTACCTCCGCTTTATTGGTTCAACCGACTTTTCAGGTCTTCTATGGTAGAAGTCTAAAGTTTCTGCTTTAATTTGTAATTTTGCAAAAGGAGTGAACGGTATGATAAAAATATACTTAAAAGAGAATATCCGCTCGGTTATCTGCCTTGCTCTGGTTGCAGTTTTCTTCGTCTGCTTTGTTGCACGTCTTTTCAGCTGGCAGATAATTCAGGGCGATTACTACCGCGAGGAGGTCGCCACTACAGCAAATTACCGCCTTACATCCCACGATACCCGCGGTGAGATTGTTGACGTAAACGGCGAGCCTATTGAGGCAAACACCACCGTTTATTCGGTGATTATCGACAAGCTTTATATCAGCGGTGATTTGACTGTAAACAAGGTTATCACCACTCTGTTTAATATTTTTCAGGAAAAAGGTGCAAAATGGATTGATAACCTACCCATAAAGGTAACAAATGATACCTATCAGTTCGTTTCGGGTGAGGATGCCGACTATGCCCTTGAAAACCTCCGCTCTGACGAAATGCTGGATTTGAGCATCTATGCTACTGCAGATGACTATATGGAGGAGCTTATTGACCGCTACGACTTAGAGGAATACGCAGAGGATAAACAGCTCTGCAGAAACCTTGCCTCTGTACGCTACAATATGGAGCTGGAAATGTTTTCCTCCATAAACCCCTACACCTTTGCCGAGGAGCTTTCTGAGGAAATGACGGCTATAATTTCCGAGTACTCCCAGTCACTTCCCTGCATTGATATTTCTGCTAATAACAAACGAATCTGTGTAGACGGTACATTGATGCCCCACATCTTAGGTATCACAGGCCCTCTTACTGCAGAAGAATACGAAGAAAACAAGGACAAGGGCTACTCCTACAACGATACCATAGGAAAGTTCGGCATTGAAGCCGCAATGGAGGAGTACCTGAGAGGCGAAGGCGGCACAAAAACCGTTTCTAAAAACGCTGACGGCACGGTTATCAGCGTTGTTGATGTGGAGCCTGCAAAGCCCGGAAACACAGTATACCTTACCATTGACAAGAGATTACAGCAGGTGGCAAACCAATCCCTTGCAAAAAATGTCAAGGCCGCACAGGCAGCAGGCAAAAAGGCAAGTGCTGATTACGGCGGAGAATCCGGCCACGGCGAAGACTGCACAGCAGGAGCAGTTGTAATGCTTAGTGTCAAGGATTTCTCTGTGCTTGCCGCCGCTACCTATCCCACCTATGACATTACAAAATATAACGACAGCGACTACTATATGTCCCTTCTCAACGACAAGAACCTGCCCCTTTATGACAGAGCATTCACAGGCTCCTTTGCTCCCGGCTCGGTTGTAAAGCCCGGTGTGGCGCTTGCCGCTTTGGAGGAAGGAGTAATTTCTGAATATTCGCCCATTACCTGCACAAAGCGTTATGATTACTACCCATCAAATGTGGTAAACTGTATGGGTTATCACGGCAGTATTGATATTTACAGTGCCATCACCCAGTCCTGCAACTATTTCTTTGCAGAATTAGGCAGACGGCTTGGCATCGACACTATGTATCTTTATATGGAAAAGCTGGGACTCGGCGAGCGTACAGGTCTTGAAATCTACGAAGCACGCGGTTTCCTTGCAGGTCGTGACAGCTCCTTCTGGGTTCCCGGTAATACGGTTCAGGCTTCAATCGGTCAGTCGGATAACACCTTCACTCCCGTTCAGCTTGCTACCTACTGTGCAACGGTTGCGAACAACGGTGTGCGTCTGCGTACTCACCTTGTGAGCAAGGTTACAAGCTACGACCGTCAGGAGGTTATCTTTGAAAACAACCCCGAAAACCCCGAGGTTGTTGAAGATTTACAGCTAAGCCCATATAACCTTTCAATAGTGCAAACCGCTATGCGTCAGGTTGTGGCTTCAGACTATGGTACCGCCTATTGGCAGTTCGCCGACTTCGATATCCCCGTAGCAGGCAAAACAGGTACTGCCGAAAACGTCGGCTCTGACCACGTAGCCTTTATCGGCTATGCTCCCTACGATAAGCCCGAGGTTGCCATAGCCGTGCTCCTTGAACACGGTGCAAGGGGAACCTACTCTATGTCCATTGCACGAGATTTGCTGGATGCTTACTTCCATCCCCAAGCAACAGAAGACGCCTCTCCCCACATAACAGATTAAACTATACAGCCTTCTGCCTTTGTGCAAAAGGCTGTAATATTTTTGTCAAAAATTGCTGTCTATGATGTTGTTTTATCAATATTGCCCAAAATACGGACTTATATTTTTACATTCAGAGCATATATTTTTAATTGTCCTGCTTGAAGTTTTATGATAAAATATATGAGAGGTACTGTTTTATGAGCAAAGTTATCGTTCTTGCTTCAGGCAAGGGTGGCACAGGCAAGTCCACGGTTTCCGTAGGTCTTGCGGTTGCCTTGGTAAAACTTAATAAAAAGGTACTGCTTGTTGACTGCGACAGCGGTATGCGCGGTGTAGACCTGATGTTGGGTGTGGAGAAGGAGCTCATTTATGATGTATCCGATGCCGTTGGCGGCGGTTGTGACAAATCAGCCGCAATCTACGTTACCCGCAACATCTACGGTCTTTATATGATGCCTGCAGCTCTCTCTGCAGATGACGAGGTCAGCCCCTCGGTGCTCAGACAGCTGATTAATGAAATCAAGGATGACTACGATTATATCCTCATTGATTCTCCTGCAGGCACAGGCTCGGGCTTTGAGGCGGCGGCGGCATCTGCCGACTCTGCACTTATAGTTATCAATCCCGAACCCACAAGCGTTCGCGGTTGCCTCAACATCAGACAGAAGCTTACACAGATGGGTATTACTGATGCTCGGCTTGTTGTTAACCGTTTTCTGCCCGAAAGGTTCAGCACTATGGGAATCTACAAGGACTTGGATGCACTTATTGACACTGCCCAGACTCAGCTTATTGCAATCATTCCAGAAGACGTGCAGATTGCGGCTATAGCTCAGCGTGGCGAAAGCGGTCAGAAGACCGTCCCCTCAATGAAGGCGTTCAACAACCTTGCAGCAAGACTTGAAGGAGAAAATCCTCCTCTTGCTAAAAAGATTCTGGGACTTTGATTTGGTTATTCTCCTGATGGTTCAGGTTTATTATATATGTTTTGGATTTGAAATTAGAATTTGTGAACGGAGGTAAAAGATTATGAATATCGCAATTATTGCACATGACGAAAAAAAGGAACTGATGGTACAGTTCTGCATTGCTTACTGCGGAATCCTTTCACGCCACACCATTCTTGCAACAGGTACAACAGGCAAGATGGTTTCAGAAACCACAGGTCTGGATATCAAGACCTTCTTAGGCGGTTCTCAGGGCGGCGGACAGCAGATTGCGGCACGCATTGCCTGCAACGAAATCGATATGCTGCTCTTTTTCCGCGATCCCCTCAACCCCAAGCCCTCTGAAGCGAACGATATGAACCTTCTGCGTCTGTGCGATATGCATAATATCCCTGTTGCCACCAACATTGCAACAGCAGAGGTCCTCATCCACGGTCTTGAGCGCGGCGACCTTGACTGGAGAAATATTCTCAAGTAATCTAATATTTTTGCTTATTGCAAACTCCTGTCTTATTGAGGCAGGAGTCTTTTTGTTTTTAAGGCTGTGTGCCTCGGTGCTTCTTGGCACGCCTCGTAGTGCTTCGCTTCTCTTAAAAAAGTCATCGCACTCCACAAAATTGTCTGTAAGCAAATGCACGGCATTTACCCACTATTCGGCAAATTCGGTGTCGTACTTGATTTTTTAAGGTTGCGTGCCTCGGTGCTTCTTGGCACGCCTCGTTCACCTACGCTGTTCCTAAAAAATGCTCACAGTCCTCTGATTTACCTGTACGGATTTTTGATGTATTAAATCCGTACTTGTCGGCAAATCCTCCGTCCCATGGCATTTTTTTGGGCTTCGGTGCTCGGCGCTTCTATATTTATGCAAAAGTACCATTTTTATTTTGTAATTACCACGTGTATTTAAGTCGCATAAACATTGATTATGTCAAGTCTTTGGAGTATAATTATATATTAGAGTTTTATGTAAAAATGAGGTGTTTTTATGAGTTGCTCCTGCAACCACTCAAACAGCGACCTTTCTCTTCTTGTACCTGTACTTAATGAATACAAGAACATAAAGGGTTCGCTTATCACCATTCTGCAAAAAGCACAGGATATCTACGGCTATCTGCCCACCGATGTTATCTATCACATTGCAAAGGAAACAGGCAATACTCCCGCAAAGGTTATGGGCGTTGCCACATTCTATACACAGTTCCGACTCACCCCTGTGGGCAAGTATCTGATTATGCTCTGTCAGGGTACTGCCTGCCACGTTAACGGCTCTGAGCGTATCGAGGCGGCTATCACCGAGGAACTGGGAATTAAAGACGGAGAAACCACCGAAGACGGTCTCTTTACTCTCAAGTGTGTGGCTTGCCTTGGCTGTTGCTCACTTTCTCCCGTTATGATGATTAACGAGGAAACCTACGGCTCTCTCACTCCCGAGAAAGCAATAAGCATCCTCAATGACCTTAGAAAGAAAGCAGGTGAGGAAGAATGAGAATAGTTGTAGGCTCAGGCTCCTGCGGTATTGCGGCAGGCGCAGGCAAGGTTTACTCCGCTCTGGAATGCCTCCTTGCAGGCAAACCCGAAGTTACACTCGGTGTCACAGGCTGTATCGGTATGTGCTACCTTGAACCTATTGTAGACCTTTACGAGGAAGACGTGCTCAAGGCACGCCTTGTAAAAGTATCCGAAAAGGATGCCGAAAATATCGTGAAAACCGCCGAGTCAGGCGACCTTTCCTTTGTAGAAAACCTCATCATTTCTGCTGACGATGAAAACTTTCTTTCTCAGCAGACAAGAATTGCACTCAGGCATTGCGGTGTAATCGACCCCACAGACATTGAAGACTACATGAGGGCAGACGGTTACAAGGCTATCGAGAAGGTCCTCACCACAATGACTCCCGAAGACGTTATTGAAACCATCAAGGTTTCAGGTCTTGCAGGCAGAGGCGGTGCAGGCTTCCCCACTTGGTTCAAGTGGAATGCCGCAAGGCAATCACAGGGCGAGGAAAAATATCTTATCTGTAATGCAGACGAGGGCGACCCCGGTGCATTTATGGACAGAGCTGTTATCGAAAGCGACCCACACAACCTCATTGAAGGTATGCTCATAGGTGCTTATGCAATCGGTGCCAAGGAAGCCGTTGTATATGTCCGCGCCGAGTATCCTCTTGCTATCAAGCGGCTTGAAAATGCCATCACAGAGGCAAAGGCAAAGGGACTTCTGGGTAAAAACATTTTAGGCACCGACTTCTGTTGCGAAATGCGAATCAAGGCAGGTGCAGGCGCCTTTGTATGCGGTGAAGAAACCGCTCTTATCGAATCTTTGGAGGGTAGCCGCGGTATGCCGAGGCTCAAGCCTCCTTTCCCTGCACAATGCGGCTACTGGCAGAAGCCCTCAAATATCAACAACGTAGAAACCTTTGCAAACGTTCCTTGGATTTTACTCAACGGCGGCGAGGCATTCTCCGCTATGGGTACAGAAAACAGCAAGGGCACAAAGGTTTTTGCTCTCACAGGAAAAATCAAAAAAGGCGGTCTTGTAGAAATTCCCATGGGTATGACACTCCGTGAGGTTATTTACAACATCGGCGGAGGCATCAAAGACGACAAGGAGTTCAAGGCTGTGCAGATGGGCGGTCCCTCAGGCGGATGTATCCCAAAAGACCTCCTCGACACAGTTATCGACTACAAAGCCTTAGGTGCTACAGGTGCCATTATGGGCTCCGGCGGTATGGTTGTTATGGACGAGTCCACCTGTATGGTAGCTATGGCTAAATTCTTCCTTGACTTTACCGCCAAGGAAAGCTGCGGCAAGTGCGTACCCTGCCGTATCGGCACAAAGCGTATGCTTGAAATCCTCACAAGAATTACAGAAGGTGAGGGCAAAGAAGGCGACATTGAGCTTCTGGAAGAGCTGTGCTACGCCATCAAAGACGGCGCACTCTGCGGTCTTGGTCAGACAGCACCCAACCCTGTACTCACCACAATCCGCTACTTCCGCCACGAATACGAGGCTCACATAAATGATAAAAAGTGTCCTGCCCACGAGTGCACAAGTCTTATCACTTACGAAATCGACAAAGAGAAGTGCCGTGGCTGTACCCTTTGTGCAAAGAAGTGTCCGGCTAATGCTATCATAGGCACACTCAAAAATCCCCACGAAATTCTTACAGATAAATGTATCAAATGTTCTCAGTGCCGCACCGTATGTAAATTCGGCGCTGTTAAGACTATATAAGGAGGTGTCACTATGAACAAAGTAAAGCTTACCATAAACGGAATAGAGGTTACAGCAAATCAGGGTGACACCATACTCAAAGCGGCGCGCGAAAACGGTATTGAAATCCCCACCCTTTGCCACCACGAAAGCGTGAAGGTCTACGGTGCCTGCGGACTGTGCGTTGTTGAGGCTGAGGGTATTCCTAAGCTTCTGCGTGCCTGCAGTGCCACCGTTTCAGAGGGAATGAATGTAAACACCGAGTCCGAAAGAGTTGTAAAGGCACGTAAGGTTGCACTTGAGCTTCTTATGAGCGACCACAAGGGCGACTGCTTAGGTCCCTGTGTGCTTGCTTGCCCCGCAGGCACAAACTGCCAAGGCTACATCAAGAAGATTGCAGAAGGCAACGACAGGGAAGCAGTAAAGATTATCAAGGAAAAGCTTCCTCTGCCTGCATCTATCGGCAGAGTTTGTCCCCACCCCTGCGAGAGTGAGTGCCGTCGTGCTTTGGTTGAAGAGCCAATGTCAATCGCTTTCCTCAAATACTTTGCGGCTGACAACGACTTAAATTCAGAAAACCCCTATAAGCCCGAAGTAGCTGAACCCACAGGCAAAACTGTGGCAATTATCGGCGGCGGCCCTGCAGGTCTTACTGCGGCATACTTCCTGAGCCTAAAGGGACACAAGGTTACAATCTTTGATGCAATGCCCAAGATGGGCGGTATGCTCCGCTACGGTATTCCCGAGTACCGTTTGCCCAAGGCAGTACTCGACAAGGAAATTGCCCTCATTGAGGATTTAGGCGTAGAGCTTAAAAATAATGTTAAAATCGGCAAGGATATAAGCTTTGACGAGATTAAATCTCAGTTCGATGCAACTCTGATTGCCATCGGTGCTTGGAGTTCTATGGGCACCCGCACTAAGGGCGAGGACCTTGAGGGTGTTGTGGGAGGCATTGATTTCCTCCGCAAGGTTGCCTTGGGCGAAGAAGTCAACATCGGCAAAAACGTTGCTGTTGTCGGCGGAGGCAACACCGCAATGGATGCCTGCCGTACAGCTGTGCGTGTAGGTGCTGAGAATGTGTATGTAATCTACCGCAGAACAAGAGCAGAGATGCCTGCTGAGGATATTGAAATCGAAGAAGCAATGGAGGAGGGAGTAGAGTTCCTTTTCCTCACAAATCCCGATGAATATATAGGCGAAAACGGTAAAATCACTCAGGTTAAGCTTCAGGTTATGGAGCTGGGCGAGCCTGATGAAAGCGGCAGACGTTCACCTGTTGCAAAAGAGGGCGAGTTTAAGTACCTCGATGTGGACACCGTCATTGCCGCAATCGGACAGAGAGTTAACCCCTCGGGCTTTGAAGCTGTAGAGCTTAACTCAAGGGGTATCATCAGCGCCGACGAGTACACCTTCCGCACAAACCTTGAGGGTGTTTTTGCAGTAGGCGATGCCACAAACCGCGGTGCTTCCATTGCTATTGCCGCTATCGGCGAAGCACAAAAGGCTTCACTTGTTATCGACAGCTACCTCAAGGGTGACTGTGTTCCTTACATTGCGCCTTTTGTAAGCAAAAAGTCTGTCACCGCCGAGGATTTGAGCGATAAGGAGAAAGCTCCCCGTGCACAGATGCCTCACAGAAGTGCAGAGGAAAGAAAGCACGATTTCAAAGAAATCAACTTGGGCTTTACTGAGGAACAGGCAAGAGCTGAGGCTAAAAGATGCCTTGAGTGCGGTTGCCACGATTATGAGGATTGCTCACTTATCCGTCACGCAAACAGCTACACAATTCATCCCGAAAGATTTGCAGGTGCTCTGCACACAGGCTTTATGGAGCAGAAGTTAGTTTCCATCGAACGTAATCAGGACAAATGCATCCTGTGCGGTCTTTGTGTACGTGCTTGTGACGAAGTAGCACAAAAGGGAATTTTAGGCTTTGTGGGCAGAGGCTTTGATACAGTAATCAAGCCCGAATTCAACAATCCTGACACAATTGCAAACTGCAGAAACTGCCGCAAGTGTGCAGAGGTTTGCCCCACAGGTGCTCTCAGAATCCTTGATAAATAATATTTAAATCTATAAGTTAATACACAAAAGCCACAGAAGACGCCTTAGTCCTCTGTGGCTTTTTCATTCAATATAGTATTTATCCTCACACCACCGTGCAGGATTATTCTCAATATAATTCCACCTTACAGCATAATCTTTGTAATCGCGGATAATGTGGTCGTAGAAGGAACTCTGAAAAACTGTGTCACAAGAATATACCGCCTTGCACTTGCGAGTTGTTAACGACTTATAGGCGCACATCACATCCGACAGCGCAGGGCAGGGGCTTGCCCCTGCCCTACGGAAATCCGCGACAGAATCTGTCTTCTGTCCTTTGTGCATATCGTTACAAAGTACGCTCCGTGGGTGCTGTAATCAAAATCCTTAAGTCGGGTTGATTTTCTTTTTGGTAAATCCATTTTTATCACCATAAGTAAACTGTCACAAAAGCCACAGAAGACGCCTTAGTCCTTTGTGGCTTTTAGTTTTAATAATATTAATATGTAATCAAGCGATGTCAACCTTGCCGAATTTGAAGATATCCTCAACCTTCGCTTTGAGTGCATTGGAAATATCCATTGCAAGCTTCAGAGAAGGGTTATACTTGCCTTTTTCAAGTCTGCCGATGGTTTCACGGCGAACACCAACCAGTTTGGCGAGCTCAGCTTGACTCATTTTGCACTTTTTGCGGTATTCTTTGATAAGCGTTGTCATTTTCTCAACCATAAACCATACTCCTCTCTTGTTTTTTCAAATCCATATACCTATACATCTATGTATATTATATCTGAGAAAAGTTCAGATGTCAACGTGAGAGTTTGCTGTAGCTATTTTTTCCTTTTCATTTTTTTATAAATGTTGTATGGTAAAGTTATCAATTTCCAAATACCTAAAAAAATTGAAGCAATAAGATAAAAAGGGAACAAAAGACCCTCTTTAACTTGCCAAAACTCCGGCATACTAATCACCCTTTATTAGTATAGCACTTATGCATTGCAAGTGCAATGCATATTTTTACTATTTGAAATTGTACACTAAAAGCAATACAAATGTATTGCGAGGTAAATTTATGGGCAAGTTTAAAATACCGTCTGTTCCGCCAACCACCAACAAAACCATTCGTTTTCCTAATGATGTTATTGAACAAATAGAAAAAGCAATTCAAGGCAAGGACTGTACTTTTTCAGCCTTTGTAATTGCGGCAGTCCGCTCTGCACTTGAAGACATCGATGAATAAACCACACCCTGCAGAAATTTTCTCTGCAGGGTGTTTGTATTTACACTATTCTGTTGTGGATTTCACCACTAAAAAATCTTGTGATATTCTCTGCCATCATTCTCACACAACGGGCACGCGCCTCGGCACTGCCCCAACCCATATGAGGTGTCAGGCAGACATTGTCATAGTCCTTGATTTCATAGAAAGGATGGTCCTCACCGAAGGGCTCAACTGAATATACATCTACACCCAAAGCTCCTATTTTGCCTGCCTTTATGGCATCGGCAAGAGCCTTTTCGTCAGTAACTGCACCGCGTGCTGTGTTTACAACCACAGCGGTCTTCTTCATACTCTCGATTCTTTCCTTTGTAAGTATACCTCTTGTGGAGTCTGACAAGGGAAGATGGATTGAAAGTATATCCGCCTCCCTGCACAGAGTGTCGATATCTGCAAGAGGGAAGTCACCCTCCTGCTTTCTTCTGCATACAAGCACCTTGCAACCCAAAGCCTGTGCCACCTTTGCAACCGCTGTGCCGATTGCACCGCCGCCCAGCACTCCCCAGGTCATAGAGGAAACCTCGTGATACACAGGGCTTAATTTATTTGCAACCCCGCTTTTAGAGTATTCACCCGAGCGAACAAACTCTCGGTAAACATTCAGGTGAGTTACTAAAGAAAGTGCCATGGAAACCGTAACCTGAGCAACACTGTCCGTAGAATATCCCGGCACGTTGCAAAGTGCAATTCCTTTTTTCTGTAAATATGCAGTATCAATGTTATCATAGCCTGTAGCGGCAACGCAGATAAGCTTTAGGCGTTCTGCTCCGGCAAGGGTTACCTCGTTAAGCTTTATTTTGTTTGTAACTATAACCTCTGCATCCCTTACTCTTTCATAAACCAACTCCAAAGGGGTAGTGGGATACTCGGCACACTCGCCAAGATTGTATATGGGGGTAAGGTCTATGTCATCACCCAGAGTACTTTTGTCAAGGATTACTATTTTCATAAGCTACACTCCTTTTGCTTCTTTCATTATAGTGTATCTTTTCTCTCTCGGCAACTATTTTATCAAAAAACAGCGCTCGTTTACATCAAACGAACGCTGTAGTTTTTGTTATGGGAATTAGTTTTTAGGGAGCATTTTCTCCATACCGCCCATATAAGGACGCAGAGCCTCGGGAATGTTCACAGAGCCGTCAGCATTAAGGTTGTTCTCAAGGAATGCAATGAGCATTCTGGGAGGAGCAACAACTGTGTTGTTGAGGGTGTGTGCAAAGTACTTGCCGTTTTCCTTGGAGTTAACGCGGATTCTCAGTCTTCTTGCCTGTGCGTCGCCAAGATTTGAGCAGCTGCCTACCTCAAAGTACTTCTGCTGTCTGGGGGACCAAGCCTCAACGTCAATGGACTTCACCTTAAGGTCTGCAAGGTCGCCTGAGCAACACTCAAGTGTTCTTACGGGGATATCCAAGCTTCTGAACAAATCAACTGTGTTCTGCCAGAGCTTATCAAACCACATCATAGAATCCTCGGGCTTACAAACAACAATCATTTCCTGCTTTTCGAACTGATGAATTCTGTATACGCCACGTTCCTCAATGCCATGAGCACCCTTTTCCTTACGGAAGCAGGGGGAATAGCTTGTGAGTGTGTAGGGGAGCTCTTCCTCTTTGTTCATGGTATCAATGAACTTACCAATCATGGAATGCTCGCTGGTACCGATAAGGTAAAGGTCCTCGCCTTCAATCTTATACATCATAGAGTCCATCTCTGCAAAGCTCATAACACCTGTAACAACGTCAGAGCGAATCATAAAGGGAGGCACGCAATAGGTAAAGCCTCTGTCAATCATAAAGTCGCGTGCATAGGAAATAACTGCAGAGTGAAGTCTTGCAATATCACCCATAAGATAGTAGAAGCCGTTGCCTGCTACCTTTCTTGCACTGTCAAGGTCGATTCCGCAGAATCTCTCCATAATATCTGTGTGGTAGGGAACCTCAAAATCAGGTGTGAAGGCTTCGCCGTAACGCTGAACCTCAACGTTTTCGGAGTCGTCTTTTCCAATGGGAACTGACTCATCAATGATGTTTGGGATAGTCATCATAATTGTCTTGACCTTCTCGGAAAGCTCTGCCTCCTGTGCTTCGAGCTCTGCAAGTCGCTCGCCCTGAGAAGTAACAAGAACCTTCATAGCCTCTGCTTCTTCTCTGAGTCCCTTGCCCATCAGAGCACCGATTTCCTTAGAGTGCTTGTTTCTCTGCGCTCTCAGCTCGTCTGCTTCTTTCTTAGCAGCACGGCTTAACTTATCAAGCTCGATAACCTCGTCAACAAGGGGAAGCTTGCTGTCCTGAAACTTTTTGCGGATATTTTCCTTTACAACATCGGGATTTTCTCTCAAAAATTTAATGTCTAACATTTTTATTACTCCTCGTTTTAATATATTAGAACAACTGTTTGCTGTATTATTACTTCATTTTCTTTAATCTTTATTTCCAAAGATATTTGCAAAGCTTGTAAGCTCTTCATCGGAGTAGAATTCTATGGTCAGAACTCCGCCCTTACCGCTTTTAGACTTGGAAACCGTAACCTTTCTGCCAAGGTTTTCGGTCATTGCCATTTCAACCTCTGTGTAATAATGAGGTTTTGTAACCTTGACTGCGGATTTCTTCTTTTTCTCACTCTGAGGCTTGCAGAGCTTTTCGGTTTCTCTCACCGAAAGCCCTCTTTCCACAATTTCCTCTGCAAAAGAACAAATAACGTCAGGGTCTTCCAATGCCGCCAAGGCTCTTGCATGGCCTGCTGAAAGCTTACCCTCAGAAACAAGTGCCTGCACATACTCGGGAAGCTTCAATATTCTCAGAGCATTTGCCACTACGGGTCGGGATTTGCCAACAGCAGTTGCAACCTCCTCCTGAGTAAGTCCGTGGGTTTCCATAAGTGTACGATAGCCCTGTGCTTCTTCTATCGCATTCAGATTTTCTCTCTGCAGATTTTCAATGAGAGCTATCTCCATTGTCTGCAAATCATCCAAATCGCGGATAATTGCAGGAATTTCCGTGAGTCCTGCTATTCTGGAGGCTCTGTATCTTCTCTCTCCGGCTACAATCTGATACCCGCCGCCAAACACAGGGCGAACCAGTATGGGCTGGAGCACACCGTGCTCGCGGATACTGTCAGAAAGCTGTAAAAGAGCTTCTTCGTCAAACTCTGTACGGGGCTGTTCACGGTTAGGCTCCACGTCTTCAATCTTGAGAGAAACCGCACCCGAGCCTGATTCGCTTTCGTTTTCAAGGTAAATTGCGTCAAGACGCTTACCGAGTCCGCCTTTTTTTGCCATATCAAGCCCTCTCTTTCTTCATTATCTCTTTTGCAAGGTTAAGATACGCTTCTGAACCCTTGCATGTAATATCGTAGTAAATAACAGGATAACCGTAGCTTGGTGCCTCTGAAATTCGCACACCTCTTGGAATAGGAGTGGAGTAAACCTTGCGGGGGAAGTACTTCTTAACCTCATTTACAACCTGCTGAGTCAAATTGAGTCTGCCGTCATACATAGTGAGTATAACTCCCTCAACATCAAGGTATGGGTTGTAAACCCTCTTGACTCTGCGGATGGTGTTCATAAGCTGTGCAAGACCCTCCAATGCGTAGTATTCACATTGAATAGGGATAAGCACCGTATCTGTGCAGGTCAGCGCATTGACAGTCACAAGTCCCAAAGAGGGAGGGCAGTCAATAAAAATGTAGTCGTAATCAGCCTTTACTGGCAGTACCGCATTTTTGAGTATAGCCTCGCGCTTCTCTCTGTCTGCAATCTCAAGCTCTGCCGCCGCTAAATCGAGGCTTGAAGGAATCACCGAAAGATTCTTGAATTTTGTTTCAATAATGCATTCAGATGCCTTTTTATCGTTAACAAGAATGTCGTATGTAGAATATTTTGCACTTCTTCTGTCAATGCCCACACCGCTTGTTGCATTGCCCTGAGGATCAATGTCAATAAGCAGAGTTTTCTTGCCAAAATATCCGAACGCCGCCGCCAGATTAACAGCAGAGGTAGTTTTTCCGACTCCGCCTTTCTGGTTGGAAACTGCAATTATCTTAGCCAAATATATCACCTTTCCAAGGAAATAGTAGTAAAAAGTAAATCTAAAGTTAATTTTACCACAGTTACGACCAAAATAAAAGTATTTTTGCAGAAAAACCTATAAATGTTTATGAGAAAGTGTTTGTTAACTGTTATAAATCAATGGATTTACACAGCTGCGTCCGTATGCGCTTCTGTGTCACGCACACTATGGACTCCGCTATCCCTAAAAAATGCTCACAGTCCTCTGATTTGTCTGTACGGATTTATGCATAATAAAATCCGTACTTTTCGGCAAATCCGCCGTCCCATGGCATTTTTTATGGCTGTGTCCGTGTGCGCTTCTGATAAAATGCCAAAAGACGCACGGTATTTCTACCGCACGCCTTTTGGCAAGGGGTTCAGATAAGGAAATGGGTATGAGTGGACGGATGCTTTCGCATCCTAAGGGGAAAGCTCTTTTAATAAACACTTATGTTTCACGTGAAACATTCAGAAGCACCGAGTTATGCAGTCTTAGGCTTGCTTCTGTGTGCCTGCATCTGTTTGGTAGCTTCGCTTTTGGGGATTTTTACTGTGTATTCTATGTATTCTTCGGTTTCAGACTTCTTTGCTACTGCATTTATGCCCGAAAGCCTCATAGTATCTACTGCTTTATTAATTGTATTTACAAATATCCGAACATCGCGGACAATGAACTTTTTATCCTGAGAGGGAGAGGCTGTCACCGTTTCCCGACAAAGGAGCTTAACTACTATGTCCTCCGTGTCCTTGGCACTCAGGTTTTCTGCCACAATTCTGCTGAGTACTTCTTTGCGAATTTCTTCATCATCTATTCTCAGTAGTGCTCTTGCGTGCCTTTCGGAAAGACCTGCCTGCAAAATCCAGTCCTGTTCTTCCATAGAAAGCTTTAGAAGCCTTAGTTTGTTTGCCACTGTGGACTGCTTTTTGCCGAGGCGGATTGCCGCTTCTTCTTGAGTAAGTCCGTATTTTCTGATAAGTCGGCTGATTCCTCTTGCTTCTTCAAACATGTTAAGGTCAGCGCGCTGGATATTTTCAAGAAGGGCGAATATTGCGGATTCCTTATCGGTGCACCTTATAAGCACACAGGGAACCTTTGTAAGCCCTGCAAGCACCGCGGCACGCAATCTGCGTTCACCTGCAACAAGCTCATATTCTGTCTGACTGAGCTTTCTCACCGTCAAAGGTTGCAATATTCCGTTTGTGGAGATTGACTGAGATAAAAGCCTCAGTTCATCCTCGTCAAAGGATTTTCTCGGTTGGGTTTTATTAGGACGTATTTGTATTGTAGGTATCTCAAGAACTCTGTTTTCTTCTTTTGAGAGGAATTTCATTCTTTCACCCCACACATCCTGTTTGAGTCCCGAGGTTGTTCCCCTGACTGTGAATATATTCTAACACAGTGCTGGCTTGTTATTCTGTCGTTATTTGAGCAAGTTTTTGGGGATTTTCTCGCATTTTCAATGCAAAAATGTCGATATAAATACAAAAACACCTCTCAAAACGAGAGGTGTCGGCTTATAAGTTATAAAGGTTGTTTCTTAATCTTTGAGTTGTGCCTTGGATATTTCTGGGGAGTAAGAGAAGTTTTGGATACAACAAGTATTGTACGGTTGCTTTCATCAGAAAGGCAGTATTCCTGAACATCAGTTATTGTGCCACCCAATAGCTTTAAAGCATTTTTTGCCTCTTCGGCTTCTTCAAATGCGGCAGGGCCTTTAAGGGATACAAACAATCCGCCTTTCTTTACATAGGGCAGACAATACTCGGAAAGTACATTAAGTCTTGCAACGGCTCGGGAGGTTGCAATATCAAATTTTTCTCTGTACTTTTTATCCTGTGCACCTTCTTCAGCTCTTGCGTGAACAATTTCTGCAGAAAGTCCTGTTTTTTCCAATACATCTGCAAGGAAAACAAGTCTTTTGTTAAGCCCATCCAGAAGTGTAAGCTTCAAATCAGGTCTGGCAATAAGCAGGGGAAGCCCCGGAAAACCGGCACCCGTGCCTACATCAATTATACTTGCTCCTTCTTTGATATTGCATTTTGAGAGAAGATACAGGCTATCACAGAAATGCTTTACTATAACCTCTTTTTCTTCAGTTATGGCTGTGAGGTTCATTCTTGTGTTATAATCCACAAGCATCTCATAATAAATCCGGAAGCGTTCAAGAGCAAGGTCATCAAGCTCGATGCCAATACTTTTTACTTCTTCAAATAATGCTTCTTTGAAGCTCATCCCTGTGCACCGCCTTTTTTCTGATTTCTTGTAAGCCAGATAATAAGTACGCTTATGTCAGCAGGAGAAACTCCGGATATTCTGCTTGCCTGTGCAATATTTCTGGGTTTTATCAGGTTAAGCTTTTCCTGTGCTTCAAGTCTTAGTCCTGTTATTTCCTTGTAATCAATGTCACTGGGCAAGTCTTTTTCTTGCATTCTTTCCATCTGCTCAACTCGGTCAAGCTGTTTTTTGATGTAGCCTGCATATTTCACTTCAATCTCAACTTGCTCAAACACACTTCTGTGCAAATCTGGTCGGTTTTTATCAACAGGAGATAAATCCTTGTAGGAAATCTGCGGCCTGCGAAGCAAATCAGCAATAGTAACCCCTGTGCTAACCTTTGATGTTTCACGTGAAACAAGAATATCGTTAAGCTCATCAGTAGGAGAAAGGGTAGTGTGCTGAACTCTGTAAAGCTCGTTTTCAATCTCCTCCTGCTTTCTGAGGAAGTTATTCCATCTTATGTCGTCTACAAGACCGATTCTTCTGCCTGTAGGAGTAAGTCTTTTATCTGCATTATCCTGTCTGAGCACAAGGCGATATTCACTTCGGGAAGTCATCATTCTGTATGGCTCATTGGCACCCTTTGTAATAAGGTCGTCAATAAGGGTTCCTATATATGAACCCGAACGCTCTAAAATCATAGGCTCCTGACCTTTGACAGAAAGTGCCGCGTTAACGCCTGCAACCAAACCTTGGGCGGCGGCTTCTTCATAACCGCTGCTGCCGTTGAACTGACCCGCACCGTAAAGACCTGCAAAATCCTTAAACTGCAGGGTAGCATCTAAAGAAAGAGGGTCTACGCAATCGTACTCAATAGCGTAGGCAGGGCGCATAACAACCGCATTTTCAAGACCTTTGATTGTGTGGTAAAACTGAAGCTGAACTTCTTCAGGAAGTGAGGAAGACATTCCCTGCAGATACATCTCTTCTGTATTTTCTCCGCATGGCTCAATGAAAAGCTGATGTCTTTCCTTGTCGGCAAAGCGCATAATCTTATCTTCAAGGCTTGGACAGTAACGGGGACCAATACCCTCAATCATTCCGCCGTAAAGGGGACTGCGGTGGATATTATCAAGAATAATCTTCTTTGTTTTCTCGTTGGTCCAGCTGATGTGGCAAACAACTTTGTTTTCACCCAAATTCTCTGTTTCAAAAGAGAAAGGCTCAGGTGGCTCATCACCGCACTGAACATCAAGCTCTGAGAAATCTATACTTGAACGCAGGACTCTTGCAGGAGTACCTGTTTTGAAGCGTCTGATAGAAAGCCCCAAATCACGCAAGCTTTTGCCAAATCTTGTTGCTGCAAAGGTACCGTCGGGGCCTCCTTCGTAGCTAACCTCTCCCACAAAGATTCTTCCGCCTAAGTAGGTTCCTGTAGCGATGATAACTTTTTTAAAGGTGAAAACAGCACCCATCTGGGTGGTAAGCTCCCAAGGATAATCGCTGTCGTCAGTTCTTCTTATATCTGTAATCTCTGCTTGTCTTAGTTCAAGGTTCTGTTGAAGCTCCAGCTTGTGTTTCATTATAGCGGCATATTTAAGGCGGTCTATCTGTCCTCGCAAAGAGTGCACAGCAGGGCCTTTGCCTCGGTTGAGCATTCTCATTTGCAGAAAAGCTTCGTCAGCAGTTTTGCCCATTTCACCGCCCAAGGCGTCAATTTCTCTAACTAAATGACCTTTTGCGGTGCCTCCAATGGAAGGATTACAGGGACAGTTGCCTACAGCATCCATATTAATTGTAAAAATAGCAGTCTTACACCCAAGGCGGGCAGATGCCAGTGCTGCCTCAATTCCTGCGTGGCCTGCACCGATAACTGCAATATCATATTTTCCTGCATGGTATGTTTGCATATACATTACCTCTTATTGTTTCACGTGAAACATTATTTTCCTACGCAAAAACTGTGGAACACATCGTCCACAACTGCATCGGATACATTTTCACCTGTGAGCTCTAAAAGTGCATCAATAGCATCCTCAACACAAACAGTAACAGCATCAAAAGAATAACCTGAACTGAGTGTGTTGTGTGCTTCAATCACGCTGTTCTGTGCTTTTTGAGCCGCTGCACGCTGGCGCTCACCTGAAAGTATTCCTGCACAAGGGTCAAAGTTCTTTGTACCTGAAACCTCCGCAATAGCATCTGTTAACTCCTGCTTACCATCACCATTTATAGCACTTATATAAACAATATGTTTTATTTTTTTACTAATAGTATTTATATCTAACTTGCGTTCAAGGTCTGTTTTATTAATAATTGCAATAGAAGGAACATCCTCAAGACTTTCGATAAGCTTAATATCTTCGTCGGTTAGCTCCTGACTGCTGTCAAAAACAGCGAGCACCAAAGAACAGGTTGAAAGTCTTTCTTTTGTTCTGTCAACACCGATTTTTTCTACAGGATTATCTGTGTCGCGGATACCAGCCGTGTCGCAAAGTCTGAGGGTTACATCGCCAACGATAACAGTTTCCTCCACTACATCACGGGTAGTTCCTGCAATTTCTGTGACAATACTCTTATCAAAGCCCGAAAGCAGATTCATCAAGGTTGATTTTCCTACATTAGGTCTGCCTGCAATAACTGTATCAATTCCGTGAATAACAGCCTGTCCTGTTTCGTATTCACTCAGAAGCTTTGTGATTTTCTCTTTTGCAGTTTCAAGAATTTCTGTGATTGCGTCTTCTGTAACCTCGGGAATATCCTCCTCAGGAAAATCAGCCCATGCACACAAGTGTCCTGCTAATGAAACAAGGTCGTTTTTTATATCGTCAATTCGTTTTTTGAGTGCACCCGTGCGGGTACTTACAGCACATCTCACAGCCTGTCTGCTCTGAGCAGAGATAATATCCATAACCGCCTGTGCTTCGCTCAAATCCATTTTTCCGTTTAAGAAAGCACGTTTAGTAAATTCTCCCGGCTCGGCAAGTACTGCTCCGTTTTCAAGTACTACTCTGAGAACACTTCTGGTAACGTAAAGACCGCCGTGACAGCAAAGCTCCACAACATCCTCGCCTGTGAAGCTCTTTGGTGCACGATAAACAATAGCCACAACCTCATCCAGCATCTCATTGTTCTCCATAACTTTTCCGTAGGATGCTCTGTAGCCTTCCAAGGCTTCAAGCCTTTTACCGCTTGCAGCTACAAATACCTTATCTGCAATTTCAATGGCTTTTTCGCCTGATATTCTGATGATGCCAATTCCGCCTTGTCCCTGTGCAGTGCTTATAGCGGCTATTGTTTTTTCACTCATTATATCACCATCCGACCTTTATATTGTTTATATAAAAGTTATCTAAAAAAACAGGGCAGCTTATGCCGCCCTGTTTAGTATCGGCGAGCTTTTCCGCCGTTAATTACTTGTCAATTCTGCCGTAAAGTGCAGCGCCTTCACCTTCATTGATAGGTGCACGCTTAGGTGCATTATCAGAAACTGAAGTGTTATTACCAAAATTACGTCTGGGACGTCTGTCGTATCTGCCCTTTGAGCCTCTGCCGCCTCTTGATTGTCTGGGAGCATTAGGGTCGGGACCGATTACAACGTGTCTGTTCATATTTTCGCCTTCGCTCCAAGATGTAGCGCCATTGACCTTCTGAACAGCTGTGTGAATGATTCTTCTCTCGTAAGGATTCATAGGCTCAAGGCTGGTTTTGTAACCTGTCTTTACTGCCTTGAAAGCAAGCTTTCTGCCGAGAATTTCAAGAGTCTTCTCTCTCTTCTCGCGATAATCGCCTGTGTTGATTGTAACTTTATAGTAAGAATTCTCAACGTGATTTGCAACAAGACCTGTAAGGTACTGCAAAGCATCCAGTGTTTCACCGCGTCTGCCGATAACAGAACCTACATCCTCGCCCTCAAGGTCGATTATAACTCCGTTTTCTTCAGATTCTGTTGCATTGAGAGTAATACCCTCAAGTCCCATTGCATCAAGAACATTCTTAAGGAAATCCTGTGCAACATCTGCAGGAGATGATTTGATAAAAGCTCTAACCTTTGCGGGACAACCGCCAAATAAACCGAGAATCTTCTTTTCTGCTCTCTGAATAATTTCAAATTCTGCTTCGTAGGTTTCTACTCCAAGCTGTCTGCAAGCATCTTCCTGTGCAGCAACCTCGGTTTCACCAACGCCGATAGCTTCTCTAATCAAGATGTCACCTTCTTGTATTCTTTTGTGTTATAAAAAATGTAGTTATTTTCATTTTTACGTTGTAAAACATCAAAAATTACAGATGCTTTACAGTAGCTTCCCTTTTTTCGAGCAGGGCAACTCTTGCCGCTTCCGAACGAGCGACCATCATACCGGGTCCGAAGAAATAATGAAGGACCAGGGACTGCACAAAACCCAGTACAGTAGAACAAATCCAGTAGAAACCTACAGCTGCGGGAACAGTATAAGCCAGATATGCTGAGAAGAGGGGTAGTAAGAAAATCATTGCATTCATACAACCCTGCTGCTGACCGCCGCCTGTGCCGTTTAATTTCTGCATAATAACTGTAGACAATACAGAGGTACCAAAACAAAGGAAAGGAATTAAGAGATACCAAGAAAAACCAAGTTTTGATGGTGTTTCCAGAAGATTAATTCCTGAGAAATTAAAGGATGCACAGAACTGTGAGATTTCGGGTATGGAAACCTTTGCACCTTCAAAACAAGCCTGAATACACTCAAAGCTGTTAAAATACTTCATAATATCAATCTGACCGCCATACATAGCAGAAGTGCTGATGTTAAGTCCCGGAATGGAAACAAGAACATTCTTTGCGTTTTCTACCATTACCTTGTCCAGATGAAGTGTATTTGTAAGGGGATAAGCAACGCTGTAAAAAACACCAAGCATAATAAACATAGGAATAATTGATGTCAGACAGCCTGCCGAAGGGTTAATACCCTCTTTTTCGTAGAGTTTCTGGGTTTCTTCGTTAAGCTTTTCTCTGTTATTACCGTATTTTTCGCGAAGCTCTGCTTGTTTTGCCTGCATTCTGGCATTACCCGCCATAGTCTTCTGCTGTTTGATAGAAGAAGGAAACAAAATGAGCTTTGCGATAATTGTAAAAATTAAGATAGCAAATGCGTAGTTATGAACTAACTGATAAGCAAACCAGAGAATATAACCGAATAAGCTTCCGATAAATTCCATAAGCTTAACCTTTCTTTCATATCTTGTGTTTTTTCTGCGGGACGGGGTCATACCCGCCTTTGGAGAAGGGGTTACACCGCAGTATTCTCCATAATGCAAGGGCCGAGCCCTTTATTACTCCGAAGCGCTCTATTGCTTCGTATCCGTACTGAGAACAAGTAGGATAATACTTGCACTTAGGAGGACTAAGAGGAGAAATCTTTTTTTGATAAAAACGTATTATTTTGAGAAATATTTTTTTCATCTTATTCCTCCAGTATTCCTGCATCCTTAAAATGCTTTTTCATACTGACAAGAATATGAGTGCTTTTTCTGAAAGGAGTTCTGCCCCTTGCTACAAATACAATATCGTAGCCCGAACGCAAAGAACCTTTAAGCTCTGAAAAAGCTGCTCTTATAATACGTCTGGAGCGGTTTCGCTGTACAGCCTTGCCGACCTTTTTTCCTGTGGTGATTCCGATACGCAGGTTATTTGTATTATTTTTTACGATATAAGTAACAAGGTCAGGAGAAACATACGACCTTCCTTTGGTGTATGCTCGCCTGAATTCCCTGTTTTCCTTCAAAGTGATTGTATCACTCATTTAAACCACCTGTTAACCTTGTGGATAAAAGCCGTCTATCGACTGATAAAAAGAAAGACCACTTAAACCGTGGTCCTCACTTTTCTTAAGCTAAGAACTTTTCTAAAATTAGTAAGAAAGTCTCTTTCTGCCTTTTGCTCTTCTGCGAGCAAGAACCTTACGTCCGTTCTTATCGGACATTCTCTTTCTGAAGCCGTGCTCCTTCTTTCTGTGGAGCTTCTTGGGTTGATATGTTCTGAGCATATTAATCCTCCTTTCGGATACATAACCTTGCAATTTAGCATTATACTTGAAATTTTCCTTTTCGTCAATAAAAATTTTCGATTTTTTCTGACTTTTTGGAAAATAAATTTTTATTTGTATTTAAGCTTTGATAACCCCCACAATATATTGTATTTACGCAGAAAAGCAAACACAAATTACAGAAATAAAAAATGCTGTCTTAAAGAGATATAATATAAATAGTAATAAATACATTATAAGTGTAAAAAAAGCATTGCATTTACGCCTTGTTTTTGGTAAAATAAAATGGTAAATGTGAAAGATTGTCTTTATAGTTTTGTGTCCTGTTTTTACATACAACTCTGTTTTGATTGAGAATACAGCAAAAAACTGATTTTTATTATTTTGCAGTACATTTTTTTAAAAGGACACAAGGGAAAATCAGAAATAAAAGGAAATTTCAGGAGGTAAAAAATATGGAATCTTTCAGCGATGCCTGGGGCGTCATTTGCGAATATTGCAAAACTAAAATTACCGATGTAGCTTACAAAATGTGGATAAGCCGTATCGAGCCTGTGGACCTTGACTTCAAAACCGGAAAAGCAACCTTGCTTGTTCCTAACGATTTTCACAAGGACACTATTGAGCGATGCTACATAACTCTTTTAGATGATGCCTTTAAGGAGATTTTCGGTACATCATTTGAGCTGTGTTTAATTACACCTGAGGATAAAAAATCCACAACTCAGGAAGAAACAATTCAGGATGCAGGCGCTATCTATGATTACACCTTTGCAAACTTTATCGTAGGTCCTTCAAACACCTTTGCTCATGCTGCTGCTATGGCAGTTGCGGCAAAGCCTGCAGATGCTTACAATCCCTTGCTTATCTACGGTAGCTCAGGACTTGGCAAAACCCACCTTCTTTATGCAATAGGCAATCAGATTAAAAAGAATAATCCCGATATGCGAATTCAGTATGTAAAGGGTGACGAATTCATCAATGAGCTGGTACAAGCTATCAGTAACGCCACCACTGCCGAATTTAAACAGAAGTACAGACATGCTGACGTTCTTCTGGTTGACGACGTTCAGTTTATTGCAGGTAAAAACAGTACTCAGGAGGAATTCTTCCACACATTCAACGCTCTTTACGAGGACCACAAGCAGATTGTTCTTATTTCTGACCGTCCCCCCAAGGATATGAAAATTCTTGATGAGCGTTTGCGTTCAAGATTTGAGTCAGGTCTTATTGCAGATTTGCAGGCACCTGATATTGAAACCAGAATTGCTATTATCAAAAAGAAAGCTGATATTCTTCAGGTACCTGTAAGCGACGAGCTTATTCTTTTTATTGCACAGAAAATCAAAACAAACGTGCGTCAGCTTGAAGGTGTCGTAAAGAAGCTCAAAGCAAGATACCTTCTTAATAACGAAAAAATCACTCAGGCTGTAGTTGTAGAGGCTATTTCAGATATTCTCAACAATGACAATACACCTGAGCAAACAGTAGAAAAAATCATTGACGAGGTTGCCAGAACCTTCGGTGTTTCTGCTGAAGATATCAAATCAAAGAAAAGCCGTAAGGCTTCCATCAATAATCCTCGTCACATTGCTATTTACATAATCCGCGAAATGACAGGTATGTCTATGGCAGAAATCGGCAAGGTTTTCGGAAACCTTCATCACTCCACTATTGTTTACACAACTCAGCAGGTAGATAAAAGAATGCAGTCTGAACCCAATCTGAGAGAAACAGTAGAAGATATTATGAAGAATATCAGAGATAACTGAGTTTTCCACAAATTAACCAACATTAACATTTCGTTTTTCCACATTTCATAAAATTAATTTCCTTGGAAATAAAAATGTGGAAACCTCAAAAGTTTTCATCAATCCCTATTCGGAGAAATATTTCCCATTATTTCTCAGGATAATTGGCTTTTAAACAAATTCACAGCCCCAATAACTTACAACAATTTATTATTACTTTTCTTTTTATTTTCTTTCAGAAAGGATTTTTATAATGAAATTTACAGTAATGAGGTCTGATATTGTTCAGGCAGTACAGAATGTTTCAAGAGCTGTTTCAACAAAAGCAACTCTTCCTGCCCTTGAGGGTATTCTTATAAAAGCATACAACAATACACTTACTCTTTCAGGTTACGATTTAGAGCTTGCTATTACAACCTCTATTGAAGCAACAGTTTCAAACGAAGGCGAAATTGTAGTAGGAGCAAAGCTTTTTTCTGATATTGTAAGAAAGCTTCCTGAAGAAATCGTTACCTTTGAAACTGACGAAAGAATGATTATCTATATTCAGAGCGGTAATGCTTCTTATCAGATTGTTGGTATTTCTTCTATGGATTATCCCGAAATGCCTAAGTTTGATGCAATGGATGAAATCAAAATCAATGCAGGCGTGCTTAAAAATATGATTAAGCAGACATTGTATGCTGTTTCTGATAATATAAACAAACCCATTTACACAGGTTCACTTTTTGAAATCAAAGATAAGGTAATGAGAATTATCTCTATTGACGGCTACAGAATGGCAATAAGACGAGAGGACATTGACTGCGAGTCTGATAATAAATTCATTGTTCCCGGCAAAATGCAGAGTGAGATTTTGAAGCTCATCACCGACGATGAAAAGGAAATAACAATTATTGTAGGTCAGCGTCATGTTACCTTTAATGTTGATACCTATTCAATCGTTTCAAGAATTATTGAAGGTAATTTCCTTGATTATCGTACTACTGTGCCTAAGACTGAAGAAACTGTAATCAGAATTAACACAAGACATCTGATTAATGCAGTTGACCGTATGGCTCTTATTACAAGTGAAAGAGTTCAGAGTCCTGTTCGTTTCACAATTACACAGAATGAAATCAAGCTTTCCTGCCGCACAGCTGTAGGCAGAGCTTCTGATGAAATTCCTGTTTCCACAATCGGCAAGGATGTTGTAATCGGCTTTAACAACAGATATTTACTTGATGCTTTGAGAAATACCGAATGTGACGAGGTTATGCTGGTGCTTAACGGCAGCCTTTCACCTATGATTATAAAACCCGTTCAGGGAGAAGCCTTCCTGTTCTTAGTAGTTCCTATGAGGCTTAACGATGAAATCTGAGATTATAAAAATTAATGATGAATATATAAAGCTTGATTCTCTTTTGAAATTTTCAGGACTTGCTCAAACAGGCGGAGAAGCTAAAGTGCTTATTCAGAGCGGACAAGTGCTTGTAAACGGTGAGGTTTGCACAATGCGAGGCAAGAAAATGAGAAACGGCGACAAAGCTCAGTACGGTGACAGAATTGTAGAGGTGTCTGTTGTTTGATAGTTAAATCTCTTGAATTTACATCTTTTCGCAATCTTCAGGACAATAAAATATATCCCGTAGAGGGAGTCAACGTAATTTACGGTGACAATGCTCAGGGAAAGACAAATCTTCTTGAAGCTGTGTGGATGTTTTCGGGAGGTCACTCTTTCCGCGGAGCAAAGGAATCCGAGCTTATAAACTTTGAAAGCAAAAATTCTGAGATTAAAATGGAATTTTTCAGTCAGGAAAGAGAGCAGACAGCTTCAATAAAATTTACCGGTAATAAAAAAGAAGTAAGAATTAATGATGTGGTAAAGCCTTCATCGGCTTATTTATCCCAGTGTTTTTCAGCGGTAGTTTTTTCTCCTGAGCATCTTTCTCTTGTAAAAAACGGCCCGTCACTCAGAAGAAAATTTATTGACGGAGCAATTTGTCAGCAGGATGTAAAATTTGCAGTTCTGCTTTCAAAGTACAACAGAACGGTTTTTCAGCGTAATGCCTTGCTAAAAGAGATTTATAAGCATCCGGAGCTTGAAGAAACAATTTGTATCTGGGATGATTCGCTGATTATGCTGGGTGCAAAAATTATTTCAAAACGTCTTTGCTATCTCAGAAAGCTTCAAGAGTCTGCACAGGAATTTCACAAAGGAATTTCTAACGGAAAAGAAGAGCTTTTGATTGAATATGTAAGCTCTGCAGGAATTGAAATTTCAGACAATGAAGCTGAAATTGCAGAAAAACTGAGAGTTGGATTTGAAAAATGTAAGCGTGAAGATATAAAGCTCAGTTGCACAAATTGCGGTGCACACAGAGATGATTTGGATTTTCTCATAAACGGTATCAAAGCAAAAACCTTTGCATCTCAAGGCCAGCAGAGAAGTATCATTCTTTCTTTAAAGCTTGCAGAAGCACAGATGCTGTGGAAGTATTTTGATGAGCCTCCCGTGGTGCTTCTTGACGATGTACTTTCTGAGATTGACAGAAGCCGTCAGGAGTTTTTGCTGAGCAATACAAAAGGCTGTCAAACCTTTATTACAGGCTGTGAGGTTCCTGTAGAAAATAAAGAAAACACAAAAATTTTTACTATCCGTATGGGAGAGGTAATCTGAATGTATTTACATCTTGGTCAGGAAACTGTTGTTGACAGCAAAGATATTATCGGTATTTATGATATGGATACTTCTACGGTTTCAAAATGGTCAAGGGAGTTTCTGAAAAATGCAGAAAAAGAAGGCAGAGTGGTAAATGTATCCTTTGAGCTTCCGAAATCCTTCATAGTCTGCAGAGAAAAAAAAGACGGAAAAGAAACAGAAATAGTATATATAAGTCCTTTGAGCTCTCAGACATTGCTCAGAAGAACTCAGAGTAAACAGCTTATTACTTAATAAATATTTATTCAGAAAACAGGAGGGTTTATATGAATAAAGAAAAACAAAAATGTCCTTACTGTTCCAGAAAGATTGAATATAAAACAAGACTTCTGGAGCATGGAAATGCAGAACACGATTGTCCTAATTGCAATAAAACTTCAAAGATAAGTCAGAATCCAAATATATGGATATTGCTTATTCTTTGCAGCATGGTTGCTCTATTTATTATGATTTTCTATTTTTCAGCAGCAAAATCTATACAAAGTATTTATGATGATGAGGGCAGATTTGCATTTCTTGTTGCTTTATTCTTTGGAAAAGCTAAAGAGATTAAATGGATGATTTGGGAGCTTATTCCCTTTACAATATTTTTCTTTGTATCTCCTGCTTTTATTGAGTTTACACCTCTTAAAAGATTTATGGAGCAAACTCCTTCAAAGATTGATTTATCTGTTCCTGTGCGTACTTCTTCTGCAAAGGGGGATAAACCCACAGGCAGAACAAGGAATATTCCAAAAACTCAGACAGGTTCATTTAACGGTGTTTATGAGGATATTTCTTCTTCCTCCGGCTCAGTTGACAGAACAAGAGCTTTTAAAATGTCGGATATAGAAGCTGAGGATAAAACATCGGAAAAAATGACAGATGTTTCTGCTTATTCTCAATCAAGGTCAGATTCATATTCAAGCGATGTACCGCTTAAAAAAGTTCAGCATCACGAGCAAGTGAGAGAATACACTCCAAAAGCAGAAAGAACTCAGAGAGAAGGAGTACCTCAGAAAACTGCTGTGCAAAATAAAAAGCCTGCACAAACTGCTAATTACTCAGGAAACAGAAAATTCTGATTAAAGCTATTACAGGCAAATGCCTTAATATAAAAGTACGAATAAGAAATATTAAGCCTTATAATAGGAGGTTATTGTTTTGGATAACGAGAATTTAGTTTATGGTGAAATAGAAAACACTAAAGTAGAAAAAGAATATGATGCTGATGAAATACAGGTTCTGGAAGGACTTGAAGCTGTAAGAAAGCGTCCCGGTATGTATATCGGTTCCACAGGTCCCAGAGGTCTTCATCACCTTGTATATGAAATTGTTGATAACTCTATTGACGAGGCATTGGCAGGCTACTGCACAAAGATTGATGTTTCAATTCTGCCCGGCAACATTATAAGAGTTCAGGACAACGGTCGTGGTATTCCTGTAGGTATCAACCAGAAAACAGGTCTGCCTGCTGTTACTGTTGTATTTACCGTTCTTCATGCAGGCGGTAAGTTCGGCGGTGGAAGCTACAAGGTTTCGGGAGGTTTGCACGGTGTTGGTGCATCTGTTGTTAATGCTCTTTCCGAGTGGCTTGAGGTAAGAGTCTGCGACGGTGAGTATGAATATACTCAGAGATTTGAAAGAGGTAAGGAATGTTATCCTCTTAAAAAGGGTGCACCTACAACAGAACGCGGCACAACAGTTCTCTTTAAGGCAGATACAGAAATTTTCCAAGAAACTGATGTTTACGAATACAGCATTCTGGAAACAAGACTCCGTGAGCAGGCTTTCCTTAATGCAGGTGTACATATTGAGCTTCGCGATGAGCGTGATGCAGAGAATATTAAAACAAAGAACTTCCTTTATGAGGGCGGTATCCGCTCATACGTAGAATACCTTAACAAAAAGCGTTCCGTTGATGCAATTCACCCCGATGTTATGTATTTTGCTGCAGCAAATGCAGAGGACACAGCTTCTGTTGAGATTGCAATGCAGTACACAGAAAGCTACAACGAGCTTATGCTTTCCTTTGCAAACAACATCCACACCGTTGACGGCGGTACTCACGAGGAAGGCTTCAAGCGTGCTCTTACCCGTGTGATGAACGATTATGCAAGAAAATTCAACAAGATTAAAGAAAACGACCCGAATTTGAGCGGTGAGGATATAAGAGAAGGTCTTTGCGTAATTATTTCTGTTAAGGTTAAGGAAGCAGAGTTTGAAGGACAGACTAAAACAAAGCTTGGTAATACCGAGGTAAGAGGTCTTGTTGATAAGCTTATTTCCGATAAGCTGATGACCTTCCTTGAGGAAAATCCCGGTGTTGCTAAAACAATTTTTGAAAAAGCTCTGGCTTCACAAAGAGCAAGAGAAGCTGCAAGAAAAGCAAGAGAAAGCGTAAGACGTAAGTCAGCTTTAGAGAGTGCAAAGCTTCCCGGCAAGCTTGCAGACTGTCAGTCAAAGGATACAAGCATTACAGAAATTTACATCGTAGAGGGTGACTCTGCGGGCGGTTCTGCAAAGAGCGGACGTGACAGACGCTATCAGGCAATTCTTCCCTTGTGGGGTAAGATGCTCAACGTTGAAAAAAGCCGTGCCGACAAGGTTTACGGCAACGATAAGCTGATGCCTGTTATTACAGCTTTAGGCTGCGGTATCGGCAATGAATTTGATATTACAAAGCTCAGATACAACAAGGTTATTATTATGGCGGATGCTGACGTTGACGGCCAGCACATCAGAACCCTGCTTCTCACATTTTTCTTCCGTTATATGAGGCCTCTTATTGAAGAAGGTCATATCTACATTGCACAGCCTCCTCTTTACAGAATTACCCAGAAGGGTAAGAAAGACCACTACTATGCATATTCTGATGTAGAGCGTGACCAGATTTTAGCTGAAATCGGCTCAAAAGCTGATATTCAGAGATATAAGGGTCTTGGTGAAATGGACTCTGAACAGCTTTGGGAAACCACAATGAATCCCGAAACAAGAACAATGCTTCGAATTGAGCTTTGCGATGCGATTGAAGCAGACGAAACCTTCTCTGTGCTTATGGGAGATAAGGTTGAACCCAGACGTGAATTTATTGAGCAGAACGCAAAATACGTTCAGAATCTGGATATTTAAAGCAAGGGAAAGGAGAGAAACTAAATGGCTAAAAAAGAAAAGACCTATAATATTGACGAAAGTGCTTTTGCCAATACCAAAATTATAGACGTTGATGTAAACCGCGAAATGCGTCAGTCATTCCTTGATTACTCAATGTCAGTTATCGTTTCCCGTGCTTTGCCTGATGTTCGTGACGGATTGAAGCCTGTTCACAGAAGAATTCTCTATACAATGTATGAGAAGGGACTTGCACCCGAAAAGCCTTACAGAAAGTGTGCGGATACAGTCGGTTCCGTGCTGGGTTCCTATCATCCCCACGGTGACGCTTCCGTATACGATGCAATGGTTCGTCTTGCACAGGATTTCTCTATGAGATATATGCTGGTTGACGGCCACGGTAACTTCGGTTCCATTGACGGCGACCCTCCTGCTGCATACCGATACACAGAGTCAAAAATGAGCAAGATTTCCACAGAAATGCTTGCTGATATTGATAAAGATACAGTTGACTTTATGCCCAACTTCGACGACCGTCTGGAGGAGCCTACAGTTCTTCCTTCACGTTTTCCAAACCTTCTGGTAAACGGCTCAAACGGTATTGCTGTAGGTATGGCAACTAACATTCCTCCTCACAATCTGGGCGAGGTTATTGATGCAATGTGTATGCTCATTGATAACCCCGATACCGAGATTTGCGAGCTTATGGAGTGTATGCCCGGACCGGATTTTCCCACAGGCGCTATGATTATGGGCAGAAGCGGTATCCGTGCAGCTTATATGACAGGTCGCGGTAAGATTACAGTCCGTGCCAGAGCAGAGATTGTAGAGGAAAAGAACGGAAGATTCAAAATTATTGTTACCGAGCTTCCTTATCAGGTTAACAAAGCAAGACTCATTGAGCATATTGCAGAGCTTGTTAACGAGAAGCGTCTGGAGGGTATCTCAAACATTGAGGACCACTCCGACAGAAACGGTATGCATATTGAAATTGACGTAAAGCGAGATGCATCCGCACAGGTTGTACTCAATCAGCTTTACACATATACTCAGCTTCAGTCCACCTTCGGCGTAATTATGCTGGCTATTGTAAACGGCGAGCCTAAGATTCTCAATCTTAAGGAAATGCTTGAAAATTACATTGATTTTCAGGAAGAAGTAATTACAAGACGTACAGCCTTTGATTTGAAGAAGGCTGAGGAGAGAATGCACATCTTAGAGGGATTGAAGATTGCTCTTGATAATATTGATGAGGTTATTGCAACAATTCGTGCAAGTAAGGATACACCTACTGCAGTTAATAACCTTATGGAAAAATTCTCTCTCTCAGAGCTTCAGGCTCAGGCTATTGTTCAGATGCGTCTGCGTCAGCTCACAGGACTTGAGCGTGAGAAGATTGAAGACGAAATCCGCGAGCTTGGTATTAAGATTGCAGATTTCAAGGAAATTCTTGCAAGCAAGGAAAGACGTCTGCAGATTGTAAAGAACGAAGCAATCGAAATCAGAAACAAATATTCTGACGACAGAAGAACAGAGATTTGCTCTATAAGCGGTGAGGTTGATATTGAAGACCTTATCCCCGAGGAGCAGTGTGTTGTTACATATACACGTTTTGGTTACATCAAACGTCAGACTACAGATACCTACAAGCTCCAAAACCGCGGAGGAAGAGGCGTTGCAGGTATGACCAGACGTGAAGAAGACGTAGCAACAGAGCTTATGATTACTTCAAGCCACGACTACATTCTCTTCTTCTCCGACAAGGGCAGGGTTTACAGACTCAAGTGCTACGAAATTCCCGAGGGAAGCCGTCAGTCAAAGGGTATGAATATTGCAAACCTTCTGCCTATTACTGCAGAAGAAAAGATTACATCTATGATTCGTGTGCCCGAGTTCTCTGAGGATAAATACCTTATTATGGTTACACGTCAGGGTGTTATCAAGAGAATTTCTCTGGAAGCATACAATACAAACCGTAAGGGCGGTTTGATTGCTCTTGAGCTAAACGAGGGCGACGAGCTTGCATGGGTTCGTATGACAGACGGCAATGATTCAATCATTATTGCCACAAAGAAGGGCTTTGCAATCCGCTTTATGGAAACCGACGTAAGACCTATGGGCAGACTTGCCCGCGGTGTGCGTGCAATAAGACTGCGTGAAGGTGACGAGGTTGTAGGAATGTCAGTTGCCCGCGAAGGCGGTAAGGTGCTCACCGTTTCCGAAACAGGCTACGGCAGACTTTCTGAGATTGATAACTACAGACTCCAGTCCAGAGGCGGTAAGGGTATCATCAACTATCATGTTGCAAAATACGGCGACGTTGCCGCAATCAAGGTGGTTGACCTTGAGGACGATATTATCCTTGTTTCCGAAGACGGTATCATCATCAGAATTCTTGCAAGCTCTATAAGAGTTTGTGCAAGACCTTCAAAGGGTGTTACGGTAATGCGTATCAAGGAAGGCAACAAGGTAGTTGCCGCAGCACGTGCTCCTCACGAAGAGGACGCGGTAGCTCTTGAAGCAGAAGAGGTAGACCCCGAAGAAGAAGCCGCAGACGCAGTAATCGACGAGGTTGAAGAGGTTATAGAACCCGACGACAACGAAGAAGAAACTGCAGAAGCAGAAGAATAAAAAATATAAACAGGGATAGTTTCAGTTACTATCCCTGTTTTTTCGTCTGATTATATAAATTGTTTTATGACGTTCCTTAAAAACATTTATAAATAATTTTGTTTCTATATCTTCTCCGTCCCAAAAGACAATTGCAAAATCCACATATTCCGCAATAAGATAATTTCTGATAAGCAGAGCTTTATCAGAATATCTATTATATTGAGGAATAATTTCATTGTATTTTATATTATTTTTTAAAGCGAATTCTTTCACACATTTATCAAAGCCGTTGTTACCTGTGGATATAATTTCCGTTATTTCATCAGAAATATATTTTTCAAGATTATATTCAGAAAGCTTTTGGGAGCCTGTTATTGCAATTCTCATATTATAAATATATTTTAGATATATTATGTGCCTACAATTAACATATTAACATATTATAAGTATAAAGTAAATATAAAATATATTTATTATGAGGTTAATATGGCTACTAAAAGTTTATCAATCAGAATTCAGGAAGAAATGCTGGATAAATTGCACGTGGTTGCAGATTATGAAGGCAGAAGTGCAAACAGTCAGATTCTTATTTTAATCAGAGATTGTATTGAAGCTTATGAAGAAAAGCACGGGGAAATCAAAATAGGAAATAAATAAGAAAACCGCTGTATGAAAAAATTAATCATACAGCGGTTTTTAAGTTTAATAATTATTCTTCGGTTGTGTTTTCGGAAGAGTTTTCTCCTTCAATATTATCAACTTCAGGAGTTTCTTCAACAGCTTCTTCAGCGATTTTTTCAGTTTCCTCTTCAGTTGCAACAATTTCTGAACTTTCTGAAATCTGCTCTGATTCAGAAGCTTCTGTTTTTTCTGCACTCTCTGTGTTTTCTGCAATATCGGCTTCAATTACCTTCTTCTTTTTCTCATAAAGCTTGATTGTAAAGAGCCATACAACAGGAGATGCATAGGCTTTATCTCTGAACTTGTTGCTTGTGAGCAGGCACATAGCCGCAAAGAGAAGAACAGCAATAACAAAGGCAACGACACCAAGCACAAAGCCGTCGGGTGTGTAGGAGAATTTAACTGTATGATGTCCCTGTCTGAGCTTCACAGCGCAAACACCGTCGCCAACAACCACCATTTCAGCTTTTTCGCCGTCAACTGTTACAGTCCAACCCTTTTCGTAAGGAATAGAGGTGTAAAGCAGACCGTCGCGGTTTGTGTTTATTATTCCTTCCAGAACTGTATCAGATGCCTTGGTTGCCTTTAAAGTGCTTTCACCCAGAATTTTCATACCTTCTTCAAAAACATCCTTGTTGAGAGCATAGCAGAATGCACGCACGGAAGAAGATGCATCGGGCTTGAGTGTGCAGTAAAGAGAAACCTTTTCGCCGCCCTTGATTTCGCCGATTGAGAACAGGCAAGGCTGTTTTACGTTCATAGAGCTTCTGTTTGCATCATTCAGATAAACATTGCCCTTTCCTTCTGCACCGCTTACATAGAAGTATCCGAACAGAAGAGAATCTTCCTCGGGATAGTAATTGAACTTAACGTGCTTTTCAGCGGTTTTATCCTTGGGAGAGAAGGTGTAGGTGCCTTCTGACGATTTGCTGTATGTGAGCAAATCGCTGTTTGAGTGGCCTACGTCTTTTACAAAAAGCTGTGTGTAAACAGGCTCTTCAATGCCTGTAGCCAACTGCCAGAACTTAATCTGATTTTCGAAGGGATTTGTGGTGTTGTCTTCAACCACAAAATTTTGAAGCTCAGAGTTGGTCATATAGCCCATAGGCAGATATGCTGTGTTTTCATAAACAACTGTGTTGCCTGAGCGGTCGGCTTCTTCCAGATAAGAGTTGTATACAGCACTGCCGCTGCGGGCGATTATATATTTAAGGTTCAAGAGAACATTGGTAACAGGGGAGCTTTCATAGTAGGTGTAGCGGTTGCCTGCCTTCCAGCCTGAGCAACCCAAGTATTCTGTGTATTTGGTGATGCTCACATTTGCCATGGAGTTAAACACAGATATGCCGTTATAAGAGTTGAGAGCACCGTCGTTGAGTGTCTGGGTGTCAGAAACCTCTGTGCGGAAAATATCGGGGTCGCCTTCTTCTGCCCATTTATCAATATGGCTTACAACTCTGTCCACATTGACAACATCCTTGGGATAGCCTGAGGTTGTGGTGGTGCCTACAGTGCCAACGCCTATAATGGCAGTTGCACACATTTCGCCTACCACTAAAAGGCAAAGCAACAGGCACATTGCTTTTTTAGGCAGAAGCTTGAAGGTGTAGAGAAGCAGGACAACAAGCATCAGTCCGCCCACAGCAATGGATGCAATAGCGGTTGCTTTGTTAAACTTTTCTTCTTCTCTGAGGTAATAACCCACAATAAGCAGAGCAAACACCAAAGCAGAAATAAGCACGTCAAGATAGGAGCTTTTTTCAATAAGGGTAAACGCCCTGAATGCCATATATATCAGCAGGAAGCTTACAAGGAAGCTGAAGCGATAGGGAAGCATATTGGGATAATGGAAGCCGTGCCAGATATAATCCAGATGACGGAAGATAAAGCTTACAAACATAAACAGCAGAGAGGAAAGACAGAAGATTCTCTCTGAAAGCTTAATCTTTCTTGCACAGAAGAACACGCCCAGAAGTGCTATGCACAGAAGACCGCAGGCTACATTGGGGAGTCCTTCTTTGCTTGTGGGCTCAATGAAGGAGGTTAGGTTTGAAACAATCAGATGAAGTGCCTCAAACACACCCTCGGCATCGTCTGTGCCTATGTTAATATCAAATCTCTTGGGGAAGGTGTTTGTTGATTTGTAGCAATTCTGCAATGCAAGGAAGGCAGGAATAGTGACAGGAGCTGTCATGAGCAGAGCTGTCACAGAGCAAATAATTGTTCTGAGCAAATCTTTGAAAGATTTTTTGAAGCTGTTCCAGCAGGAAACGGTGTAACCGATAGCTGTAAAAAGAACTGCGGCACAAATAAACAAACCGATGTAGTAGTTAAAAACTACCGCAAGAGCCAGCGAAATTGTGAAGAGCTTAAACTTGCCGTCACGAAGCAGACATATTGTTCCTGCAACCACAAGAGGAAGCATTGCCACAGAGTCAAGCCAGATTGTGCACCAGTAATATCCCATATTAAAGGAGCAAAGTGCAAACATCACAGAGAATATTACAAGCGAAATATCGTTTCTCTTAAAAATAATTCTGAAAGCGATAGCTGTAAACATTCCTGCACAGGAGATTTTGATAACTGTCGCAACTGCAAGGTAGCCCACAAGTGCATCCTTTGGAATAAATACAGAAAGGAAGTTTAGGGGGCTTAAGAGGTAGTAGGACATCATAGCAATGAAGTTAGAGCCAAGACCTACGCTCCAAGTCCAGAAAAGAGAGCCGCCGGACTGAAGCTTGTCCTGTAAATCCACAAGGAAGGGGTAGTATTGATGCCACAAATCTACAACCAGCATCTGCTTGTCGCCCCAAGGATTGGCTGTGTTGGGGTTAGCGTTAATTCCCCATGAAGGGAAAAGCTGTCCCAGATGATAACCTACTGATTCCACCATAGTTGCAAAAATTCCGAAAGGTGCTATCTTGTAAACAGCAAAGGCTACTGTCATAAGACAGAAAGGCACAAGGAAAGCAAGAATAATGTAAACATTATTGCTGAAAAAGCCCTCCGCCCTTTTACCTGTAAGCTTTTTTGCCTTGGGGGTATCGGCTGTTTTAACCATTTATTTATTCCTCCCAATATTAGAATAAAGCTTGTGCCGAGAAGAAAAGCTCCTCTTGACACGGACACATAAATATACAGATTAATTATACCATTAAATTTGTATAAGGTAAACTGCTTTTTATAAAAATATCAGAAAATAAATTATTATTACTTTGTTTTGCTGTGTAGACTTTTTTAGATATACGTGATATAATATATCCGTATATGTATGTTTTTTTGAAAATGTACTGAAATTCAAGAAAAAACTCAGAATTCATAAGGTATTATGAGGTGAAGAATATGAAAACCGTAGACATAGTAGTGCCTTGCTTTAACGAAGAAGAGGTGCTTCCCGAGTTTATAAGAGTTACAAACGAGGTTATTGCCACATTGCCCCAGTACAGCTTCCGCTATATTCTGGTAAATGACGGCAGCCGCGACAAAACCCTGCTTGTTATGATGAAGCTTGCCGAGCAGTTTAGTAATGTAAAATACATTTCTTTTTCCAGAAACTTCGGCAAGGAGTCTGCAATGTATGCAGGACTTGAGCACACAACTGCAGATTATGTAATTGTAATGGATGCAGACTTGCAGCATCCGCCCATAATGTTCCCCAAGATGCTGGAAGAGATTGAAAACGGCCACGATTGCTGTGCACTCTACCGTGAGGAGAAGGAGCGTAAAGACGGCTTTATCCGCACAGCTTTTTCAAACCTTTTCTTCAATCTTCAGAACTCAATGACAGATGTTAAGATGCCCAAGGGTGCAGTTGACTACCGCGTTATGTCCCGTCAGATGATTGATGCAATCCTCTCTATGTCTGAGGTGCAGAGATTTTCCAAGGGTATTTTCTGCTGGGTAGGTTTTGATACAAAATGGATTCCTTATGAGAACGTAGAGCGTACCATCGGCACATCAAGCTGGAATTTCTTTGGACTTTTCCGCTATGCAATTGACGGTATTGTGTGCTTCTCCGTTTCTCCTTTAAGATGGCTTATCATCATCGGTATTCTGATGCTTGTTGCCGCCTTTGGCTTGGGAATTGCTATGATATTTATGGCAATTTTTGCAAGTGTGGGTGTGTTTATGCCTGTGCTGTGTGCACTCTTTGCAGTTGGCGGAATACTTGAGCTTTCTATGGGAGTGCTTGGTGAATACGTAGGCAGAACCTATATTCAGGCAAAGGACAGACCTATTTACATTGCAAAAGTTAAAAACATAGAAAAGGCAGAAAGATAAAATGGCAAAAATTAAAGAACTCTTCCTTAAATATAAGGAAATTATAATGTACCTTGTTTTCGGAGTGCTCACTACCTTGGTAAGCTGGGGAAGCTACGCTTTGTTTGAGATTGCCTTCGGATTTTTCATTAAGAACACAATAGTGCTTTCCTCTGTGGCAAACGTGCTTTCTTGGATTGTTGCCGTGCTCTTTGCATTTATTACCAATAAGCTCTGGGTGTTTGAAAGCAAAAGCTTCAAGGGTGCAACGGTTGTGAAGGAGCTGGGTGCTTTTGTAGGCTCAAGACTTCTCACAGGTGTGCTTGAATGGTTCGGAGTACCCCTGCTGATGCTTATAGGACTTGACCAGTCAATCCTCGGCATTGAGGGTATGCTTGCAAAGATTCTTATCAGTGTGATTGTGGTTATCCTCAACTACATTCTCAGCAAGCTCCTTGTTTTCAGAAATAAAAAGAAATAACATAAAAAAGATAAAACCGATGTGATTTTTGAAGTCACATCGGTTTTTTGTTGCTATTAATTCTCTGCTTTCAGGCCTGTGAGTTCTTCAAACACAGGCAGTTCATAACAAGGAAAGAAAAGTCCCCACTGTTCGTCATTGTGAGTGAAATGAAGAATGTAGTAAGAATCTATGAGTAATTCGTTTCCCTCTACGGAAATATTATATGACTCATATTTTTTGGAATTAAAGGGTTCGGGTTTTATCCAATAAGGAATTTTTATGTACTCGTTTACTTTTGTGATTTTCGTGAAAGAATCCAGACTGACAGCGAATTTATCAAGAGCAGTGGCAATGCACAAAAAATTATCCTCAATATAGAAGTAATAACTTGCATTGATGTAGGGGGATTTTCTTTTGTCTTCCGGAATAGGGATTCTTATTCCGTTTTTTTCTTTATAATGGCAAAAGAGCATATCCGCAAGAATTGCATTTTCGGGAATCTTTAATTCCTTTCGGATTTTGTCTTCAAGTAAGTTTACTCTCTTAGTTAATTCTTTGAACTCTTTGCTTTCTGTAACGTTTTTTCTTCTGTCGGTAATAACTTTTTTAAGAATAAAAAATCCTGCCAGACCTGTTGCAAAAAGTAAAAAAGCAACGAAAATTCCAAATGCATTCTCTTCAGTTATGTTTACAGGTTTAAAAACATAGGGAGCAATATACATAACTGTGCTGAATGCAAGCACAAGACAAAAAGTGTTAAGAATCAAAAGAACTTTTGGAATGCGGAGTTTCTTTTCGTATTCCATTTGTTCTCTTGAAAGAGCATTGCGTTCTTCAAATGTTTCCTGACTTACGTCTGCAGTATTAAACTCCGCACCGTTGGGGTAGCGGTTACTGTCGTCCAAGGTTCGGTCTATCTGCAAAAAAGGTTTCACAAAACCACCCTTTCGAACAAATCAATCCGTATCCAGCTTGAGAACTGCCATAAAAGCTTCCTGAGGCACTTCAACTGTGCCCAGCTGACGCATACGCTTTTTACCCTCTTTCTGCTTTTCAAGGAGCTTCTTCTTTCGGGTAATGTCACCGCCGTAGCACTTTGCAAGAACGTCTTTACGCATTGCCTTAACGGTTTCGCGTGCAATAATCTTACCGCCGATGCAAGCCTGAATGGGCACCTCGAAGAGCTGTCTGGGGATTTTCTCCTTGAGCTTTTCTGCCATTTTTCTGGCTCTGGGGTAGGCCTTTTCTGAATGGATAATAAACGAAAGTGCATCAACAATATCGCCGTTGAGCATAATGTCAAGCTTAACAAGCTGGCTCTGGCGATACTCTTTCAGCTCATAGTCAAAGGAAGCGTAGCCTCTTGTTCTTGATTTCAGAGTGTCGAAGAAGTCGTAAACAATCTCTGCCAAGGGAAGCTCGTAGTGAATGTCAACTCGGTCGGAGTCGATGTAGGTCATACCGATAAACACGCCTCTGCGTTCCTGACAAAGCTCCATAATGTTGCCTACATAGTCAGAGGGTGCGTAAATGTGTGCATCGGTAAAAGGCTCCTCGGCAGAAGCGATGTGTGCAGGGTCGGGATAGTTTGTGGGGTTGTCAATCATCTGCACCGTGCCGTCTGTGAGAGTTATGCGGTAACTTACGGAAGGTGCTGTGGTGATAAGGTCAAGGTTAAACTCACGTTCGAGTCGCTCCTGAATAATCTCCATGTGCAAAAGTCCCAAAAATCCGCAACGGAAGCCAAAGCCCAGAGCAACGGAGGTTTCTGCCTCGTAGGTGAGAGAAGCATCGTTGAGCTTGAGTTTCTCAAGAGCATCACGCAAATCGCCGTAGCGTGCGCCGTCTGCAGGATAAACACCGCAGTAAACCATCGACTGGATTTCGCGGTAGCCGGGCAGGGGATTTTCTGCAGGGTTTTCTTTGAGAGTAACCGTGTCGCCAACCTTTGCATCGCCTAATGTTTTGATGGAAGCTGTGATGTAGCCTACCTCACCTGCATGGAGAGTGTCCTTGGGCACAAGAGAAACCGCACCCATGGTACCAAGCTCTACAACTGCGAAGGTGGAGCCTGTCTGCATAAGCTTGAACTCATCTCCTACGCTTATCTTACCCTCTTTTACTCGCACGTAAATAATAACGCCTTTGTAGGAGTCGTAAACGCTGTCAAAAATCATAGCTCTGAGAGGTGCATTGATGTCGCCCTCGGGAGCAGGCACATCCTGAACAATACGCTCCATAACTGCGTGGATGTTGATGCCGTTCTTTGCAGAGATTTCGGGTGCATCCTGTGCAGGAATACCGATAATATCCTCAATCTCGTTTTTTATTCTGGCAGGGTCCGCGCTGATAAGGTCGATTTTGTTCACGACGGGTACGATTTCAAGTCCCGAGTCAACTGCAAGGTAGGTGTTTGCAAGGGTCTGAGCCTCAATACCTTGAGTAGCATCAACAACCAGCACCGCGCCCTCACAAGCCGCAAGGCTTCTGGATACCTCGTAGTTAAAGTCAACGTGGCCTGGGGTGTCGATGAGGTTGAAGATGTAATCTTCTCCGTCATCTGCCTTGTATTTAAGGGTTACGGCACGTGCCTTAATGGTAATGCCTCTCTCCTTTTCAAGCTCCATATCGTCAAGAATCTGGTCCTGCATCTGACGCTCTGTAACCGAGCTTGTTTCCTCAAGAATTCGGTCTGCCAGAGTGGATTTGCCGTGGTCAATATGTGCGATAATACTGAAATTTCTAATTTTACTTTGCTCAAATGCCAAGAGTATCACCTCAAAACATAAAAATACATAATAATTATAGCATAATGTTTTTTTGCTGACAATAAGCTTTGCGATTATTTGGAGGAAAAGTTGTCAAAAATACCAAAGAGGTGATTATCTTGAAAAGCTTATGGCAAGAGATTGAATTTGAAAAGCGTGGCAGATTATACGGAACACAGGTGGCGGACTGCACGGTTATTGGCGCAGGAATGGCAGGACTGCTCACAGCTTACGAGCTTCAGAAAAGAGGCTTCGGGGTAATTGTACTGGAGGCAGACAGGGTGTGCTCGGGTGCAACCGCCAACACAACGGCAAAGCTTACGGCTCAGCACGGACTGAAATATGATAAGTTAATCAGAAAGCACGGACTTGGTGTTGCAAAGGCATATTACGAGAGTAACACAAGAGGAATTAATAAATACGAAAAGCTCACAAGAGAGCTCAATGTAGAGTGCGATTTCTCTGCGTTGCCTGCATATATCTACGGCAGGTACTCTCTTTATGAGGTGGAAAAAGAAGCCTTGGCGGCAGATAAAATCGGTGCTATGTATAGGTTAACAAAGGATACCTCTCTGCCTTTTCAGGTTAAGGGGGCACTTCGATTTGAAAATCAGGCTCAGTTTCACCCGTTGAAGTTTGCACAAGCAATAGCCAAAAACCTTGTGATTTACGAGAACACACCTGTGATTGACATAGAAGACGGCAAGGTGACAACTATGGAGGGTGAGGTGCGTACTCAATATATAGTAAACACTACCCACTATCCCATAATAAATCTGCCCGGGCTTTATTTTCTCAGACAGCATCAGGAGAAATCCTATTGCATCAGCTTGAAAACATACAGGACTCTTGACGGAGTGTACTTGGGAGCAGACGAGGACAGAAGCTTTCGAAGCTTTCCTGAGGGTGTTATTATTGGCGGAGAAAGCCACCGCACAGGCGAAAACCGCAAGGGCGGATGCTTGTGCCGACTCAAAGAAAAGGCACAGGAGTATTATCCCGAGGGGGAAATTACTGCTGTGTGGTCCAATCAGGATGCTATGACTCACGACTCTTTGCCCTTTATTGGCAGATACAGTGCCTTTGCACCCAGAATGTTTGTAGCTACAGGCTTTGGCAAGTGGGGAATGAGCCTGTCCGCTGTGGCAAGCGAGCTGATTTCTGACCTTATTTGTGACAGAAAAAATGAATATGAAAGGCTGTATTCGCCTCGGAGGGTGAAGCTCAAAGCAGCTTTTGCTTCCTTTGCCGTGGATGCGGGTTATTCTGTGAAGGGCTTGGCAGAGGGAGTTTTCAGCAGTAAGGAAAAGCGATGCACACATCTTGGGTGCAGACTTCTGGAAAACAAAGACGAAGGGGTGCTGGAGTGCCCTTGTCACGGTTCTCAGTTTGATAAAACGGGAAAAGTTCGATTTTCTCCTGCAAAAAAGAATATAAAGCAAAGCTAAGACTTGAAGCCTTTATTGTCATTTACACTCTTGTAAAAAGTGCTTTTTTGTGATATAAAGAACACAGAGTTTTTTACAGAAAAAGAGGCGTTCATTATGGCAACAAAGGCAGAAATCGCAAAGGAGCTTTTTCTTAAAGGCTACAACTGCTCCCAGTCGGTGTTTGGTGCATTTTGCGAGGATTTCGGAATAGATATTCAGACAGGGCTTATGCTTTCCTCAGGCTTTGGCGGCGGATTTGCAAGAAAACGCGAGGTTTGCGGAGCAGTAAGCGGTGCGGTTATGGTGCTGTCTTTAATTCACGGCTACAGTACAACAGATGATGCGCAGGCAAAAATACAGCTTTACGAAGAAGTGCGAAAGGTGCTCAAAGCCTTTGAGGATGAAACAGGCAGTATAATCTGCCGTGAGCTTTTAGGTCTTGAGGAAAAGGAGTCGGTACCCACTCCCGAGGCTCGCACAAAGGAGTATTACAAAAAACGTCCCTGTGCAGAGCTTGTATATCTTGCGGCACAATGTGTTGAAAATCACATTGAAGGTCTGAAATAATCAAAAATCGGGTGATTATTGCTTTTGATTTTTCATAGTCTTTACTACTAAAATTTGGAGTGAGGCTATGAAAAACTGCAAAATCATCAATCCCATTTATCCTTATAATTACCAGAGGATGTGCCTTAGTATTGCACGCCTTGTAAGGCAATATGGGGAAATACTCTGCACAGAGCAGGGTGGGCGGAGCACGCAAGGCAGATGCATACCACTTGTATCCTTGGGAAAAGGAAAAAAGAAAGTACTCGCAGTAGGGGCAATACACGGCAGAGAATATGTAAGTGCAGGGTATCTTCTTATGTGCATGGAGGAATATGCCAAGGCTTTTTGCAGCAAGGAGCTTTACTGCGGCTTTGATTTAAGAAAGCTTATTTCGGAGTATACTCTTCATTTTGTTCCCGTTGCAAACCCCGATTCCGTGGAGATTGCATTGGGAAGGGCAAGACCGTCGGTACAGGTACAGGATTTTAACAGCTATTTTTACAAGAACAATGCAAACGATGTTAATATAAATGCAAATTTTCCCTTTGAGTGGCAAAGTGTTCCCAAAAGCCGTCAGGGTGGCGAGAGTGCAGGCAGTGAGGCGGAAACAAAGTTATTGATGAAGCTTTGCGAAACACACAGATATGAAAAAATGTTTTCTTTTCATTCAAGAGGGGATTGCATTTACTGGAGAGATGAGAAAAACGGAGAAATCCAAAAGGACAAAGAGCTTTCGGAAAAGCTAAGTGCTGGGTGTGGCTTTTCTCTTTGCCCTGTTACAGAGAACGCTGAGGACTACTCAGGCGGTTTTGAAAACTGGTTCAGATACAGGTTCGCAAGGCCTGCATTGTGTATAGAGCTTGTGCGTGACGAGAATGCCCCCTTTGACCTTTGCTGCCGTGAATTTTTCACTCTTACAAGGTGGAAGCAGACAAGGTATGCTCTGCTTTTGTCAGTTGACGATTAAACTCTTTACAATTAGTTTTTATATATACACAAAGCCGTCACATTCATAGTATATGCTGATTGCAGAAAGCTAAGAGGTGAAAGGAATGTCAAAGCTTCTTATTGTTGACGATGAATTCAGAATTAGAGAAATAATCAAGAAATATGCCGAGTTTGAGGGACACACCTGCACAGAGGCGAAAAATGGTATGGAGGCTGTGGAGAAAGCCCGAGCAGAGGATTTTGACCTTATTATTATGGATATTATGATGCCTGAGCTTGACGGCTTCTCTGCCTGCAGAGAAATCCGCAAACACAGCACAACTCCCATAATTGTTCTCTCTGCAAGAGGTGAGGAGTACGACAGAATCCACGGCTTTGAGCTTGGCATTGACGATTATGTTGTTAAGCCCTTTTCGCCCAAGGAGCTGATGATGAGGGTTTCTGCGGTTATCAAGCGTGCAAAGGGTAATATGCAGGAAAAGGACATCTTTGTTTATGAAAGCTTGTGTGTGGATTTCAGCGCCCGTATTGTAACCATTGACGGAGAAAGAGTTGAGATGACACCCAAGGAATACGACCTTTTCTTCTATATGGTAAAGAATAAGGGCATAGCCCTGACAAGAGAAAAGCTCATAAACAAGGTGTGGGGTTATGATTTCTTCGGTGATGACCGTACCCTTGATACTCATATCAAGCTTCTGAGGAAAAGCCTCCAAAAATACAGTACCTTGATTGTGACTCTGAGAGGAGTTGGCTATCGCTTTGAAGCACAGTGAGTATAATAAAAAGAACAGTAAAAGCAGAAAAGGCTGGTCAAGGCTTCCCCTGAAGGTGAAGCTTATCGGCTTTTTTCTGCTTTTTGCTTTTTTGCTTCTTATTTTTTTGTGGCTCTTTCAGATAGTTTTTCTTGATGATTTTTATAAGCTGATAAAGACATATCAGCTAAAAACAAGTACAAGCTACATAAGTCAGAATGTAGAGGAAGAGCGGATTGACGAGCTTATAGAAAGCATACACACAGGAAACGGGATGTCGGTGGCGGTGTATGATACAGACAGCGACTTTTTCTCTTTGATTTATGAAAGCCGTGCAGACAGGGATATGGGGCTTGATATTATGCCTCATCAGGCGTATTCCTACTATAACGCGGCAAAGGAATCGGGGGGCAAAATCACCCTTGAATCAGAGAGCTTTACGGAGGCTTTCTTTGGTGAGGGAGGCGCATTTAGAGAGGATTTTCGCGGAGAACCTCCAAAGATGGACAGGGAAGCATCAAAAATTCTTGTTTGTGCACAGATAACAGAGAATTCAGAGGGAGAGTATCTGATTGTGCTGAAAACAAGGATTACACCTGTTACCAGTACAGTTGATACCTTGAGAATTCAGCTTGTTATTATTACTGCCTTGCTTGTAGTATTTGCTGTTGTTTTTGCCATAGGTGTTTCTTCTAAGATTTCAAAGCCTATTGCAAAAACCAACGAGGGAGCCAAGGAGCTTGCACGGCAGAATTATCACGTGCACTTTGAGGCAGAGGGCTGTAAGGAAATATGTGAGCTTTCTGAAACTTTGAATGTAGCGGCTTCTGAGCTTTCGACTGTGGATAATTTAAGACGAGAGCTTATTGCAAATATATCTCACGATTTGCGTACACCTCTTACTATGATAAGCGGATACGCTGAGGTTATGAGGGATATTCCCGGAGAGAACACACCCGAAAATCTGCAGGTGGTTATTGACGAAAGCCGCCGTCTTTCTGAGCTTGTGACGGATTTGCTGGACCTTTCGAAGTTAGAGGCACAGAATGTACCCCTTAATATAGAGGCGTTCTGCCTGACTGATTGTATCAGAGAGATTTTTACCCGATATGCAAAGCTTATTTCTCAGCAAAATTTTGTGCTGGAGTTTGCAAGTGACGAGGATGTGTGGGTAAGCGGTGACAAACTAAGATTGAGTCAAGTGATTTATAACTTAATTAACAATGCCATAAACTACGCAGGCGATGACAAAACCGTTATTGTCCGTCAAATAGTGAACGATGACAAGGTGAGAATAGAGGTTGAGGACCACGGCAAGGGCATTGATAAAGAAGACTTGCAGTATATATGGGACAGATACTACCGGGTTGACAAGGAACACCGCAGTGCGGTTATCGGCTCGGGACTGGGACTTTCCATTGTAAAAAATGTTCTCTTGCTTCACAAAGCCCGCTTCGGAGTTAGAAGTGCCTTGGGAAAGGGCAGTACCTTCTGGTTTGAGCTGGAAGCGTCCGAGGTGCGAAGCCTTAAAGGCTCCCTCTAAGAGGGAGCTGTCAGCAAAGCTGACTGAGGGAGTAAAAAACCGTTGAGTTTTGACAAAAAACTCAACGGTTTTGGTTTATCCAAGTGTTCTTTTAAAAACTTCGGTGTAGGTGAGTCTGCCGTTTATACGGTCGGAACGCAACAAAGAAATTTCTTTCACCTCTACAGTATTTGTACCGAGTGCCTTCTCAATTTCGCTTTTGTCAAAATGTGGCAAAGCTTCAAACTGACGGGCAAGGGTGATGTGAGGCTTAAAGGGTTTAGTGTCTATGCTTACTCCGTTGCATCTGAGGCTGTTTCTTACATTATCTGCAAGTATTGACAGCTCGTGGCATCTTTTGGTTTTTGCAAAGCATACAGAGCCCTTACCAAATTCTCCATAACCCTCAACAGTAAGCTCAAAGGGTGAAGCGTTCACTCTTTGCAGAGCATCAATTGCCCTTTTTGCCGAGGGTACCTCGCCGATGAAAGCCAAGGTAAGGTGTAGGTTTTCTCTGTGGGACACATTGGCACTAATGCTGTTTGCCTTGATGATTTGTCCACAGCTGTAAAGCTTATCCACCGTAGCCTTGTCAAAATTAACCGCTACAAAAAGTCGCATAATATCAGTCCTTTTTATTTGCTGAAATGCTTTTCGGCAACTCTTACCGCTCCCATCGCATCCTTTGCGTAGTAGTCGGCACCAATCATATCAGCATATTCCTGTGAGAGCACAGCACCGCCGACAGCTACCTTTGCCTGAGGGCACTTTTCTCTGAGAAGCTTTATGGTTTTTTCCATAGAGGGCACGGTGGTGGTCATCAGAGCGGACAGAGCAACCAAGGTTACATCCTCTTTTTGTGCGGTTTCAAGGATTGTTTCTTCTTTGACGTCCTTGCCCAAGTCAATTACCTTGTAGCCGTAGTTCTGAAGAAGGATTTTTACGATATTTTTGCCGATGTCGTGAATGTCACCCTTGACGGTGGCAACGATGATTTTTTCCTTTTTATCTGAGCTTTCGCCCAAAGCGGAAAGCTTTTCTTTCACAACGTCGGCGCAAGCCTTGGCACTTTCAGCACTCATCAGAAGCTGAGGCAGGTATATTTTGCCACTTTCAAAGCCCGCACCTACAGTATTGAGGGCAGGAACAATGTGGTTGTTGATTATATCAAGAGGGGCTGTGTCTTCAAGGAGAGTTTTTGTGAGGGTGATGCTCTCCTCAGTAAGACCTGAGATAACAGCATCCTTGAGGGTGAGGCTTCCTGTGTTGATAACGGGGGCAGAAGCATCTTCGTTTAAAGCCATTGCTTCTTTGATGATTTGGGGAGCAAAGGCAGAAAGCTCTTCTGCCGAAACAGGATTAACACCAAAACCTGCAAAGTCCTTTCGGCACACATTTACCATAAGCTCTGAGTGAGGATTCATAATAGCTGAGGAAAGACCGCATCTTAATGCAAGGGCAAAAAACTCAGAGTTTACAAAATCTCTGTGGGGCAGTCCGAAGGAAACATTAGAAACACCCAACACGGTTCTGACTCCCATATCGGTAATGGCTTTTATTGCATCAAGGGTAACACGGGCGGCGTTTTCGTCTGCACTTATTGCCATAGTCAGGGTATCTACCACAATGTTCTTTTTGTCAATGCCAAAGCTTTCTGCAGTTTTGATAATTCTTTTTGCAATTTCAACCCTGCCCTCGGCGGTTTCGGGAATTCCTTTTTCGTCAAGGGTGAGAGCAACCACAACTCCGCCGTATTTTTTTGCTAAGGGGAAAACTGCCTCCATAGACTCTTTTTTGCCGTTGACGGAGTTAATCATAGGCTTGCCGTTGTAAGCTCTAAGGGCATTTTCCAAAGCAATAGGGTCGGAGGTGTCAATTTGTAGGGGTGCGTCGGTGACACTCTGTAAGGCTTCAATAACCTGCTTCATAACCTTTGCCTCGTCAATTTCGGGCAGACCGCAGTTTACGTCAAGAATCTGTGCACCCTTCTGCACCTGACTTACACCCTCGCGCAGGATAAATGCCATATCCCCCTCGCGCAGAGCTTCCTTTACCTTCTTTTTGCCTGTGGGGTTGATACGCTCACCGATGATAACGGGTGTGTCGGCAAACTCCACAGCGTGAGTGTAGGAGGAAACAAGGCAATGGTTTTTCTTTGTGATTTCTACGGGCTTTGTGCTTTCAAGTGCGGACACAACAGCCTTGATATATTCGGGTGAGGTTCCGCAACAACCGCCTATAATGCGTGCACCAAGCTGAGCAGAGCGCACCATCTCTTTTGCAAACTCCTCAGCACTTACGTCGTACACAACCTGACCTGCTTCACTTCTGGGCAGACCTGCGTTGGGGCTTATCATAAGGGGAGTAGAGCTGTACTTGGAGAAGGTTTCAAGGATTTCGTTCATTTTGTGAGGGCCTAAAGAGCAGTTCATACCCAAAGCATCAACAGAAAGCCCCTCCAAAAGTGCAATCATAGATAGGGCATCTGCACCTGTCATGAGCTTTTCTTTTTCGTCGTAAACATTGGTGACGAATATGGGCAAATCTGAGTTTTCCTTAGCCGCAAGGACAGCCGCCTTGGTTTCATAGGCATCGTTCATGGTTTCTATAAGAATTAGGTCTGCCTTGTCCTTTGCAAGCTTTACCACCTTTGAGAAAGCTTCTACAGCTTCCTCAAAAGGCAAATCGCCGAAAGGCTTTAACAGTCTGCCCAAAGGGCCCATGTCAAGGGCGACGTAGCGTTCTTTGCCCCCTGCTTTCTTGATTGCTTTTTCTGCACAGTCAAAAGCGGCAGATATAACCTCTTCAAGCTCGCTTTCTGAAAATTTCAGAGGATTTGCGCCGAAGGTGTTGGTGGAGATTACGTCACAGCCTGCCAAGAGGTATGAAAGGTGGATTTCCTCTATAACCTCGGGGTGGGTTATGTTGAGTCTTTCAGGAAGCTCGCCTGTTTTGAGTCCTCTTTTCTGAAGCTCGGTGCCCATTGCACCGTCAAAGAAAACAAGAGAGCTTTTAAGTTTTTCCTTAATATTCACATTATCAGTCCTTTTTTGAGAGCAGTACGTAAAAGTCCCCCTTGCCTAAAGGGGGATGTCAGTCTAAGACTGACAGGGGGATTTTACAATCGCCGTTACGGATTTGGTGGGAGTTAAAAGGTAGGAGTCTGTCATAGAAAGTCCGATGTTAAGATTTGCGTTGAGAAGTGAGAGTATGTCCTTCTGCATCTCCAAGGGTAAATCTCCGTAGCCGGGAGAAAACCTTGCCTGAGCCTGAGTTTTGAAAACTTCTGTGCAGATATAATCACAGAAACACTCAATGGCGGCAGTTGCACAGCCGTCGGTGATAACCGCTCGGCTTGGCAGAATGGGAGAGTACCGTGCAATCAGTCTGTCAGCACCTACGCCAACTGTTGCGGCGAATATATATGCTGTGCAATCACCGCCTAAAAATGTTCTGAGGGAACGGCTTTTGTATTTGCCAAAGCCGAAATCTGCCGTGTCTTCCGTAAATTTCACAGGCACTTCGGCAAAAACCGCTCTGGGGGTAATTGCTTCTTTAAGTTCAGTGAGTGCCTCATCACACAAAGCGCACAGCTTTTCGTCTTTAGTTTGTTTGCAGCCTGAATAACGGATGATGTCGCTTGTAGGGACACACAGCTTTCCTGCATCAAGATTTATAATATTAACGAGAGGTGTCATAGCTTACCCCTTAATAATCTCAGAAAGGTTATCCTTGATTTTCTGTGCCACATCGGGCTTGTTCATAGAGTAAACGTGGACATTCTTTATGCCCGATGCGTACAAATCAATAATCTGCTCGGTGGCATAGGCAATGCCAGCCTGCTTCATAGCATCGGGGTTATCTCCGTAACGCTCGGCAATGCGTATGAAACGCTTGGGGAGCACGGTGCCCGAAAGCTCACAGGAGCGGTAAATCTGCTTTGCGTTTGTAATGGGCATAATACCTGCTACAATGGGAACAAAAATACCCTTTTTGCGGAGCTTGTCTATGTAGGAATAGAGAATATCGTTATTAAAAAACATCTGGGTTGTCAGAAAGGCACAGCCTGCCTCAACCTTTTTGCCGATGTTTACAATGTCGTCTTCAAGGCTTTTGCTTTCAAGGTGACCTTCGGGATAGCAGGCTCCGCCGATACAGAAATCTCCTGCCAGAGTGATTTCACGAATAAGCTCAGAGGCATATTGGTAGTCGTTTGCAAGTCTGCCTTCTTTGGGAATGTCGCCTCGAAGTGCCAGTATGTTCTCAATGCCCGCTTTTTTGAGTGCTTCAAGCTGAGTGTGCACAGCCTCCCTTGTAGAAGAAACACAGGTAAGATGTGCAAGTGTGGGCACAGAATATTTTTTCTCTATATTTTCGGCAATAGAAACGGTGTACTGACTTGTGCCGCCGCCTGCTCCGTAGGTTACACTCATATAGTCGGGAGAAAGTGCTGCTATGGAAAGTGCCGCTTCTTCAACCTTTTCATATAAATCGTAGGTTTTGGGCGGAAAAACCTCAAAGGAGAGGGTTGGCTTTTCCTTTGCAAAAAGTGATGACAGCTTCATAAACATCAATCCTTAATATGTTTTAAGAGAAACCCCGAACAGGGCATAAGGCTTGTTCGGGGATAATTTATAATTATTCTTCCTCGGTGTTATTTACAACAGCAAGTCCCAGAACGTCTAAGTTTTCCTTTTCAACGGGAGAAGGACACTGGGACATAAGCTCGGAAGCATTCTGAACCTTGGGGAATGCAGTAACATCACGCAGAGAGTCGGCATTACAGAGAATCATTGTGATTCTGTCAAGACCGATACCCATACCGCCGTGAGGAGGAGCACCGTATTTGTAGGCATCTACAAGGAAGCCGAACTTGAGGGCGATTTCCTCGTCGGTCATCTTAAGCGCTCTGAACATCTTCTGCTGAAGCTCAGGGTTAGAGATACGGATAGAGCCTGAGGAAAGCTCAACGCCGTTGAGTGTTAAGTCGTATGCCTTTGCAATAACCTTTGAGGGGTCGGTGTCAAGGTATTCAAGGCATTCTTCCTTGGGCATAGTGAAGGGATGGTGCATTGCAACCCACTCGCCTGTTTCTTCGTCTTTTTCGAAGAAGGGGAAGTCTACAATCCAAAGGAACTTGAACTCGTCGGGGATGATGTCAAGACGCTTTGCAACCATACCTCTGAGTGCTCCAAGTACAGGCAGGGTTACAGAGTCTTTGTCAGCTACGATGAGAACAACGTCGCCCTTTTCTGCACCGAGGCGGGAAAGGATTGCTTCCAATTCGCCCTCTGCCATAAATTTTGCGAAGGGGCAGGAGGGAGCATCCTCAACCCATCTTACAAAGGCAAGTCCCTTTGCACCGATGCCTCTTACATATTCTGTGAGCTTGTCGATTTCTTTGCGTGTGTAGGTAGAAGCCGCGTTCTTTGCAACAATTGCACGCACAGAGCCGCCTGCTTCAATAGCAGAGGTGAACACACCGAAGCCGCAATTTGCAACCATATCAGAGATGTTCTGAATTTCCATGCCAAAGCGGATATCGGGCTTGTCAGAGCCGAAACGCTCCATTGCCTCCTTGTAGCTCATACGCTCAAAGGGAGTCACAAGGTCTTTGCCCAGAACGTCCTTGAAAATACGCTTCATAAGTCCCTCGTTGATTTCGAGGATATCCTCAACGTCAACAAAGGAAAGCTCCATATCAATCTGTGTGAACTCAGGCTGACGGTCAGCACGCAGGTCTTCGTCACGGAAGCATCTTGCCAGCTGAATGTAGCGGTCAAAGCCTGAAAGCATCAAAAGCTGTTTGTAAATCTGGGGTGACTGTGGCAGAGCATAGAAACATCCCTTGTGAATTCTGGAGGGAATGAGGTAGTCGCGTGCACCCTCGGGGGTGGACTTCATCATCATGGGAGTTTCAATCTCTACAAAGCCGTTCTCGTAGAAATAGTCACGTGCAGACTTGCAGATTTCGCTTCTCATCATAATGTTCTTCTGCAAGGGTCTGCGTCTTAAATCAAGGTATCTGTAGCGAAGACGGAGTTCTTCGTTTGTGTTCAGGTCGTCGAGAATTTCAAAGGGAGTGGTTTCTGCCTTTGAAAGAAGTCTTAAATCGCACACGTCGATTTCGATGTTTCCTGTGGGGATTTCACTGTTTTTGGAGCTTCTTTCGCGAACCTTGCCCTTTGCGCAAACAACGTACTCACTGCGCAAAGACTGTGCTTTCTCAAAGATTTCTCTGTCTGTTGTATCGTCAAAAGCAAGCTGAACAATACCGGTGCGGTCGCGAAGGTCTACAAACACAAGCTGACCTAAATCACGCTGTTTCTGAACCCAACCGCAAACGGTAACCTCCTGTCCGATATTTGCGTCGCGAAGGTCGCCGCAGTATGTGCTTCTTTTAAGTCCTGTCATAAAATCTGCCATAATATATCTCTCCTTATAAAGGGTTATTTTGCTTAGTTCATTTCTGATGCAAGGTCTGCAGAAAGCAGGTTTTCGATGAAGATGTGTGCATCATTAATGGAAACCTCGGTCTGCTCGCCGTTTTCCATATTTTTAAGAATAGCTTTTCCGTTTTCAATCTCGTTATCACCGAGCACGAGAGAGAACTTTGCACCGATTTTGTTTGCGTACTTCATCTGAGCTTTGAGTCCCCTGCCCACAATGTCAAACTGAGCACCCAAGCCTGTTTCGCGAACCTCTCTTACAAGCTCAAAGGCTTTAAGCTGAGCTTTGTCGCCCAGAGCGGCAATGTAAAGCATATCGTACTCGGGCTTGGGGATTTCCACGCCTTCGGCTTCAAGCACCATCAGAAGTCTTTCAAGTCCGATGGCAAAGCCCAGAGAGGGCAGAGCGCTTCCGCCAAGCTCCTCAATGAGTCCGTTGTATCTTCCGCCGCCGCAAACTGTGGACTGAGCACCGATGCTGTCGGAGATAAACTCAAAAACAGTGTTGGTGTAGTAGTCAAGTCCGCGTACAATGGAAGGGTTAACTGTAAAGTCTATATCAGCGGCAGTAAGGTACTGCTGAACTTTCTTGAAGTGTTCGTCACAGCTTTCGCACAAAAAGTCAGTAATCTTGGGAGCATTTGCGGCAATTTCCTTGCACACGGGGCTCTTGCAGTCAAGAATACGCATGGGGTTTTTCTCGAGTCTTGACATACAGGTTGCACAGAGAGTGTCTGTAAACTGAGCAAAGTACTCTTTTAAAGCGGCGTGGTAATTCTTTCTGCATTCGGGACAGCCGATGGAGTTAATCTCAAGCCTTACATCAAAAAGCTGGAGCCTTTCGAAAATTGACTTTGCACAGCAGATAAGTTCAGCATCAGAGATAGGGTCATTGGCACCATAAACTTCCATACCGAACTGGTGAAACTCACGCTGTCTGCCTGCCTGGGGCTTTTCGTAGCGGTAGCAGGTTGTGAAGTAGTGAGCTTTAATAGGCAGACCGTCGTTATAAAGGCCGTGCTCCAGAAGTGCTCTTGCGGCACCTGCTGTACCCTCGGGACGCAGAGTTAAAGACTCACCACCCTTGGTTTCGAAGGTGTACATCTCCTTCTGAACAACGTCTGTGCCTTCGCCTACACCGCGCTGAAAAAGTTTTGTCTGCTCAAAAACAGGAGTACGGATTTCAGAGAAGCCGTAAACTCTTGCTTCGTCAGAGAGGATTTTTTCAATAAACTGCCATTTATAACTGTCGCGGGGGAGAATATCCTCCGTTCCTTTGATTTTCTTAGCAATAAGAGCCATCTCATATCACCCTTTCCAAATAAGTGAAAACAAAATATTTATACATTATATATAGTATCACAATCGGCACGGATTTTCAACAAAAAGAACAAAAAAATAGCCCTCCTCTGAGAGGAGGGTGGATTTTCTGAAAGCAAAGACAGGAGGAGTTTTGCAGGATACTGTTTATTTCAAGAACTTTTCTTTAAGCTTTGTTTTTCTTAAAAGCTCTGTAAGTAATGTGCCTGCCACAATACCTGCCAAGCCCTGCATACAGTTGCCAAGAACCGAGGCAAAGGCGCCTACACCGTACTGAAGAATTACCGCTTCAAACAAAAGGTAACCCGACACCATAACAATTTCCGCAAAAAGTGCTCCCAATGCGGTAAACAGAACAGAAAGCTTTAGCTTTTTGTCAGCAGTTTTGCTAAAAAGGTGAAGTACAAACCATACACAAACTGCCATAAGAGCTTTGATGATAAAGGTTGCAGGGGCATACTGCACGTAGCCTGCAAATATATCTGCCAAAGCAGAGCCGAGTCCTGCCGCAAGAGCACCATACACAGGGCCTAACATCCACGCAGACAGTATAACCACTGCATCGCCTAAATTTAGGAAGCCCCCTGTGGGAGTGGGAATCTGAATAACCATTGTTGCCACACAGCAAAGAGATGCAAAAAGTGCCCCGAGGACGGTTTTTACAAGAGCGTTTGATTTACCTGCTTTCATATTGATACCTTCTTCACTTGGTGAGTTTTTTTGTATTATACTACAGAGAATTCATTTTTTCAATAAATCAAGAGAAAATTTGCAATTTATACCAAGAGGTATGCAAGTTATTCCGATTTGTTGATTTTTGATTTTTGAAATGTTAATGTATACTCGTAAAAGGATTTCGAAGTCATATTTACATTTTTTCTGAAAGGAGAATATGAGTGAAGATAAGTTTATCAGTCAGTGAAGAAAGCTACAAGGATATAGAAAAGAAGCTTTTAGCACTGGGATTTATTATTGATGATGACGCACCCTTTGTGCTTACAGAAAGAAACCGTTATGCAGAGTTTATCTGCGGAAAGGACGAGGATGTGTCCTGTCATATACCGGTAAGTGAGGTTGTGTATATCGAGAGTATGGGGCACGATATTTTTGTACACACAAAGGATAAAACCTACAGGTGTACAGATAGGTTGTGGCAGCTTGAAAAAGCCCTTGACCCTGCTTTCTTTCTGCGTATAAGCAATTCGGTGATAATTGCAAAGAAGCAGGTGAGGGGTATACGCTCAGCACTTTCTCAGAAATTTATTCTGACACTTTCTGATGGAAACAGGGTAGATGTAACCCGCAGTTACTACTATATTTTTAAGAGTGAATTTGGTATTTAAGGGGGGTTTAGTATGTTTATACCTTTGTTAGCGTTGATGATACTGACTTTTGCATTTTTTATTGGATTAATCCTGATTCTATACAATGTAATTTACAATTACAGAATAAAGAAGAGAATGGAGCGAGGCGAAACAGGCGGCAGACAATGGCCTACGCCCAGGAATGTACTCTTTGTTGTGCTGATTATTGCGGTGATTATTGCTCTGACTATTACTGCTATAAGTGTACTGACGTCAAATCAGGAGGGTCCCCATGTTTCTTCAAGTCATTATGAGTCTGTAGTAAGCAAGGCTTGTTTTTCACAGTTTTACCGCAGTGAAGATCTACTGCAGTCAGATATGAGTGTTTACGCAGGGATATATCCTGACGGCAACCTTTCGGAATATGAAAAGAATGAATATACAGAGGGTGAATTCAGGTGTGTTGTGTACACAAATAAGAGCTCTATTTCTCCTATGCCCGACTTCGTTGCTTTTGTAGAATATGCAGGTGACGGGGAGTTTGAAAAGGTTGTGGAATATACCCGTATGGAGCAGGGACATCCCCAAGTGGTAAATTCTGCAGGAAGTTGTGAGAATGTGTCCGAGTACTACTTTATGGCAGGAAATTTCTCTGATTATACTACAGGCTGTACTCAGTCAATTGGACTTTATAAGGATGCAAAAAAAGCACAGCACGATATAGAGAGTGACAGCCTTGAAAACGCAGACGTATTCATTGATATCAGAATCAAATAATGTGACGGGTCTGGTTTCACTTTAACTGTATTTACAATTCTATAAAGCAAAACAGAAAGCCTTCCTCGTTATGAGGAAGGCTTTCTGTATATCAAAATATTATACGTCGTAGGTTTTGTCCAGCTGTTTGAGCTCGTTGTAGGTGTCGATTTCGATGATATCGTCAAAGGTGCATTCTCTTACGTGAATCTTGTATTCATCCTTGAAATACTCAAGCGCAACCTGATCCCAGTATCTTTCTTTACCGCCGGGTGCCTGAAATACCTGCTTGATGTGGTTTACAAGGCGGGAGCCGTCTTGTTCATCCCAATAGGAGATGCCGAACATATGGTGGCAGTTTACTCCGCCGACAAGAAGCTTTTTGATAACACCGCTCTCAGAGGTTTCAAAGCACCAGTCGTCGGTCTTTTCAACAGGAACTGCAAGGTAGTTTGAGTGGTACTGATACTTGGTAATAAGCTTGGGGTTGTAGAGGTAAAGGTCTGCCTCAAGAACATAAGCATTCTTCAGAAGATAGCTTGCGCACACAGCGGATGAGATGTTGTTTGCTTCGTTGTACTGGGGATTTTCGATAAACTTAATCATAGGATAATCGTACAGAAGCTGGTCAAACTGCTCTGCAAGGTAGCCTCTTACTATGTAAATCTCGGGAATGCCTGCGGCAACAACTGCATCAAGCAGAGTGGTGATAATTCTTTTGCCGTTAACGCGGATAAGGGGCTTGGGGGTATTGAGTGTAACGGGTACCATACGGGAGCCGAAGCCTGCCGCAATGAAAACAGCACGCTTTACTCTGTAAGGCTCAAGGGCATCAAGACCAGCAGGTGTAATAACACCGTCGGAAATGTATCCCATATTTGAGAGCTCTGCAATGCACTTGTTAACTGTGCCCACGGACATTTTTGTTTCAAGAGCTATTTCACGCTGAGGATGTGCTTCGTGCTTGTCAGAAAGAAAAACAAGAACATCAAACTGCTTTTTTGTAATCATAATATCACCGCTTAATTTTAGTTAAAACTTTTGTATATTGAACAGACTTTAAGGGAAAAAACCTGTTTTTTAAGCATAAGAAACCCTCTGTCGGATTTCCTTACAGAGGGTTTTATTTGTTTGCTGAAAATGAACAAGGAGGCTTATTAGTTCTCACCGAAAGAACCTGTTACATCCTCTTCAACTTCTTTTCTTTGGTTCTCGTCAATACCAAGCTTGTCGCTGATTTTCTTCTTTGCACGGCGGAAGTAAACCGCAACAACTGTGCCGATGGTAACAGCAACGCCTGCAACAGCGGCAAAAACCATTGACATACTTGCAGCATCAATATAACCTGTAAAAATCTGCATTTTAATTCCTCCGATATGATTGTATCGTTTTGTCGTTTTTTACACAAACACATTATAGTGTAGTGCACATAAAAAGTCAATTATTATTTAGAGGTTTCTTTATTTGCCTGCTGACGCTTTACAATCTGATTGTAGATGTACTTTGCACCTGCAAGTCCGCTTTCGCCTACGTTGTAGATGTTGCGGTGCAGAGCCTCGTCAATCTGTGCTTCGTACTTCTTGGGATTTGTAAGAAGTTCAGCCACAACATCGGGTACGGTTGAAAGCTTGTCTGTATCAATGGAAATACCAACCTGATCCTTCCAACTGATTTCTGTGGGAACAAAGGGGATTTTCTCGTAGTTGGGATTTAAGACCTTCATAGGTGTATTGATGAACATAGAAGGCTTCTTGGTGGCATAGGAGAATTCATAGGCAATACCTGACCAGTCGGTAATGAGCAGGTCGGACTCCCAGATTGTGCGGTTGGAGGAGAAGTCCATCTCGATAACAAAGTCGTCGCCGTCACAGCCCTCGTACTTTTTGATGATAGCATCCATCTTTGCAGGAAAACGCTTGATGTACTCAGGGTGAGGTCTGAGGATTATCTTGTTGCCCTTGTGCAAAAGTCCCTCCATCAGCTCATCAAGGCAGTATTCGAGGATGTTATCCTCCTGCCATGAGGGAGCAAGGAGAATCTGCTTTTTGCTGTGCTCAACCTTCTCCATTTCTGCGTACATCTTGCACAGGTTGTCAATTAGTCCGAAGCCTACAGGCACCAGAGTTTTTTCGGGGAGATTGTAGAGCTTTTCGGTAGCTCTTATTTCGTCTACCTGATGGGGACCAACGCAGAAGATGGTGTCGAAGTGGTCGTAGGCACCCTCACGCACGCACATGGTAGTACTTGTGGGGCCGTGGAAGGTGTATATATATTCAATGTCTTTTCTTACATAGGAACGCTTGATGTAGTATTTTTCAAGGTCGGGGGTAGTCATCAGCACAATATCGGCATCCATCTTCATCATAAAGGTGATGATTTTCTTGGGGCCGATGTAGTATGCCTTGATGCGGTTATTTTCCTCGGCTTTTTTGAAGATAGCATCCTTGGGGTCGTTGGTTACGTAGTGAATGGTGATGCTTGTGTTTTTGAGAAGCTCGTTTATGATGTTCTCAAAATACTTATAGAAACCGCTTTTCTCAGAGTAAATAACAAGATGCTTGTTAGCGATTGAGAAGAAACGCCTGTAGTCTGCACGCTCACGCTTGGCGTTTTCGTCACGCTTAAAAAGACCTTTTTTCTTGCCTGTGTCCAGTGCCTCAATAGCGGCAAGCTCTTCTCGGCTTGCTTCAAGCTCTTCGTAGTCAACGTACTTTTTGGGCGAGATAAGTGCATTAAGAAGCAGAAGCTGAAGCACGGCGATAATGTTACTTACTACCCAGTACAGGGCGATACCTGCAGGAACAAAGAAGCCAAGATATAGGGACAAACCCACGGAGAATGCCATTGTGCCCCACTTGTTGCCCTTGCCCTGCTCTGCCTGCAGAACGTTGATTTTGTTCTGAATGAAACATAAAAACCAAGAGGAGAAACCTGCAATAATGGGAGCAAGCACGTAAATCCAGTTGTTGCTTATAGTCTGTGAGGGAGTTGCGGAAAGGTCAAAGCCGAAGAAATCAAGGTCAAAGCTCTGTGCGTTTTTGATTGCAAGAGCACCCTCCTCGGTTTTGGCAATTTCTGTGAAAGCCTCGGGATAGTTCTTGATAGCATACATTGCGTTGATTTCCACAGAGTTTGACTCCAAATCAATCTCCATAACAGTTGCCGCTGTTTTGTTGATTTCTTCAATTACAGGGGCGGGAGTGTGGAAGATGTATGAAAAAGGATGATAGATAACAGCCACAACGCCTAAAAGCAGAACAATCTGGATTGCAAGTGGAATAAGGCTTGCAAAGGGGTTGTACTTCTGCTCTTTATACATACGGGATTGCTCTTCGCCGATACGCTCCGCGTCGCCGTAGTATTTTGCCTTGAGTCTGTTGATAGCCGGTTGGATTTTAACAATTTTAATGGAGTTTTTGTGCACCCAGATGCCAACAGGCAAAATGATTATCTTTGTAATCAGGGTGAACAAAGCGATAGCCAAGCCGTAGTCGGCAACAAGTGAGTGGGTAAACTGCATTATGTAGCCCAAAGGCAAGGCAAGCCAAGAGATTATCATATCATACATTGCTTATCCTCCGTTTTTTTGGATTGCAAAAGCCATACAATCCCATAATATATCAAATTACATTATACTCCCAAGCAAGAAGGTTTGTCAATTGTAGTCCAACACAGTAAAACCCTTGTAAGAAACACAGGAAGATATGCATAATGACAAGAAAGAAAAGGGTTTTGTTGCAATGTGAAAATAAAATTTCAAAAAGATATTGAAAAAGCAAAAACTTTGTGGTAATATAGTCGGGTAACCTTGAAGGGTACAATGTGAATAATCGCTGGTATAGCTCAGTAGGTAGAGCGCATCCTTGGTAAGGATGAGGTCACCAGTTCAAATCTGGTTATCAGCTCCAAAAAAGACAGACTTTTTAGTCTGTCTTTTTTATTCAAGCCGAAGGTTTGATATGTAATCGCCGTAAGGCGTATGCAATCAGTTCGCATAGCGAACTGTATGTCATCAAGGGGTAAGATTTGTGTGTTTTCTTTCGGCTTGATTACATACATTTCCTAACGTAAATGATTTCATACCGCAGTATTCTGCGGATTTCATACACGCTTCGCGTGATTGCTTTATATCGAAACTTCTGATATAATATATTTGGTGGTTATATGGGCAAGAATCTATTGTTAGAGTATTCCGAACATTTAGCAGTACAAATCGAACTACTTTGCAGAAAGATTAACGGTAATTCCAATATTTTATTTCAAATCAGAAAATCTTCATCAAGTGTTTTTGCCAATATCAGCGAGGCTCAATACCCCCAAAGCCTTCCCGATATGCTTTCAAAATTCAAAATTGCCCGTAAAGAGTGTATGGAAACAGAAAGCTGGCTTAAGCTTATGTGGGCTACAAATATTATTGAAGAAGCAGATTATAAGGAATATCGCAACTTATGCGGAAGAATCAGACGATTACTTACAGTTTCCTGCATAACGATAGAAAATAAAATTAACAATACATAAACCAACAGACCTTATCGTTACACATTTTTGAGTGTGCGGATAAGGTCTGTTTTTGTTTATCTACATTATTCTGTTTCTTATGTGTATTACATATAGTAAACGTAAGTGTTGATGCAGTCTGTGCCTGCGTCAAGGCCTGCAAGCCACTTTTGGATTGCGGTGGCATCCTTGATGTTTACATCGTCTTCTGTGATTACATTTGCGGCAAGCTCTGCACTTACGGAAATTGCCTCAAGTCCTGCAAGATATTTCTGGATAGTGGTTGCGTCCTTGATAGTAACTGCCTTGTCTGAGTTTGCGTCGCCCATCAGGATTCCTTCGTCAACCTCCCACTGAGCGTAGAGGTTGGTGTGTGCATCGGGCACAATTGAGGTTTCTGTTATCTTTGTACCGCCTGACTTCTGAGTATACCAACCCTTGAAGATGTAGCCTGCTTTTTCGGGTGTGGGAAGAGAGCCGTAAATCTTGCCTGCGGTGTATGTCTTAGTTTCGAAGATGTCAAGATAATCGGGCATCAGAGGCGCATCTGCTCCTGTGTCAACAAGCACAAAATCTGTGAAGTAGAAGGTGCCTGCCTTGTCAATGTAAGGATGCATATGTGCTCCGTCATAGGGCTGTTTCGACATATCAATTGTATAGTCCTTCCACTGAGTGGAAAGGGTTACAGCCTGAGTGTCGCTGGTGTAGCCCCAGCGGAAGTACATCTTGGCACCCTCAACAGAGGATTTTGCTCTGAATGTGAGAGTGAAACCGCGGTTATCGCCTGCGTTGTAGTTGTAGCACTCACCCTTGTTTGTGTTGGTCTTGAAAAGCAAATCTGCCCCCGACTTGCCTGCGGTTATACCTTTAACTACAAGCGTGTCGCCGTTTTGAACGCTGAGCTGATATACATTTAAATCCCTGCTCTGATAGAAATCATCACAGTTTGCAGGGTCAATACCTGCCATATAGTTGGTGCCTGAGTGATTTGTGTAGAATTCGTGGGTAACAGAGGTGGGCTTCCACACAGGGTGGAGGGTAAAGGTGTCACCTGCAATACCGCCGTTTTTGGTCCATGAGTCATTCATTGTGAATTTAAGACCTTCATTATATACTGAGAGAGTGTAACCTTTGTCGCGGATTTCCTGAAGTGTATACCAACCCTGTCCTGCGGCGTGCCATTTGCCGTCAGAGTGGCGGTATGCAGTGTAGCCGTTACAGGTGTGTCCGTCAAAAGTGAAAGTACACTCAGGGAAGGTAACCTCATTGCCCATTGTTGCTTTGAAGGATGCCATTGTACCATTTCCGCCGTTTGCATTGAAACCAAAGGTGCAGTCTGTGTTTACCGGGTTTGTGGGGTAGCAGATTTCTTGAAGCTTATTGCCACAGTAGGAAATCCATGATTCCAGATTTACATAACAGCACATATAGTTTTTTTCGTTTGTTTTTAGTGATGCGGAGTCGATCATAGGTGCGTTTGCGTGATTGTTGTAATGGGTTGCGGAGTTAACCCACCAGTATCCGCCTGAGGAGGTTTTGTCCTTCTTGATTTCCATTACAGTGAAGCCTGAAGGCTGAAGAGTTGTGGTTGAGCCGTTGTATGCAATTACAACAGAGGCATGGGTACCTGTGTATACAATAACAGGCTTACCCTGTGCAAGCTGATTGTAAATCTTCTGATAAGAACTTGCGTTTTTGCCGATGCCGTCTACTACACGTGTCATTTTCACAGGATAGTATTTTGTCAGGTTGTCGTAGTTGTTTGCAACGCCGTTGGCGGAATCTTTGAACATCTTTGTGATGGCGTCTGCGCGGTCAAGGTAGTTGTAGTCTGTGCCCGGCTTTCGGTAGTTTGTGGTAATGCCGCCGTAGGTGTAGGTGCCAAGGCAGTAACCCTGTACTGTTGCCATACTGGACCAGTAGCAGAGGCCGTTGGTATCGTAGTGTGGCTGATACACACGGCTGATTTGCAGAGCAGGGATTTTAGGGTAGCTTGCAGCAGAAGCTTCAAAAAGACCTAAGCCTGTGAATACAGAGAGTGTAAGCATAAGGGTAAGTAAAAGAGAGAGAAGGGATTTGAACTTTTTCATAATAAAACCTCCATTTTTATATATGACATCAGCTTTTAGCCGAACAGCTTTTCTATATCGGGAAGCTCGGTGTTTGCAGGGGCTGTCACAAGGACAACGTTCATAAGCTTGCCCATTGCACGGATGTAGTAGATGCTCTGAGTTGAGGTGTTGCCTGCCTCAGTGGTGAATATTGCCTTCTGATACATCTTGCCACTTAGGTCTACTGAGGATTTCTGCACCAGAGTTGTGCCTTTTGTGTTTTCAAAAGCACCCTCCAGCATCTCCATATATTCATCGGTTGTCATGGCTACGGAAGCGGAAACGTGCATATTTTCGTATGCAACAGAAATGTTGATGCCATCCTTTGAGTCGGTTGCCCACATATCGTACACAGCAGGTACTCGGTCTGCAGTAAAGGGAAAGATATCGGGAGCAAGCTCTTGTGTGCTCACACCGATTTTGAGTGCAAGCTCATCATCAGAAAGGTAGGTAAAGCTATCGGGCTTTGTAAATTTAAGTCCCGTGAAGTCGCTTGTGTATATGTTGCCGTTTATGGTGCCTTTGCTCAATTGCAGTTCTTCGTTTTGCAAAGGTGCGTTGGTTTCATCAGCTTGCGGAGGGTTTTCCGAAGAAGCTTCAGAGGATTCTGCGGTGCTTTCAGATGCTTCGGGTGCAGTTGTTTCCTCTTGGTGTATGTGGTCGTGGAAGTGAATGTGAGCATCTGTGGGGGAAGTTTGTCCTGTCTGAGGCTTGCAAGCGGTAAAGGATACTATCACCAATCCCGCAAGCAGAGTTGCAAAAAATTTTTTCATAAGCATTCTCCTCGTTATGAAAACATCTTTTCGATGTTGGGGGTAGTAATGTCTGAGGTGTATGCAACGGTGATAACGTTCATATATTTGTCAATCCCGCGCAGGTAGTATTCTGTCACGGTTACCAGTCCGTCAATTTCTACGGTGAAAACAGCGTGGCGGTATGCCTGAGAGCTGAGATAAACCGTTTCGTTTTCTTCTGTGACGGTAGCGCCCATTGTCTGAAGATAGTTTGCCATTGTGTCAAGGTACTCGTCTTCGGAGATTACACCGCCCATAGTGACCTCGAGGTTTTCGTAGCCTATAGCCATATTGAGCCCTGTTTCATCGTTCATAAGCATCATATCAAGGAGAGTGGGGTATTCGTCAAGGGCAGACATAAAATTATTGTTGCTCAGAACTTCTTCGTTGATACTAAGTGCCTGAGCAAGCTCGGCGTCGGTAAGATATCGCCAGCTGTCGGGCTTGGTGAATTTAAGTCCTGTGGTTTTGCTTGTGTAGGTGTTGCCTTTGATTTTGCCTCTTTGTATTTCTGCTTCCTTTGCAGTGGGGTTGTTGTTGCACCCTGCAAAAGAAAACATAAGTAAAACCGCAAAAAATACGGAAAATATTTTCTTCATATTAGCCTCCGATTTTTATATATAAAAAGTATAGCATCTGCAGGTTACGGCTGTCAAATACAAACCGCTTGGGCAGATGTAAATATATAGCAATTTACTGCACACAGTTGCATATTTTACAAACTTGGATTTTACTTTGATTTATTGTAGAAAAAACTATTGAAAAATGAAGAAAAAAGCCGTATAATATCCCTGTATGAGTTATCTCAACTTTAATTTCAGAAAGGAGTAGCAACAAAATGAACTATTCACATGAAGTACAGAAAATGTGCGTTGTTGCAAAAGGACCCAAGCACGGTCCCGCACCTATCCCCGAAGAGGGCAAATGGGTAAAATCCTATCAGATTTCCGACATCTCCGGTCTTTCTCACGGTGTAGGCTGGTGTGCACCTCAGCAGGGCACATGTAAGCTCACACTCAACGTAAAGAACGGTATTGTTGAGGAGGCTCTGGTTGAAACTCTGGGTTGTTCCGGTATGACTCACTCTGCAGCTATGGCAGCTGAGATTCTCCCCGGCAAGACCCTTTTAGAGTGTCTTAACACAGACCTTGTTTGCGATGCTATCAACACTGCTATGAGAAACATCTTTGAGCAGCTTGCTTACGGCAGAAGCCAGACAGCATTCTCTGAAGACGGTCTTCCCATCGGTGCAGGTCTTGAGGACCTTGGTAAGGGCCTCCGTTCACAGGTTGGTACAATGTTCTCCACAAAGGACAAGGGTGTTCGTTACATGGAGATGGCTGAGGGCTATGTACTCAAGACAGCTCTTGATGAGAACAACGAGGTTATCGGCTATCAGTTCGTAAAGCTCGGCAAGATGATGGAGGATATCCGTCACGGCATGAGCCCCGACGAGGCATATAAGAACAACATCGGTCAGTACGGTCGCTTCGATGGCGCAGCTAAGTACATTGACCCTCGTGAAGAATAATAAGGGAGGTTAACGACATGGCTGTAACATTTGAAAGTATGGACAGAAGAATGCCCAAAATCAATGCTTGTCTTGCACAGTACGGCATCAAGGACCTTGAAGAGGCAAGAGCTATCTGTCTTGAGAAGGGCTTCGACCCCGATGAAATCGTAAAGGGCGTTCAGCCCATCGCATTTGAGAACGCTTCTTGGGCATACACACTCGGTTGCGCAGTAGCAATCAAGAAGGGATGCACAACAGCTGCTGATGCTGCTGAGGCTATCGGTGTAGGTCTTGAGGCTTTCTGTATTCCCGGCTCTGTTGCTGAGCAGAGAAACGTTGGTCTTGGCCACGGTAACCTGGGCGCAATGCTCCTTCGTGACGAAACAAAGTGCTTTGCATTCCTTGCAGGTCACGAGTCCTTTGCAGCAGCTGAGGGTGCTATCGGTATCGCAAGAAACGCTAACAAGGCACGTAAAGAGCCCCTTCGCGTTATCCTCAACGGTCTTGGCAAGGACGCTGCTTACATCATCTCCAGAATCAACGGCTTCACATACGTTGAAACAGAGTTTGATTACTTCACAGGTGAGCTGAAGATTGTAGAAGAGAAGGCATTCTCCGACGGCGAGAGAGCAGCAGTTCGTTGCTACGGCGCTGATGACGTTCGTGAGGGCGTTGCAATCATGCAGTTCGAGAACGTTGGTGTTTCCATCACAGGTAACTCCACTAACCCCACAAGATTCCAGCACCTTGTTGCAGGTACTTACAAGAAGTGGGCTATCGAGAACGGCGTTCAGTACTTCTCCGTTGCATCAGGCGGCGGCACAGGTCGTACACTTCACCCCGATAACATGGGTGCAGGTCCTGCTTCCTATGGTCTTACAGACTCCATGGGCCGTATGCACGGCGACGCTCAGTTTGCAGGTTCTTCTTCCGTTCCTGCTCACGTTGAGATGATGGGCCTTATCGGTATGGGTAACAACCCCATGGTTGGTGCAACAGTTGCTTGCGCAGTTGCAGTTTACAATGCAATGAAATAATTATTACCGCAAGGTAAATAATTACACCCCGATGTTTTTAGCATCGGGGTGTTTGTTTGTAAAGAAGATAACATAAAAGGCTTCCGCTTTTGTACTGTCCGCACAATTTAGGGCAGTACATTTTTCGGAAGCCTTTTTACTTATTTCTTATCATATATTCGATGAGGTTCTTTATGATAGTCAGTTCGTCTGCAGACAGTGCTGTTAGGCTGTCTGAAATTGTATTTATATCATCTTTTGGTGTGTTTGAGCCTGTCAAAATATAGTCTGAGCTAATTTGCAAAGCTTTACAAATTTTTGCTAAGTTTTCAGGTCGAATTGCTTTTTTTCCTAACTCAAGATTAGAAATCATTTGAGTTGATACATCAATTTTTTCAGCAAGGGCTTCCTGAGTAAAGCATAACGCTTTTCTACGAGCCATTATTCTCTTGCCCATTTCTTTCAGAAAATCTACTTCGCTCATTTTAACACCCCCTGATGGTTTAGTTATAACAAAATTATACTACCCATAGGCGATATAATATATGTACCATAGATATAAAAACGTTGACATATATCATCTATGGGTGATATAATCTGCTTAAAGTTATTTCATAGGATGATTATATTCTTTGCAGGAGTGTCGGGCGATGTGTACAAACAATTGTGATGGACTTTCTGTTGTTATACCAATTTATAATTGTGAGAAATATCTGAAAGAATGTATTGAAAGTATAATAAATCAAAAATACGGTAATCTGGAAATTATTTGCATTGATGATGGCTCGACCGATTCAAGTGCTGAGATTTTAGATTATTATGCAAGCATTGATAAAAGAATTATTGTGGTACACAAAGAGAATCAAGGTGCCGCCGCGGCGAGGAATAACGGTCTTGATTTGGTAACTATGCCTTTGGTTACGTTTGTAGATGCAGATGATACCATCGAGCCGGAAATGTACGATAATATGATAAAAACAATGCATGCAGAAAAGTTGGATTGTGTATGCTGTGGTTTCAGAAGATTTTACGAAAGCGGAAAGGTTGTTAATGTAAAATCGAGATTTGGTGACAAGGTCCTGAGAGGCACAGAAATAAAAGAGGATATTATCAAGTGCCTCATAGGATTTAGCAAAGAAGACAGTTCTTGCTTGTGTCCGCTTTGGAATAAAATTTTTATTACCGACATAATTAAAAGAAACAGAATAAGGATAAACGAAAAAAGAACTCATGGTGAAGATTGGCTGTTTTGCATTGAGTATTATGCGGCAATTGAGTCAATTGGCTTTACGGAGAAAATATATTATAACTATAGGTATGTGCAGAATTCTTTGGTTACAAAACCCAGAAAAGAGTATTTTGAGTGGAGTGTAGAAGCAAACACCCTGTTTATTGAGCTTTTTCCTGACTTAGATGTTACGGTTTTTGTAAAAGAAAGAAATAATCTTCCTATTAATGCAGCACTATATTATCGTCATACCTATAAAGGCGAAGAGCGAAAACAACTTTTAGAAAAGATATTTCGTATATGCTTGGAAACAAATTACTATGAAAAACAAATCTGTATGGATAAAAGACATATAAAATTACAGCGGTGTTTAGATGAAGATAACCCAAGGGCGTTTGTAAGGTGTTTGAAAAAAACAACAAATAAGGAGTATTATGTGATTTTGATAAAGAGAGTTATCAAAAAACTTATCAGGCAATAATTTCTGAATGCAAGCAGCGGAGTTCGTTGTAGTTGCAAAAGGCGGTATTTTGAGTGATGTATCACGCTGTGACGAAACAAAGCTTGTTTTGTAAATATTATTAGGGCGAGCTTAATTTCGCTTTTATTTAAAAAGCTATATTGATTAAAAAACAGGGCTTGAAGCTAAAAACTTCAAGCCCTGTTTTTGCAGTTGGAATTAAAGGATTTCTGTTTCGTCATTTTCTCTGGAGGGTTCTGACGGAGTTGTGTCGCTTGCAACGATAGTATCGCAGGCGGAGAAAAGAATTATACTCATTTCTGCCGGTTCGTAAAACTTTTTCATATAAAATCACCTCGTAAAATAAATTTAGCCAGCCGGAACAAAGGGAAGCTCAATGGGAGCATCTTCGTCGCGTGTAGGTTTTGAGGTGCTGGCAGTGATAACTTCATCGTCGGCGAAGAATCTTATGCTAAGCTCGGGAGCAGTATAATTTAGTTTTTTCATAAAGTATTCTCCTTTGCTGATTGTTAGTTGTATACATACCTTGAATAGATTATACATTCTTTTTACATACATTTCAAGAAGTTTAGATATATTTTTTATGCTGTGGTACGTTCGTATTGCTGATGAAGTAATTGCATTTTTAGATGCAGTAAGCCTTGGTTTTGGTTCTCGCTCTTGACTTTGATGTTTTCGGGAGTATAATTACAATGCATCAATTTTTATGCGGATTGGAAGGGGTTTTATGGAAAAGGCTTGTTTGTTTCCCAGACGGCGAATGATTACAGGGGTTATATGTATATTTCTTTGTATGGCGGGGGCTTATAATTGCCTTACCCATTTGTTTGTGTATCTGGATGTGTTGATTTTTGATTTAGGTATGCTTATTTGGGATTTGGTACTTTTTGCTGGCTATGTGCTGTTGACGGTTGGAGCCTTCAAGGTGAATTTTATTCTGTCGGGCATAGGTATTTCGGTTGTAACGCTTATGAAAATTGCAAACATAATCAAGGGTGTTTTTCTAACGGAGAATGCTAATGTATCCGAGGAAATATATGCGCTTATGGCTGTGGATGTGGCAGAAGTGCTGGGGCTTTTGATGGGTGCTCTTCTGATTTTATCTCAGCTTAAGCCTGAAGGTGCTTTGAAAAACACAATGAAAACAATTTGGTTTGCACCTGCTGTGTTCTTTGCAATTTCGGTTGTGGGAAGCTTGTTTTCCAATGTGGGCGTGCTTTCCGACAAAACCGTGACTATGCTTTTCCTTTCCCTTGCCACCGTAAGCTACGCTGTATGGTGTGCAAATCCCAAAGGCTTTGTACTTGAACTTGCCAACAGGCTCAAAGCAAATGAAAATGAGCTGTAATGGAAATTTTATATAACATTAAACCGCTGATGTGTAAAAGCATCAGCGGTTTGTTGTTATTTATCGGTATTTGACTCGAGCATTGCGCTTGCCTTGCAAAACAGCTTGTTTTGCACGAAGTCACAGAATTTGTTTATACCTGCGACCTTAAACAACAGCATCAGCAGGTAAGAGGCAACACCGCAGATAACAAATGTGGCAAGGGCAATCAGCAGAACACCCAAAATTATAAGCAAGGTTCCTTTGTCTGCAATAGCGGCGACAGGGGCTTTTAAGCCGTAGTCCCAGTACAGGTCTTGAGTGTGAAAGATGAACACGCCGAAGGTCAGCGAAGAAACCGTACAGATAAATTTGCTACCCTTTGTTATGCTTGTGCTTGTGAAGAATTTAAGCAAACATATCGCAGCAAACACAATGAAGGGAGAGGTGTACTTGAGAAACAGTCCGGCGTATTTGACTTCGTCGAGAATATGCTTTGTAACATCGTACACAAGCACATACCACAGCCACACAAAGCCCGAAGAAAGAAAATAACCTATGAGCCATCTGTGTTTTTTTGCGGGATTTGATACACCGTGCAGGCGGATGTATCCGCCCACGATATACATTGAAGCAAGCCAGAGAAGAGAATAGCCTTTGTTTGTATGGAACAGGTCGGAAATATCGGGAATTACCGAAAAGACACTGAACAGCACAAAAATTAAAGCCAGAAGATATTTGTGTTGGTTTTTGGTCATATTTTGCATCAGAAGGTTCAAAAAAGGTGAGAACAGGCTCAGACCGAAAAAGGCTGTGAAGTACCAGTTATGGTCGCTGAGAATGGGCAAAAACATATTTATGTAATCTATGGTTTCTACCTTTTCGGGGGCAATCAGTCCCAGCAAAACGGTGGAGATAACGCATATGAGCGTTACCTGAAACCACAGGTTCAGAAGACGCGAAATTTTGAACCTGCTTTTGCAGGAAACATAGCCTGATGTCATAGCAAAGCAGTTAACAGCGCAATAGCACAGAATCTCAAAGAGCCAGAGCACAGAGCCCAGCAGGGTTCCCGTGTTTTGCTTGTGAATAGAGGAGCTTCCCAGAGTATGTAGTATAATTACCATAAAGGTTGAAATAATCCTGAGCACCTCTATGCCGAGGTTGCGGTTGGACTTCTTCAATCCTGTTTCAGATGCTTTTGCCATAAAATACCTCTTAATGCTGATTTATGATTTATTGTAAACCAGAACAGAGGAGAGGTGTTGTTTTTGGGAAAAAAACACACACTCCAAAAACGGAGTGTGTGTGGGCATATACTTATTGTGTTAATCAGAAATCGAAGCTTTCGGGAGATTCGCCGTCGGAGTCGGAGGCCTTGTCGGCGGTGGCTGCTTCTTCGGGGGCAGGCTCTTCGGCAATAACCTCGGTTTCGTCTACTTCCTTAAGAGCAAGACCAATGCTGCCGAGAATTGCGCTGATGTCAGCGGCTGCGGCTTGATCTTCTTCTGAGTATTCCTCGATGTAATTGTCATCTTCGTCCTCGTCGTCATAGGAGTATTCAAGCTCATCCAGCATATCGCGGAAATTATCCTCTTGCGAGTATTCATCCTCTGCATTAGCTTCAGCATCGTTTCCAATGCGGGAAACAGCGGCAGAAGCTTTTGCAGCTACCTCGTCAACTGCCGCCTTTGCTTTGTCTGCGGCAACAGCGGCTTTCTTCTTGATGTTGGAGATTGTATCCTGAGCCTTATCGGGGAAGTTTTCCGCAGCAACCTTTGCCCTTGCGCCAAGGTCGCGTGCGGTATCAGCTGTTTTTGTTTTAGCCTGTTCGATGCGTGCTTCAAGCTCTTCCTTGAAGGCGGTGGTGCACTCGTCAACAGAGTGAGCTGCCTTGAGCTGCTCGTAGCGTGCCTTTGCACGCTCTTCTCTCTGATTCAGATGCTCAATAGTATCGTAGAGCATTTCAACCTTTGCTTTGTTTTTTTCGAGGGAGCCCTCCCAGTACATTCTGCCGATTTCTGCGTAGGCATTGCGCAGACGCTTTGCATCTGCCTCCATAATCTCTGCAAGACGTGTCATCTGTGCTTTGATTCTGGTGCGTTCTATTATTTCTTTGGTAGCGTCTGCAAAGAGCTCGCTCATAACTTTGGAGGAAGAGTAATTCTTGCTCATATAAAAACCTCATTTCTGTGATTGCTTATAAATATCAGATATGTATTTTGGTTGCATACATATATATCTATTATTACATTAATTAAGAAGAAAATCAATAAAAATTTGTAAAAAGACTTTGACTATAGAACTTGCCGTGTTATAATGAATTTATAAATTAGGGCTGATGGCTTTATTTATCAGGAGGAAAACCGTGGCAAACGTAGTTGTTAAGAAGATTGCTTGCCCCAAGTGCTCAGAGTGCACAGAGGCAAAGCTTTATATGAGTATAAATGCTACCAACGAGCCTACACTCAGAGCAGATGTGCTTGATGAAAGGCTTTTTAAGTTTAGGTGTACTGCCTGCGGACACGAAGCAAGACTCACCTATCCTGTGCTTTACAATGATATGAAAAACCGATTTATGATATATCTTATTCCCGAGGTTGACCGCTTTCAGCTGGAGGATGTGGAGCTTGAGCAGAAATACGAAAGACTCCATGGGGTAAGAAAGCGCTTGGCTTCTGATTTTAACAGCTTCAAGGAAAAAGTGTTTATCTTTGAGTCGGGTCTTGACGATATGGCGGTAGAGATTACAAAGCTTGTTGTTTCCGAAATGGTTGCAAAGAAGTATGCTCTGCCTTCGGTTGAGGAAGGCTACCTTTCTATGTATGACAGAGAGAAGAACACAATGGGCTTTACCTTCTTTGTTGGCAAGGAGCATGAGCCCTATGTTCAATCTGCGAGGCTTGAAATCTACGGCAAGGCGGTAACCATTGTCAGCGAAATGGCAATTAAGGACAGAAAGCTTTCGGGCTTTATCAAGGTTGACCGCGAGTGGGCACAAAACGTGCTCTATCGCTACAAGAGAATGAAACAGCTTGACAAAAAAGCTCTGGAGGATTAAGAATGACTCAGTTTGAGCGGATGATGGCAGGACTTCCTTACCACGCAGATGAGGAAACCCGAAAAAGAATGATGAAAACAAGGTTTCTTCTGCAGGAGTATAACTCTCTTGCACCGGACAATATGGAACGTAAGAACGAGATTCTCCGTGAACTTTTAGGAAAAACATCAGAATGCTTTTACATTGAGCCTCCTTTTCATTGCGATTACGGATGTAACATTGAGCTGGGCAAACAGTTTTATGCAAACTACAATCTGACAATCCTTGATTGTAATAAGGTTGTAATCGGTGATGGGGTTCTTTTGGGCCCCAATGTTACCATTACTGCCGCAGGGCACCCCATACACCCTGAGTCGCGGAAGAAGTATGAATACGGAATACCTGTTACAATCGGAAACAAAGTGTGGATTGGAGCAAACGTGGTAATTTGTCCGGGTGTAACAATCGGCGACGGCTCGGTTATTGGTGCAGGTTCGGTGGTTACCCGTGATGTTCCTGCAAATGTGATTGCTTTCGGAAATCCTTGCAGAGTATACAGAAGTATTACCGATGAGGACAGAGGCTTTTATTATAAAGACAGACCTTTTGATGTAGAGGACTATTAATAATACAGAGAACCCCCGATGAAATTGGACTATATCCCGAAAAACGGACATTGAAAGAAAACACCCCCTGTTGTAGAATAAAAACTACAACAGGGGGTTAAATCATGTCAAAAAAATATACAAAGGTAAAGTGTTTAACAGAGGAAGTTTTACGCAGAAAAGAAG
>JAFQQF010000055.1 GCA_017411385.1 Ruminococcus sp.
ATCGCATATCCCGAAACCGATAAACTGATAAAAATGGGAAAGCTGTTTGAATGTTCGATGGATTATCTTCTCAATGAGGATATTACCGAAAAGCAAGGGTTACAACCAGCAGAAAAAGAAAGCATTTGGGATAAGTTCAAAAAGCAGCTTCACGAACGCAAGAGCGAAAAGATGATTTTCGGTATGCCACTTTATCATATCGGAAGAAACGCCCACGGATTTTTTGCAATAGGACTTAAGGCACGTGGAGTATTTTCCTTCGGTCTGCTTTCACGAGGTATTTTCTCGGTTGGCCTGCTCTCACTTGGAGTAATCTCTATTGGACTTCTGTCCCTGGGATTGATTTCTGCAGGCGTGTTCTCAGCCGGACTACTTGCTGTTGGTTCGATTGCTCTCGGTTTATTTGCTGCAGGAGCAATCAGCGTAGGATTGATATCTTTCGGAGCACTCTCGGTTGGCTACTTCTCAACGGGTGCACTTGCTATCGGCAAATATGCCGCCGTTGGCGACCACGCCCACGCTATGATTGCTATTGGTCAAACTGTGGCCGACGGAAGTGTTTACAGCCACATCGGAGATCTGATTACGGCAGATATTCCAAAGGTTGTACAGTGGCTTGACGGCAATGTTCCGTCTTGGCTTGGCTGGGCAAAAGAGATTTTCAAATTCTACATCCAGTAAAAAACGCCCTCGTTCCGAGTGGAGCGAGGGCATTACTTTGTTTAGTTACAATCGCAACAGATAATATAAAAATAAGCAATGTTAAGAAAACGGGCGGCTTTTCCAAGGCAAATTGGTAGAATTTTCTGCATGACAATGATAGAATTTATAGCGAAAGGAGTTGATAACATGGAACTTGGCAAACAGATCTATGAACTAAGAAAGAAAGCAAACCTTTCGCAAGAGCAGCTTGCAGAAAAGGTCGGTGTATCGAGGCAGACAATTTCAAAATGGGAGCTTGGTGAAACAGCGCCCGACATCAAGCAAGCACAAGTTTTATCACAGGTATTTGGCGTCAGTCTGGATGAACTGACCGGAAATGATACCAAAGAAGTTATTTACGAAAAGGTAAGCAACACCGAAAAACTTGCGGGACTGATAATAAAAATAATAAAGATTTGGGGAATCATTATCCTCGCTTGCTTGATTATTGCCGTTATTGGCATCATTTTGTTTGGATATGTGCGCGAGGAAGGTTCAGTCGAATTTGAAAACAACGTGGAAAAGGTCACATTTACGGAAGTCGTTGGCGAAGAAACATATATTATCACGATTAGTTCTGACGGCTATTTTGAAGGCATTGGAATGTCGGATGAGATAAAGGAAGAACTTATGGAACTTATCGTTGTGGGCGATCTTCCTGCATCCGAAGATAATATTACAGATTATTTCATAAAGCTACGTGAAGGACTATCGGAGGAATCCCCGTAATAAAGCGGTAAAGGCGTCGCAGAAATGCGGCGTCTTTGCTTTGATGTAGAAAAAGTCACACTTTTTTGCTATAATTATAAAAAATCCCCCTGGGTAAGGTATTGCTTGTTACGCTGCGTAATGCTGTACAATAAGCTGCGTAAGGAGGTGAAAGCTATGTCAAAGTATACAACAGGAGAAATTGCCAAGCTCTGCGG
>JAFQQF010000017.1 GCA_017411385.1 Ruminococcus sp.
GTATCAAAGGCGTGTTTGTCTGTTCTCGCATTAGAGAAAGAATATGAAATCGAAATGGAGCCAATAGCTACCTTATCAAGAATCAACCATGATAGCCCATATTCCAGAGAGAATCCTGTCCGAAAAATTGATGGCATTATATCAATTCCCAGCCAAGACGGGTTGTGCGGACAGCACTGTGTTTCCATGCTTGCATCTGTGCCGCTTTCGGATGTAGTTGGATTGATGGGAAAAGGGAAAGCATCTTGGTCAAAGATTTTGGAAGCATTGGACTATTATGGAATATCCTACGCATCCAAAGCGGTTTATACCAAAGGCAATGATTGCCTTCTGCCTGTGTGCTGTATCGTGAATAATGATAATAGATTTGTACTTTGGTATAAGGGTTCCTTCTGCGGCGTGCAGGAGGTCGACCCGAAGAATACAAAAAGTTATATTGAGATTTTTACAGAATGACAGTATGACCAATTCCAATTTATCGAATAGATAATTTTCAAAAAACAAAGTGGCATCTAAATGGTTCGGAACAGCCAAGAAAAAGACGATTGCGAAAGCAATCGTCTTTTTCAGTTAAATCCACCCTGTCGAGTGGGTGAAATATTGCTTCGCAATGTGAAATTCGAGCAAAGCTCGAGTGAAATCGCTGCGGCGGTGGGTGGATTTAATTTCATATTTTGCGTCAGCAAAATATTTCACCAAAGGCGAAAGCCTTTGATTTCACCGTGAGCGTAAGCGAACGATTTCACTAAAATCTCCGTCAAGATGGTTTAGAACCACCGAAAAGGGTTAATCTTGCTTTTTTGTTTTTGTTTGTGTCTGAGGACACAGCATCGTTTTTCGCACAGCGAAAACATCGTTTCGAGCATAGCGAGAACATCATTAATAATCTTGATATTTATTGCTTTTGTGGTATACTGTTTTTTATGTTATATTAATTGAAAGTTTAGATTTTATGAAAAGAGGTGGATGCTGTGGCTTTGCTTAGTGCAAGAGGACTTGCGATGAGCTTCGTTGAAAGGACTTTGTTCTCTGATGTGAGCTTTGATATTGAAAAGCGTGACCGCGTGGGCTTTATAGGTAGAAACGGTACCGGTAAAACTACTCTCTTTAAGCTGATTACAGGGGAGCTTGCACCAACTGCAGGAGATATTTTTATTGCCCGTGAAACTGTAGTGGGGCATATGCGGCAGCATGCCTGCACGGAGCCTAAGCGTTCTGTGTTTGATGAGCTTCTGACGGTTTTTGCACCCTTGATGGCTATGGAAAAGGAGCTTGAAAAACTTACACACAGCATTGACAAGGGCGAGGGAGATATTGACTGTCTTATTGCAAAGCAGACAGCTCTTATTGATAAATATAATCAGGAGGGCGGACTTACCTACAAAAGCCGTACTCGCTCAGCACTTTTGGGACTTGGGTTTTCCGAAAGCGACTTTACCCGTGCGGTGGGAACCCTCAGCGGAGGTCAGGCATCAAAGCTTTCTCTTGCAAAGCTTCTTCTGTCAGGAGCAGATTTTCTTCTCCTTGACGAGCCTACAAACCACCTCGATATCAACTCTGTACGTTGGCTTGAAGGGTTTATCAAGGATTTTAAAGGAGCGGCACTTATTATAAGCCACGACCGATACTTTCTTGATTCAGTAACCAACAAGACAATAGAGCTTGAACACAAGCATATCAGAGTCTATGAGGGTAACTACACTACCTTTATGGAAAAAAAGGCAAGGGAGCTTGAAGCGGCACAGAAGCTCTATGAGAAGGAAAGCCGTGAAATCAGACGTATTGAGGGCATAGTTGAACAGCAGAAGCGTTGGGGCAGAGAGCACAACTTTATTACTGCAGCCAGCAAGCAGAAGGAAGCTGACCGCATAAAAGAGCGGCTTGTAAAGCCCGAGGGCGAGGAAAGCCACATTCGTCTTAGGTTTGAACCAAACCGCGAAAGCGGTAACGATGTGTTGATTGTCAAAAATCTTTCCAAGAGCTTTGAGTCAAAGCAGGTGCTTCAGAATGTGAATCTTCACATTCGCCGAGGAGAGAGGGTGTTTGTTGTAGGTGCCAACGGTTGCGGAAAGACTACTCTTTTCAAGGCTTTGTGCGGTCTTTATGAGGCATCTTTCGACGAGCTTACTCTGGGTGCAAGAGTAGATATGGGATACTTTGACCAGATGCAGGCGGATTTGAATCCGAAAAATGATGCATTGACAGAAATAAGCGACTCTTATCCTCAGATGAGCAATACCCAAATCCGTACAGCCTTGGGAGCTTTCTTAATAAAAGGTGACGATGTGTTCAAGCCGATATCTTCTTTGAGCGGCGGTGAAAGGGCACGTATTTCCCTTTTAAAGCTGGTTCTGTCGGGAGCAAATTTCTTCCTTTTGGATGAGCCGACAAATCATCTTGACGCACCCTCGAGAGAGGCTCTGGAGCAGACTCTGCTTGATTATGAAGGTACCATGCTGATTATCAGTCATGACAGATATTTTATCAATAAGCTGGCAGACAGGATAATTGAGGTTACTCCCACAGGGGTTTGCGAGTATCTGGGTAACTACGATTATTATGCAGAGAAAACCGCTCAGCGTGAGGAAGCTCAGAAGAGTGAGGTTGTTTTTCAAAAGCCCAAGGTTAATGATTACAAGCTAAGAAAAGAGGAGCAGGCGAAGGAGCGTAAGCGCTTAAACGACCTGAAAAAGGCGGAGCAGAGGATAGAGGAGCTGGAGGCAGAGATAGAGGAGCTTCAGACTCAGCTTACATCGGAAGCTGTTACCAGCGATTATGAAAAGCTTATGGAGCTTTCGGCAAAACTCGAAACGCTTCAGGCTGAACAGGCAGAGGCTTTTGAGCTTTGGGAAGCACTTATGGAAGCGGCTCCCGAAGAATAATTTGAATTGCATACTTGTTGATTTTAAGCACTTCTCTCACTTGGTGAAAGAGGTGCTTTTTTCACACATTTTTTCACCTTGCATAGTATGAAACAGGGGAAACCCTAGAAATTAAAAATATAATGAAAGGTGAAATTATGGCAATTCTTAATAACTTTGCAACCCTGACCTATAACTCGGGTGACGATACAGGTGCGGCAACCTCCAACGTGGTGTCCACAAATCTTCTGGACAGCTACGGTTTGACAGCAACTAAAATCTCTTTGAATCAAGACTGGCGTTCCAAAGAGAATATAACTTATCTTGTGACAGTAACAAACGCAGGGACAGAGCCCTTGTACGCTGTTGAGATAACAGATGATTTAGGAGTTAATGCTCCTCTTGTATACCTTGAGGCAAGTGCGGTTGTGATTGACAGCAATGGGGTAGCACCCGTAACACCTTCTGAGGTGGCACCCCTTATAATTCCTGTGACTTCGGTGCTTCAGCCATCTGAAAGTGTTACCGTTGCCTATGTGGCACAGGTGAGTGCTTCGGTGGCAGATGATGCAGAAAGCGTAACAAATACAGTTTTTGCACAGGGAAGACAGGGCAGTGACGCGGGAGAAGTGGTGACCTCTGATGTGAGTTCTGTGACGTTGCTCAGAGCGGCTTTTGCTCAGGTGGATATTGTGAAGACAGTAGACAAGGCAGTTGTTTCCTCAGGAGAAACGCTGACCTACACCTTCACTATTGAAAATTCGGGCAATATTCCTGCCACAAATGTGGTTATCACAGACACATTGCCTGCAGGCTTTGAGATAACAGATATTCGTTCTGTTACAAATGGGGTTACAACGGTGTATGAGGGAACAGAGTATGCCGTAGATGCAAACAATACCCTGACGCTTCCTGCGGATTCAACGGTTACAATTACAGTTCCTGCACGCTCAGCTTTGGGTAACGGAGTGACGGTAGTAACTGTTACAGGCATCGTTACAGGCTGAGCTTTATAAACTAATTCCAACTTTTAAAGACGGCAATTACCCTTGAGTGATTGCCGTCTGAAATTTTATTGAAGTTTTCTTGAAAAGCCTATTATTCGTTCTTTTTGGATAATAAAATGGTGTTAAAACATCAATTGAGGAATGAGTATATGGCGAAGTTAGATTATCTTGTGAAACGGATAAAAGAGATGAATTTTGGCAGGATGCTTGATACTGTGGAGAAGGTGCACATTGACTCGGGTAAAGGTCATATGCTCGTCCTTTTTGATATGATTGTTTGTGCTTTCAAGTATCAGGCAGGATATTCTGACTATGCTCTCTTTGAAATGTATAAGCTAAATAAGGCTCAGCGCAGTACTGTGGTGACACGAGGTATAAACAATTCCTTTATAAAAGAATTTAACAATCCCGAATATACAGAGCTGATTAATAATAAACTGAGATTTGCACGGCTTTTTTCGGATTTTATGCATCGGGATTGGCTTGACTTGACAACAGCTCCCAAAGAGGAGTTTGCAGATTTTGTTAAAAAGCATCCTGAGTTTATAGCAAAGCCTGCTAGTGGTATGTGTGGGAAGGGCATACAAAAAATTAACGCACAGGCTTCTGATTTGGGCAGGCTGAGAGAATATCTGATTGGTAATGATCTTCTGCTTTTGGAGGAAATTATTGTTCAGCATCCTGCTATGCACAGGCTTCACCCCTATAGTGTAAATACCTGTAGGATAGTTACTCTGCATAAGGATGGGAAAACCAAGGTTGTGGTGGCATATCTGCGAATAGGAAACGGGAGGCTTGTAGATAATTTTAACAGTGCAGGAATGGTTGTGCCCATAAATGAAAACACAGGCTTGGCAGAGTTTTGTGCTGTTGACAAGCAGGGCAAGCTCTATGAAAAGCACCCTATCACATATGAAGCTATAAACGGGTTTCGGGTACCGGATTGGGAAGAGGTTTTGAGTCTTGTGAAAAAGGCAGGTGCAGTAGTGCCTCAGGTGGGGCTCGTTGGTTGGGATGTGGCTTTGTCAGATAGAGGACCTTTGCTTGTTGAGGGCAATAATTTCCCCGGTCACGATATTTACGGCTTGCCTGCTCACTGCAAAAACGGCATAGGAGTTTTGCCGAAATTCAAGGAGGCTATAAAGAATTTATCCGGCAGATAAATATAATAGTAAAAACATACACAAAAGGAGATGCTCAAAGTGGGCATCTCCTTGCCTTTTTGTCGAAAAGTTTTTTTAGCTGTTGACAAAGCTCTTATAAAGGATTATCATTTGAACGCTTTGTTAATGTTCTGTTAACAGTACAAAGTAATACATTTAAAGAAATCAGGTAAGAATTATGGATATTTTGCTGAGCCTTGCCATAGCTCTTTTTGCAGGTCTTATGATGACCAGATTGTGCAAGCCTTTGGGACTTCCTGCGGTTACGGGCTACCTTGTTGCAGGTATTCTTGTCGGTCCTTATTGTTTGGGACTTTTAGGTGTAGAAGGTCTTGGTTTTACTTCTTTTGAGGCTGTAGAGAAATTCTCAGTTCTTTCCGAGGCGGCACTTGGCTTTATTGCCTTTACTATCGGAAATGAGTTCAGACTTTCAAGTCTTAAGCAGATTGGCACAAAAGCTGTTATTATCGCAATTTTCGGTGCAGTAGGTGCTACCATTCTTGTTGACGGTGCACTTATCGGACTTTCTTTCCTTATGCCCGATGTTATAGATATTCCCACAGCACTGACACTTGGCGCTATTGCATCTGCAACTGCTCCTGCGGCTACCCTTATGGTTGTACGTCAGTACAAGGCAAAGGGCCCCGTAACTCAGATGCTGTTGCCTGTTGTTGCAATTGACGATGCTGTAGGTCTTATTGTTTTTGCGGTGTCTATCGGCGTGGCAAATGCTATCAATGTAGGTCATATTAATATGATTTCCATAGCTGTTGAGCCTTTGGCGGAGATTGTTCTTTCCATTGCAGTAGGTGCTGTTTTTGGTGCACTTCTCTCATTTACAGAAAAGTTCTTCCACTCAAGAAGCAAGCGACTATCTATAACAGTTGCTTATGTTCTTTTAGGTGTTGCAATTTCTAAGATTAAGTTCAATATCGGTCCCGTCCATTGCGGATTCTCTTCTCTGCTCCTTCTTATGATGATGGGTACTGTATTCTGCAATATGTGTGACTTCTCTGAGGAGCTTATGGACAGACTCGACCGTTGGACCGGTCCTCTCTTTGCACTTTTCTTTGTGCTTTCCGGTGCAGAGCTTCAGCTTGATATTTTCACACAGTGGACTATGGTTGTGGCAGGTCTTGTTTATATCGTATTCAGATGCCTCGGAAAATACTTTGGTGCAGGCATCAGCGCAAAGTGCACTCACTGTGAGCCCACAGTACAGAAGTATCTCGGTATTACACTCTTCCCTCAGGCGGGTGTAGCACTTGGTATGACACTTATTGCACAGACAATTCTTCCCATACAGGGCGCAACAATTACAAATATCACACTGTTCTCTGTTATGATTTATGAGCTGGTAGGTCCTTTGCTTACAAAGATTGCTCTTACAAAGGCAGGAGAAATCAAGCCCGAGGAGAGAAAATCCTCCCGTGGTGTTATGCATCACTAAGACTTTGTTGTCAAAATATCCAAGGCGGACTGTTATATTTACTTATTAATAGGGCAATTCGGAGATTATACTCCAAATTAACCTAAAGAGTGAAAAAAACTTGACAAACACAGGATTTTTGTAGTAATATATGTACTAATCTTTTTGTTTTTACATATATAAATGCGTTGACGGAAAATTGCGATTGCTATGTAACCAACAGAGAGTCGGTGTAAGCTGAAAGCCGATGTTCAGAACTTTCGCATCTCATTCCTGAGCAGGTTTGCCTAAAGTCTGCGGCTTCTCTGTTTGTTTGAACAGACCCCGTTGCACCGTTAAGCATTCACGGATTAATTCCCGTTAAAGAATCTAAAGTGGTCACATTGTTTTGTGGCAATCCGGGTGGTACCGCGGTGTTTTTTATCGTCCCTGAAGCATATCCTGCTTCAGGGCGTTTTATATTTTTATTTCTAAAAAAGGAGGATGCTGTTATGAAAACAGTAAAAATTGCAGACGTTACACTCAGACAAGGCACTATGGCGTCAGGTACAGTGCTCAGCTTCAAGGAGAAAATTGAGATTGCAAAGCTACTTGACAGAATCGGTACAGACGTAATTGAAATGCCTGAAATTGAAAATGAGGCGGCAGATACACTACTGCTGAAGACGGTTGCATCTTTGCTAAAAAACAGCACTCTTTCTGTATCTGCAGGTATGAGCGAGGAAAGCGCAAAGAAGGCATGGCAGTCAGTTGCAGGTGCTAAGAAGGCAAGACTCAGAGTAAGCGTGCCTGTGTCTACGGTTCAGATGGAGTACCTCTACAAATGTAAGCCTCAGAAGATGCTTTCTGTAATTGAGAATATGGTAAGCGTTTGTGCTTCTTTGTGCTCTGACGTGGAATTCTGTGCAGAGGATGCAACAAGAAGTGAAAGAGAGTTCCTTGCAAGTGCAGTAAGCACAGCTATTAAGGCAGGAGCTACTACCGTTACGGTATGTGATACAGCAGCTTTACAGCTTCCCGAAGAATACAAGGGCTTTATTAATAATCTCTATGAGGATGTACCCGAACTTAAAAATGTAAATCTGGGTGTTTGCACTCAGAGCGAGCTTGGACTTTCTGTTGCTTGTGCACTCTCTGCAGTAACAAGCGGAGCCTGCGAGGTTAAGGCTACAGTAACAAGAACACAGCTTCCCACTTTGGAAAATTTCGTTCACCTTATCCGTACACGCGGTGAGAGCATCGGCGTTGAGTCCTCTGTTAACGTAACAGAGCTTTCACGCACAGTAAAGCAGATTAAGGCTATTACAAAGACAAAGCGTACAGAGTCAACTCCCTTTGACAGCCCTGTTGCATCCAGAACAGAAGCAGACATCTGCCTTGATACAAAGGCTGATATTTCAGCAGTTTCAAAGGCTGTTGTTACTTTAGGTTATACACTCACAGACGACGACCTTGCAAAGGTATACGAGGCTTTCCTCAATACAGCTAAGAAAAAGCAGGTAGGTGCAAAGGAGCTGGAGGCAATTGTTGCCACAGAGGCTTTGCAGGTTCCTCCCACATACAGACTTGTAAGCTATGTTGTAAATTCAGGCAACATCATTAACCCCACAGCAAATATTGCTGTTGAGAAGCAGGGCAAGACCTTCACAGGACTTTCTACGGGCGACGGCCCCATTGATGCGGCACTTCTTGCTCTGGAACAGATTGTGGGTCACCACTACGAGCTGGACGATTTCCAGATTCAGTCTGTTACAGAGGGCAGAGAGGCTATGGGCGAAGCGCTCATCAAGCTTCGCTGTGACGGCAAGCTCTATTCGGGCAGAGGCATCTCCACCGATATTATCGGTGCTACAATTCGTGCTTACCTGAATGCCCTGAACAAAATCGTTTACGGGGAGAACTAAACTATGAAATTATCCTTTTCAACTAACGGTTGGAGTGGTTTCTCCTGGGAGGATTTCTACTCAATGGCCAAGGATTTGGGCTTTAAGGGTATTGAAATCCACGATATAGGCAGAAGTGTTTACTATGCACCGGGCGGACCTCTCCGTGAAGAAAATATAGCAAAGACCGCCAGAACAATGGCTTCCTTGGAGCTTTCCATTCCTTGCATTGATGCTTTGTGCGACATTGCAGACAAGGACAGAACAGAGGAAAACATCGAAGAAATCAGACGCCACATTGATTTGGCGCAAAGACTCAACTGCCCCTATGTACGTGTTCACGCAGGCAAGGACAGAGAGGATGCAGACGAAGTGGCGAAGCAGGTGCTTTCAGCCTGCCTTGCTGATGCTGAGAAGAGCAAGGTTGCGATGCTGGTTGAAACTGTAGGTGTTTATGCTGATACAGCACGTCTGCGTGATTTGCTCAATGCCTTTGCTTGTGATAACATTGCGGCACTTTGGGATATGAGCCATCCTTACCGCGAGTTTTCTGAGGAGCCTCAGCAGACCATTACTAACTTAGGTGCTTACATCAAGCATGTGCACATCAAGGATTCTGTGAGCATTGAGGGTAAAACCTCTTACCGCCTTATGGGCGAGGGTGATATGCCCATAGACAAAATGATGTTTGCCCTGACCTCTATCAACTACGAAGGCTTTATCTCCTTTGAGTGGATTCCAACTTGGATTGAGGAAATCGGCGATGCAGGCATTGTGTTCCCTCATTTCATAAACTATATGAGCAGATTTGATGCTCAGAGCTCAAAGGAAACACAGCTTTACGATAATAAAACAAAGACAGGTAAGTTTATTTGGAAGAAGGAAACCCTCATCAATATGACCTGCTCACAGATGCTTGATAAAATCTGCGAGCATTTCCCCGACCAGTATGCTTTCCGTTACACAACCCTTGATTACACCCGTACATATACTGAGTTTCGCGATGACGTGGATGAATTCGCAAGAGTTCTTATATCCTTGGGTGTTAAGAGTGGTGATAAGGTAGCAATCTGGGCTACCAACGTTCCCCAGTGGTTTGTTACTTTCTGGGCAACCACAAAAATCGGTGCAGTACTTGTTACTGTGAATACCGCATACAAAATTCACGAGGCGGAGTACCTTTTCCGCCAGTCCGATACTCATACATTGGTTATGATTGAAGGCTCAAAGGATGCAAGCTATGTAGACATTGTAAACGAACTTTGTCCCGAGCTTGCAGATAATACCCCCGGTGAGCCTTTACACTGCAGAAGACTTCCCTTCCTGCGTAACGTTATTACCGTTGGATGTCAGACCAAGGGTGCTCTCACTTGGGAGCAGTCACTGCAGTTTGCAAGCAAGACTCCTCTGGAGGAGGTAAGGCGCAGAGCTTCTCTTGTAGACCCTCACGACGTAGGTAATATGCAGTATACATCAGGTACTACAGGCTTCCCCAAGGGTGTAATGCTCACTCACTACAACTTCCTCAACAACGGCAAGTGTATCGGTGACAGAATGGATTTGTCTACCGCTGACAGAATGATGATTCAGGTGCCTATGTTCCATTGCTTCGGAATGGTTCTTTCTATGACAGCGGCTATGACTCACGGCGTTACAATGTCGCCTATTCCTTACTTCTCACCCAAGAACTCCCTTGCTTGTATCAACAACGAGAGAATTACTTGTTTCCACGGTGTTCCCACAATGTTCATTGCACTTTTGGAACACGATGACTTTGCAAAAACCGATTTCTCACATATGCGAACAGGTATTATGGCAGGCTCGCCTTGTCCCATTGCAGTTATGCAGGATGTTGTTGACAAAATGCATATGCCTGAGATTACCATTGTTTACGGTCAGACCGAGGCTTCTCCCGGCTGCACCATGAGCAGTGCCGACGACCCCTTGGAGGTTCGTGTTTCCACAGTCGGCGGTCCCTTGCCTAAGATTGAGTGCAAGATTGTTGACCCCGAAACAGGCGAAGAGGTTCCCGACGGTGTGAACGGCGAGTTTGTGGCACGCGGCTACAACATTATGAAGGGCTACTACAAAATGCCTCAGGCAACCGACGCGGCTATTGACTCTGACGGCTGGCTTCACACAGGCGACCTTGCCTGCAGAACTCCGGAGGGTAACTTCCGCATTACCGGCAGACTTAAAGATATGATTATCCGCGGCGGTGAGAATATCTACCCCAAGGAGATTGAGGAGTTTATATATACTCATCCCAAGGTATCTGACGTACAGGTTATCGGTGTTCCCGATGAACAGTACGGCGAGGAGATTATGGCTTGCGTTATCCTCAAGGAAAACGAGGAGATGACTGTGGAAGAACTCAAACAGTATGTTCTCGACCATATGGCACGCCACAAGGTTCCAAGATACATTGATTTTGTAGATGCATTCCCCATGAATGCGGCAGGCAAAATCCTCAAGTACAAAATGCGTGAGGATGCAGTCAAGAAATATAATCTCTCCAAAGCGGCAGAGATTGAAACAGCTTAAATACACTAAAAGGAGTGTTTGAATATGTTAGATATTAAAATTACAAAAACCACTTGCCCCAAGGCAAAGCCTGCAGACGAGTCAAAGCTCGGCTTCGGTAAGATTTTCACTGACCATATGTTCATTATGAACTACACAGAGGGTCAGGGCTGGCACGATGCAAGAATTGTTCCTTATGAGAACATTTCTCTTTCTCCTGCAGCTATGGTTTTCCACTACGGTCAGGAAATGTTCGAGGGTCTGAAGGCATACCGCGGTGCTAACGGTGAGCCCAGACTCTTCCGCCCCGATATGAATGCTAAGCGTACAAACGCTACAAATGAGCGTCTTTGTATTCCTCAGCTTCCCGAGGAGGATTTTGTAGAGGCTGTAAAGGCTTTGGTAAAGGTTGACGCTGATTGGATTCCCAAGGCAGAGGGTACTTCCCTTTACATCCGTCCTTTCATCATTGCAACAGACGATTTCCTCGGTGTTGCTCCCAGTAAGACATATATGTTCATCGTAATTCTCTCACCCTCAGGTGCTTACTACGCAAGCGGTCTTGCTCCTGTTGGTATCTGGATTGAAGATGACTACGTTCGTGCAGTCCGCGGCGGTATCGGCTTTGCAAAGACAGGCGGTAACTACGCTGCATCCTTGGCTGCTCAGGTTAAGGCTCACGACGGCGGTTACAGTCAGGTGCTCTGGCTTGACGGCGTTGAGAGAAAGTACATCGAGGAAGTTGGCGCTATGAACATCTTCTTCAAGATTGACGGCAAGGTTGTTACTCCTGCACTTTCCGGCTCAATTCTCCCCGGTATTACCCGTAACTCAGTAATTACTCTGTGCAAGAGCTGGGGCTATGAGGTAGAGGAGAGAAAGATTTCTGTTGACGAACTCATCGAGGCTCAGAACACAGGCAAGCTTGAGGAGGTATTCGGCACAGGTACTGCCGCTGTTATTTCTCCTGTTGGCACACTCCGCTATAAGGATGACGTTATGACTATCGGTGACGGCTCTATCGGTGAGCTTTCACAGAAGCTTTACGACACAGTAACAGGCATCCAGAACGGCACAGCTAAGGATGAATTCGGCTGGACTGTATTAGTATGATAAAGGATTTTAGGCGTATTACGGTTTTTGCAGGCCACTACGGCTCAGGAAAAACCAACATTGCCGTTAATTATTCAGCACTTATAAGGGAAGCCACAGGCAAGAAGGTTGCCTTGGCTGACCTTGATATAGTAAACCCCTACTACAGGGCAAAGGACAGCACCGACAGACTGGAGAAGTTGGGAATCAGGATGATTTCTTCACCCTTTGCAAATTCAAATGTGGATTTGCCCGCACTTCCCTCTGAGGCTTACTCGATTATTGATGACGAGGAAACCTTTGCCGTATGTGATGTAGGCGGCGACGACAGAGGTGCTTATGCTCTGGGCAGATACCGCGAAGGTATTGTGAAAGGCGACTACGAGATGCTCATGGTTGTGAATATGTACCGACCCTTAACACGCACGGTAGAAGAAGTTCTCGAGATGAAAGCAGAGATTGAAGCGGCGGCAGGTATTCCCTTCACGGGCATTGTAAACAACTCAAATATAGGACCTCTTACCACAAAGGAAGATGTGGTGAAATCCTTTGATTTTATAGCTGAGATTTCAAAAGAAACAGGTTTGCCCTTGCGTTTTACTGCAGTATGGGATAAAATATACTGTGAACTCTCAGGAGAATATGAAAATCTTATACCTCTGACTCTGCAGGAAAGAGTCTGGTAAATTGGAGGAAATGAATATGGCAAAGGTAACATTTAACAAGAACCTGTGCAAGGGCTGTGCTCTTTGCGTAGGTGCTTGCCCTAAGGGTATTGTTGCTCTTTCTGATGAGATTAATCAGAAGGGTTATCATCCTGCAACAGTTACAGACGAGGAAAAGTGCATCGGTTGTGCTTTCTGTGCAACTATGTGTCCCGACTGTGTAATCACTGTTGAGAAGTAAGGAGGAAAGAATATGTCAGAAAAAGTATTGATGAAGGGTAACGAGGCTCTGGCTGAAGCTGCTATTATGGCAGGCTGCCGCCACTATCTGGGCTATCCTATTACCCCTCAGACTGAAATAGCAGCCTATATGGCTAAGCGTATGCCCAAAATCGGCGGTACCTTCCTTCAGGCAGAAAGCGAAGTTTCCGCTATCAATATGGTAATCGGCGTTGCATCTGCAGGTAAGCGTGCAATGACATCAAGTTCCAGCCCCGGTATTTCGCTGAAGGGTGAGGGTCTTTCTTACCTTGCAGGTTGTGATTTGCCTGCATTTGTTGTAAACGTACAGCGTGGCGGTCCCGGTCTTGGCGGTATTCAGCCTTCACAGAGTGACTACTTCCAGGCTACAAAAGGTACATCCCACGGTGACTATCACATGCTGGTGCTTGCTCCTGCTTCCGTTCAGGAAATGGTTTCTATGACTTTCAAGGGTTTTGACCTTGCTGATAAGTACAGAATGACTGTTATGCTCCTTGCTGACGGTACAATGGGTCAGATGATGGAGCCTGTTTCCCTTGATATGGGCGAGGTTACAGAATACGAGAAGCCTTGGGCAGTAACAGGTACAAACGGTACACGTGCACATAACATTGTAAACTCTCTTTTCCTCAAGCCCGAAGAACTTGAGGTGAAGAACTTTGAGCGTTATGAGAAGTACAGATACATCGAGGAGAACGAGGTAATGTACGAGGAGTATATGATGGACGATGCTGACATCTGTATCGTTGCTTTTGGTATCGCCGCCCGTATCTCCAAAAATGCTATTGATATGGCAAGAGCAAAGGGCATCAAGGTTGGTATGATGCGTCCTATCACCCTCTGGCCTTTCCCCAAGAAAGAAATGCGTGCTATTGCTGACAGAGTACAGAGCTTTATCAGCGTTGAGCTCAATATGGGTCAGATGATTGAAGATATTAAGCTTGCAACAGAATGCACAAAACCCGTATATCTTTGCAACCGCACAGGCGGTATGATTATGACTCCCGAAGAGGTCCTTGCAAAGATTGAAGAAGCAAGCAAAGGAGGAAATAACTAATGGCAGTTGTATTTGAAAAGCCCAAGGCACTTACAGATGCAGTTCTTCATTATTGCCCCGGTTGTACTCACGGTATTATCCACCGTCTGGTAGCAGAGGCAATTGACGAGCTTGGTATTCAGGGTAAGACTATCGGTATTGCTCCTGTTGGTTGCTCCGTTATGGCTTATGATTATTTTGATATTGATATGGTTCAGGCTGCACACGGCAGAGCTCCCGCTGTTGCTACAGGTGTAAAGCGTGCAAACCCCGAAAACATTGTATTTACATATCAGGGTGATGGCGACCTTGCCGCTATCGGTACCGCAGAAACCGTTCACTCCGCCGCAAGAAACGAGAATATTACCATCATCTTCGTTAACAACGCAATCTACGGTATGACAGGTGGTCAGATGGCTCCCACAACTCTGCCCGGTCAGGTTACTCAGACCTCTCCCTACGGCAGAGATACTCAGAGTGTAGGCTTCCCCTTAAAGGTTTGCGAGCTTCTCTCAAACGTTGACGGTGCAACCTACCTTGAGCGTGTAGCTGTTAACAATGTTAAGAACGTAAAAGCCGCTAAGAAGGCTATCAAGAAGGCTTTCCAGTATCAGATTGAGGGCAAGGGCTTCTCTCTTATTGAGGTTGTTTCCACTTGTCCCACAAACTGGGGTATGACTCCTCAGAATGCTCTGAAGTGGCTTGAAGACAATATGCTTCCTTATTATCCCCTTGGTGTATATAAGGATAAGTTCGCACAGGAGGACTAAGAATATGACAAAGAATATGCTTATTGCAGGCTTCGGCGGACAGGGTATTCTCTTCTGCGGAAAGTTTCTGGCTTATGAAGGCCTCCTTGAGGACAAGTCAGTAAGCTGGCTTCCCTCCTATGGTCCCGAGATGCGCGGCGGTACTGCTAACTGCTCCGTTATCATTTCCGATATTCCCGTTGGTTCTCCCATCGTTTCCAATCCCGACATCCTTATGGTTATGAATATGCCCTCACTTGATAAGTACGAGGATGCTACTGTTGCTGGCGGTCAGATTTTTGTTGACAGTGCTCTCATTGACAGAAAGGTTAACCGTACTGACGTTGAGGCTTACTACATCCCCGCAACAAAGCTTGCAAACGACGAGGGACTTACAGGTCTTGCCAATATGATTATGATTGGTTACGTTATTAAGAAGTCAGGTATTATTCCTTTTGAGAATATTGACCGTGCACTTCAGAAGGTTGTTCCTGCATCCAAACAGCATCTGCTTGACTCAAACAGAAAGGCTCTGGAGCTTGGCTACAACTATGCAGAGTAATTCTGTGGTGACAAAATAACGTTTTTGTGTTATACTTGATGTAATACTTACTATTTTTAGAAAAGGAGATACCTCTCATGACTGAACAGTTAAAAGAAATCGGAACCCGACTTGAAGAGCTTCGTGACATCTGCGGTATATCCGCTGAGGATATGGCAAACCAGATGGATATGACTGTAGAGGAATACCGCGCTTATGAGGAAGGTCAGCTTGACTATTCCTTCAGCTTCCTTTACAACGCCGCAAACATTCTCGGCGTGGAAGTCGTGGATATTATGAGCGGTGATTCTCCCAAGCTTTCCACCTGTGTTGTTACCAAGAAGGATCAGGGTATTGCAGTAAGCCGTAACGATTCCTACGACTACTCCCACCTTGCATTTACCTTCCGCGGTAAGCGTGCAGAGCCTATGATAGTTACCACTCAGCCCTCAAAGAAGACTCCTGTGATGCACGAGCACGAGGGTCAGGAGTTTGACTACATACTCTCAGGTACTATGAAGTTTTACATCGGTGATATTTCCTACGAGCTCAGTAAAGGCGACAGCATTTATTTTGACTCGGGAAAGCCTCACTCTTTCAAGGCAATAGGGGATAAGCCCTTAAAGTTCCTTGCAATTGTTATCAAGTAAATTTTCCGAGGAGTTCAGGGAATGGCAATATATGAAAAGTTTACAGGCAGGTCAAGAGAGTCTTTTACCTCTCTTGAGGATTGTCGTCAGAATTACAAGCTTACTTGGAATGATGACTTCAACTTTGCCTATGATGTAATTGACGAGCTGGGAAAAACAAAGCCCGACAAGCTGGCACTTCTGTATATCTCTGCTCAGAATGAGGAGAAGCGTTTTACCTTCCGCGATATGATGCTTCTCTCAAATAAAGCTGCAAACTACCTTAAGTCCCTTGGCATCAAAAAGGGTGACAGAGTTCTGCTGATTCTCAGAAGAAGCTACCTTTTCTGGGTAGTGCTTCTTGGTCTTCACAAAATCGGCGCTGTGGTAGTTCAGGCTAACGATATGCTCAAAACAGGTGAGTATATCTACCGCTGTAACGTTGGCCGTATTGATGCAATTTTGCTGACAGGCCACGGCAAGTGCACAGAAATCTATGATGAGGGCGAGGGTCAGTACGAAACTGTCCGCCTAAAGATGGTAACTGAGCACAAAGCGGCAGGTGAAGGCTGGATTGACTTTGAAGAGGGACTTGAAAAAGCCTCTGATAAGTGGACTCGTCCCACAGGCAGAGCCAGCACAAAGGCAACTGACCCTATGATGATGTGCTTCTCATCAGGTACCACAGGCTACCCCAAGATGATTGTCCACGATTTCTCCTATCCTCTCGGTCACATTATGACAGGTCTTTTCTGGCATAGGGTTGTGGACGGCGGAATGCACTTTACAATTTCCGACACAGGCTGGATGAAGTCTGTGTGGGGTAAGCTCTACGGTCAGTGGTTTGGCGAAACCGCAATTATGGTTTATGACTTTGAGCGTTTTAACGCTCACGATATACTCGAAAAGCTGGAGAAGTACAAGGTTACAACCTTCTGTGTACCTCCCACAATGTATCGCTTCCTGCTTCAGGAGGACGTAAAGAGCTTTGACCTTTCTTCTATCCAGCATTGCTGTACTGCAGGTGAAGCTCTTCCTGCTGATGTTTTTGAAAAATGGCGTGAGCTTACAGGTCTTGAAATTCACGAAGGCTTCGGCCAGAGTGAAACTCCCATTTGTGTAGGCACACTTTATCCCTGGAGCAAGCCAGTACCCGGTTCAATGGGCAGACCTGTTCCCGGTTATGACATAAAGCTTCTGGATGCAGACGGCGAGGAATGCCGTCAGGGTATCACAGGCGAAATCTGCATCAAGGCTCCTACCCTTGCTACTCGTCCCCGAGGTCTTCTGTGCAACTATAACTGGAGCAAAGAGGACACCAAGGAGAAGTGGTATGGCGGTTACTACCATACAGGCGACGTTGCTTATATGGACGAAGACGGACTCTTCCACTATGTTGGCAGAAATGATGATGTTATCAAGTCCTCCGGTTACCGTATCGGACCCTTTGAGGTTGAGTCTGTGCTTTTGGAGCATCCTGCTGTTTTGGAAGCAGCTGTTACAGCTTATCCTCACGAAACAAGGGGACAGATTGTAAAGGCTAATCTGGTGCTTCGCGAAGGCTTTACTCCTTCCGAGGAGCTTACTCAGGAGCTTAAGGAGTATGTTAAGAAGAATACAGCTCCTTACAAGTATCCCAGAATGATTGAATATTTCGATGCTCTGCCCAAGACCTTTTCGGGAAAAATCCGTCGTGTGGAAATCCGCGCAAAGGATGTTGAGAAGTACAGAGCAGAGAAGCTTGCTGCAGAAAAGGCAGGAAATAACTGATGAATTAAAACCTCTCAAAAGGGGTTAGCTTTTAATGAGGCTTCTCCTTGAGGAGAAGCTGGCACCGAAGGTGATTGATGAGGTGTGGACTGTGAAACAGCCGATATATTACACCTCATCCACCGCAAACGGTCCCCCTTCCCCTCAAGGGGAAGGCTTTTTCTTTTCTCTGCTTTTTTCAGAATAGAGGTAATAATATATGAAACTTACAAAAGAAACCGTAAAAAGATGCCTACAGCTTTTCCTTGCTTTCTTTAAGATTGGTGCTTTCACCTTTGGCGGAGGTGTGGCAATGATTCCTTTTATGGAAAGAGAAGTTGTAGAGAAGAAAAACTGGATAGACAGGGATGAGCTTCTGGATATTGTTGTTGTTTCCGAGTCTACACCCGGTCCTATCGCTATCAATGCGGCAACCTTTATCGGATACAAGACGGTAGGCTTTTTAGGCTCTTTGTGTGCTACCCTAGGTGTGGTACTGCCCTCCTTCATAATTATTCTTTTGCTTTCCTTCAGTCTTGGTTTTGTTTGGGAGAATGAAATTGTTCAGTTTGCTCTCAGAGGTATCCGCGCAGGAGTGTTGGCTTTGGTGGCAAAGGCGTTGTGGGGACTTTTTAAGAAAAGTCCTAAGAACGCTTTTTCTTATGTGATGATTGCTCTGAGCTTTATTGCAGTTGCGGTTTTCGATGTAAAGGTGCTGATTGTGATTGTTTCAGGAGCACTCATAGGTCTTGCCGCCTTCTTTATCTCAAAGAAAGCAGGTGAGAAGAAATGATTTTTCTTGAGCTTTTTCTGATTTTTCTAAAATTGGGAGCTTTCACCTTTGGCGGCGGTGCGGCTATGATGCCTTTCCTTGAGGATGAGGTAGTAGGCAGAGGCTGGCTTACCGCTGAGCAATTTGTGGATTTTGTTGCAATCAGCGAAAGCACCCCCGGCCCCTTTGCGGTGAATATTGCTACCTATATCGGATCTATCAAGGGTGTGGAATTTGGCGGTAATGCCTTGTGGGGAATACTGGGCGCCGCATGTGCAACCTTTGGACTGGTGCTTCCTTCCTTTGTGATTATTCTGCTTATTGCAAGATTTTATGACAAGTTCAAGCAAAGCCGCCTTGTTTCGGGAGCTATGAAGGGCTTAAAGCCGGTTTCTATCGGACTTATTGCGGCGGCAGTGCTGTCTATAGGTCAGGTTGTGCTTTTTCCCTCAGGCTTTGCTTTCTCTGAATTTTTAAGCTACAACTTTATTACCTCGCTGATTTTGTTCGGTGCAATGTTTGTGCTGAGTATAAAAAAGCTTCACCCTATATTGATTGTGCTGTTTTCGGGTGTGGCAGGAGTTGGTTTGGGCTTTCTTGAAAAGCTTTTGGTATAAAGCATAGGGGTCCGCGCGTTTAGCGTGGACCCCTTTTTGTATGCCTTTTAATTAGCAGCAGCCGCCACAACCGTTGTTACAGTCATTACCGCCGTTGTTACCGCAGCAGGACAGGATAAGGATAAGAATTACAATCCACCAGCAGCAGTTACCGCCGAAGAAACCGTTGTTGTTACACATAATTGAAGGTGCCTCCTTTCAGTGCTCAGCGCAAAAAAGCTGTGAAGCTTCAACTTGAAGCTGTGCTTTTCTTTGCTGTCTACACTACATCATATTTCAAAAGTCAGATTTCGGTTACAATTATTTTGTTATCAATCAGATGGTTTTTATATCTCAAAATGTTGCTTTGTGCAATATGTCGAATTCCTACATTATTTTTTGGATAAAACGTAATAAACTATAAAAACTTATTAAAAATTTTTTGCTATAACGGTTGTATTAGAAAATATTCTATTGTATAATACAAGGTGAATTAGCTTCAGGCTATATATTATTAAAGGAGGTTATCCCTATGGCAAGAAGAGTTTTGTCACTTGTTCTGGTAGCTTTGATGCTGCTTTCTATGTCAGTTGTAGCAATTTCTGCTTACACAGTACCTGACGGCTTTAAAGTAGCTGATACTCCCGGCACAGACGAAACAGGTATCAACGGTGAGGTATACGGCCTTATCGGTGATGCTGACACATCCGATACAGTTAACGTTAAGGATGCAACAGCAATTCAGAAAAACGTTGCATCTCTTCTGGAATTTGACAGCTTCCAGAAAGTAGTTGCTGACGTTGATTTTGACGGCAGAATTACTGTTAAGGATGCTACTGCAATTCAGAAGTGGATTGCAAGTATACCGGTTGATTCACCTATCAACCATTTGATTTATGTTCCCGAGCAGGCTCCTACAGAGGCACCTACAGCTGCTCCCACAGAAGCACCTACAGATGCACCTACAGAGGCACCCACAGCTGCTCCCACAGAAGCACCCACAGCTGCTCCTACAGAAGCACCTACAGCTGCTCCCACAGAAGCACCTACAGATGCTCCTACAGAGGCACCTACAGTTGCTCCTACAGAAGCTCCCACAGATGCTCCCACACTTGTTGAGTCTGACTATGACCTTATGGGTTCCTTCAACGATTGGAACGGTCAGGCACTGTACGTTGTTGATGATGCAACCGTAGCATTGACAATTGAGCTTGAAGCTGGCACATATACCTTCAAGGTAAAGAACGCTGACACATGGTACGGTAACGACGGTACTATTGAAGGCGAATGTGACAACTGGGGCTTCCGTACAACCGGCGGTGACTGTACTCTCAACATCACAGAGGCAGGCAACTACACATTCACAGTAAACGTAAGCGATACATCACGTCTTGGTGTTACAATCGCAAAGGCTGCAGACGTAGTAGAGCCCACAGCAGCTCCTACAGAAGCACCTACAGCTGCTCCTACAGATGCTCCTACATCTGATGATGAGCCTACAGTTGCACCTACAGATGCACCTGCAACAACAATCACAGTTTACTTCTCCAACAACAGAGGTTGGGAAGATGTTAACATTTACTACTGGGGCGGCACAGGCACAGCTTCTGCTGAGTGGCCCGGTCAGGAAATGAATTATGAAAAGACAAACTCCTACGGTCAGGATATTTATTCCTATGTAATTCCTGCTGACGTTACAGGCGTAGTATTCAACGCAGGTAAGGGCAAAGACCAGACAGTA
>JAFQQF010000030.1 GCA_017411385.1 Ruminococcus sp.
AAGGTTCGCTCCCTCTGTTTTTTTGTCGAAAAATGACCATTTGACTTTCGTGCGACACCCTATGCGACTCTCGTGCGACACCTCTTTTTCTCATTTGACTCTCGTGCGACGCAAACGGGGGTCATTTGACTCTCGTGCGACACTCACGCCACTTTCATGCGACAGCCGTAAGTTAGCCTTTAGGAGCAAAAGCTCTTAAACCAATTTACGGAGGTTTTTATTTTGAACCACACATTCCTTAACAGGGGTGCTTTTGCAAAACGCAGAAGCGCCCCTTCTTTTTTTGTCAGCCGTAGTACGGCACACGGTTGTCGTGATCCTCCGGATTGAAATTTGACTTTAACCAAAATCAAATTTCAAAAATTCGGAGGAAAACATAATGACAACCAAAAACAGATTTGAACTTGAACAGGCTTTTAAGGCAGAGTGCAAAGTAATTGACTTCAAATTGGAGTATAGCAATTTCATCGGCACAGAGAAATACGGTATTGTTTCATCCCTTGGTGAAAAGGAACTGCGTGAAAAATACAACCTGCTTCTCTGCGAATATGAACCTTTCGTTTACATGACGGTAGAACAGTATGAGCCTATCCTTGAATTTCGCAACAACAACAGAAAACACAGCCGTAGATATGCTGCTCATGTCGTTCCTTTCACTTATGAGGATGATATTTCAGAACGTTGCAATCCCGCTTTGATTATCAACTTATTCGACGGCAAGCCGAACTGGACAAAGCTATATGCCGCCATTACACGGTTAGCTCCAAAGCAAAAAGCAAGAATTGAGTTACATTTCTTTGATGGCTTGACCTTTGTTGAAATAGCAAAGCAGGAAAATGTATCAGTACAAGCTGTACAGCAAAGCGTCGAACGGTCTCTGGCGACCATGAAAAAATTTTTAGAAGCAGAAAACTTTGATCCATACGATGATCCGATTTGGGACTGATTTCACATAAATGAAAGGTAGGTTATTATACAATGAAAAACAAAGTAGAACGTGGAGATATTTATTGGTACAACTTTGGTCAGAACGAGGGTAGTGTTCAGAATGGTATTAGACCGGCATTGGTGATTCAAGCAACCAACTTTAACGCCAATAGTCCTACAACCATTATTGCCGCTATCACAACGGCACAGAAAGGGATGTATCTTCCTTCGCATATTTTCCTTGGTGAGCGTTACGGGCTTGATCGTCCATCCACCGTTATGTTGGAACAAATCCGCACAGTAAATCAAAATGAGTTGGGTCCTTATATCGGAACCGTAGAAGATCATGCCACACTCAATGCGATTTCCAAGGCGCTGAAAAAAACCTATGGGTTGTGGGTTTATCATGCGCCCAAGGACGACGTGCGTTGTCTCTGTAAAAGATGCCTGGATGAATATAGAGACAGCAACGAGTACATTATCACCAGACGAGACCCGTTCCAGAAAGAAAAGGAACCCTGCGATAGATGCCGCCACCTTGGTTACGATTACATTTTGAAGCATCGTCGGAAATAATAAATACCCATTCTCGCAAAAGAGCTTGCAGTTCGCTGCAGGCTCTTTTTGCCGTTCATAAATTAGTTACATCTGGGATAGTTGTAATTTTGCCGAATTTGTGATATAATGAGGACGCTTACAGGAGGTATTACCTGCAAGCCATCAGACAACATTGCACACAATAATCGGTTTTCGTTTGTGAGACGAAACAACACTCACAAGCCACCTGAGAGATTTCAGAGACAGTCCTCATTACTCCAAGTTAGTGATTAACGCTTACAGCTCCCATAATTGAGGACAAATCATGAGGTCAAAATGAGGTCAAATGCCCGTAGACCTCTGAAACAGGTGAGAAAAACGTGCAATTTTGACCCGAAATGCCATAGAAAATGACCCAAATTCTTACTTGTAGACACCAGAGACAAAAATGGTTAGCGA
>JAFQQF010000018.1 GCA_017411385.1 Ruminococcus sp.
ATGTTCAATTCTACAATTTTGAACGTATCAATTTAAAAGACGGCCTTACTCCGTTTGAAATTCGGAGTAAAGCCGCGTAATTTAATGATATTCTACGATAGGGGTCTTTTTTCTTTGTCTACTTTCCTGGATACTGTCCATCAGAATGCATACGGGTTATCTTTATAGTTTTATCAGGTATCGGTTTCTTTGTTTGTAATCAGGTATCCCAGAGTCATAAGACTTTCGCTCAGATGCACATCATAGGAAACACAGTCGGGAAAATGAGTAGTAATGTCATAATGGCTGAAATTAAGATAGTGTCTTATTCCTGCCAAGTACAGCTTGTTAACAACTTCTTCTGCACTCACTGTAGGAATACAGAGTATAGCCGTAGTAACCTCATTTTCTTTTATGCAGTTTTCTATGTCGCAGTTGTCTTTAATGGTAAAGCCTGCAAGCTCAGTACCCACAAGGTGGGGTGCTGTGTCAAACAATCCGCACAGCTTAAAGCCGAATTTTTCAAAATCAAAGTGAAAAAGTACAGCACGGCCCAAGTTACCAATACCATAGATTACTGTGTTTTTAGGTTTATCAATACCTAAGAGCTTTGCTATTTCTTCACGGAGGTTTTTTGTAATATAGCCGTAGCCCTGCTGACCGAATCCGCCAAAGCAATTAAGGTCCTGTCTTACCTGAGAAGCTGTTATATTCATAGCCTCTGCAAGAGCACGGGAGGAGATTTTATCTACGCCGTTGTGCTCCAAGGTGCACAGGCATCTGTAATATTTAGGCAGTCTGCGGATTACAGGCATTGCAATCTGTCCTTCAGTTTTGCTCATAATAAACCTCCGTTCAGGTTAAGAAATAAAGTATCAAGCAAGTTTTATGCCATAAGCTCAGCAAGTTTTTTGCCAATTTCCTTGAGGAAATCCTGAGTGTTAACCTTCTTCTTATCTTCAAGAGTAGAGATAAGATAGAGGTCGCCTGTCATAATACCGCTTTCGATAGTATCAATAGTGGCCTTTTCAAGCATATCTGCAAAGTGCATAAGCTCAGAGTTTTCGTCAAGCTCGCCGCGTTTTCTCAGAGCACCGCTCCAAGCGAAAATTGTTGCTACGGAGTTTGTGGAGGTTTCTTCACCCTTAAGGTGCTTGTAGTAGTGGCGCTGTACTGTGCCGTGTGCTGCCTCGTACTCGTATACACCGTCGGGGGATACAAGCACGCTTGTCATCATAGCAAGTGAACCGAAGGCAGTAGCTACCATATCACTCATAACGTCGCCGTCGTAGTTTTTGCAAGCCCAGATGTAACCACCATTGCTTCTGATAACACGTGCAACAGCATCGTCAATCAGGGTGTAGAAGTACTCAATACCTGCGTTTTCGAACTTCTCCTTGTACTCGTTGTCATAAATATCCTGAAAGATGTCCTTGAAGTTATGGTCGTAAATCTTGGAGATAGTGTCCTTAGAGGAGAACCAGACATCCTGCTTTGTAGCAAGTGCATAGTTGAAGCAGGAGCGTGCAAAGGAAGCAATGCTTCTGTCAGTGTTGTGCATACCCTGAACAATGCCGTCACCCTTGAACTCCATAATTGTAGAGCGGGTTTCAACGCCGTTTGCATCTGTTACGCAAAGCTCAGCCTTGGAGCCTGCAGATGCCTTCATCTCTGTGTTTTTGTAAACATCGCCGTAAGCGTGACGAGCGATAGTGATGGGCTTAGTCCAAGTGGGAATAAAGGGAACAACACCCTTTACAAGGATAGGAGCACGGAAAACCGTACCGTCAAGAATTGCACGGATAGTACCGTTGGGGGATTTCCACATCTGCTTTAAGTCATACTCAGTCATTCTTGCAGCATTGGGTGTGATTGTTGCACACTTAACTGCTACGCCGTACTTCTTAGTAGCCTCAGCACTTTGAACAGTTACCTGGTCATCAGTTGCATTTCTGTTCTCAAGACCTAAATCGTAGTATTCGGAATTAAGGTCAACAAAAGGGAGGATAAGCTCCTCTTTAATAAGAGCCCAGATAATTCTGGTCATTTCATCTCCGTCCATCTCAACGAGGGGAGTTGTCATTTTAATCTTAGCCATTGTTCTGCTCCTTTGTGTAGTTTAAAAGACCGCCTGCAAGGATGATAGCCTTCATTCTGTCTGTCAGGTCGCACTTAGCGGTGATGGTTTTACCTGTGGTCTTGTTCTCAATGATAACGTCGCCGCCGTTTTCAACAATGCTTCTCACATCGGGCATAACGATTTCGTTGCCGAGAGCCAGTGCATCATAGTCAGCCTCGTTTGTGAACTCCAAGGGCAGAATACCTGCGTTAATCAGGTTAGCTCTGTGAATTCTTGCAAAGCTCTTAACGAGTACTGCTTTAACACCAAGGTAAAGAGGTGCAAGAGCGGCGTGCTCACGGGAGGAGCCCTGACCGTAGTTGTTACCGCCTACGATAATAGATGAGCCGAGTGCCTTAGCGCGAGAGGGGAATTCCTTGTCGCAAACAGTGAAGCAATGCTCAGAAATTGCAGGGATGTTTGAACGCAGGGGGAGAATCTTTGCGCCTGCAGGCATAATGTGGTCGGTTGTTATGTTGTCGCCAACCTTAAGAGCAACAGAAGCTTCAATGGTGTTCTCCATGGGTTTTGTTGTGGGGAAGGGCTTGATGTTGGGACCGCGGAGCACTTCAACTGTGTCCATAAGCTCTTCTTCAATAGGTGCGATAATCATATTGTCATTAACAAGGAATTTTTCAGGCAGGGTAATTTCCACAGCTTCACCCAGAGTTCTGGGGTCTGTGAACACACCTGTCAGAGCAGACACAGCAGCGGTTTCAGGAGATACAAGGTAAATCTGGCCGTCAGCAGTACCGCTTCTGCCTTCAAAGTTTCTGTTGAAGGTTCTCAGGGATACACCCTCAGAGTTGGGGGACTGTCCCATACCGATGCAAGGACCGCAAGCACACTCAAGAATTCTTGCACCTGCTGCAATAAGGTCAGCCAGAGCTCCGTTCTGAGCCAGCATATTAAACACCTGCTTACTGCCGGGAGCAATTGAAAGAGAAACAGAGGGGCAAACAGTCTTGCCCTTGAGGATAGCTGCAACGCGCATCAGGTCAAGGTAAGAGGAGTTTGTGCAGGAGCCGATGCAAACCTGATCAACCTTCTTTGCACCAATTTCCTCAATGGTCTTGATATTGTCAGGGCTGTGGGGGCAAGCTGCCATAGGAACAAGGGAAGAAAGGTCAATGTCAATCACCTTGTCGTATACAGCATCATCATCAGCGCAAAGCTCTGACCAGTCGTTACCTCTGCCTTGAGCCTCAAGGAATGTCTTTGTAATTTCATCAGAGGGGAATACGGAAGTAGTAGCACCAAGCTCAGCACCCATGTTTGTAATGGTAGCACGCTCGGGAACAGAGAGAGTCTTCACACCCTCGCCGCCGTATTCGATAATCTTGCCAACGCCGCCCTTAACAGAAAGGATGCGAAGTACCTCAAGAATAATATCCTTAGCAGATACCCAAGGGGAGAGCTTTCCTGTAAGGTTTACTCTAACCATCTCTGGCATGGTGATGTGATATGCACCGCCGCCCATAGCAACAGCAACGTCAAGTCCGCCTGCACCGATAGCAAGCATACCGATACCGCCGCCTGTGGGAGTATGGCTGTCAGAGCCGATGAGAGTTTTGCCGGGGATACCGAATCTCTCCAAGTGAACCTGATGGCAGATACCGTTACCGGGACGTGAGAAATAGATGCCGTGCTTGTTACAAACTGACTGTATAAATCTGTGGTCGTCAGCATTCTCAAAGCCTGTCTGCAGAGTATTGTGGTCTATGTAAGCAACACTTCTCTCTGTCTTAACTCTGGGAACGCCCATAGCCTCATACTCAAGATAAGCCATAGTACCTGTGGCGTCTTGTGTCAGAGTCTGGTCAATTCTGAGGGCGATGTCTGTGCCCTTTATCATCTCGCCTTCCACAAGATGAGCTTTAATGATTTTTTCCGCAATAGTATATCCCATACGGAGTCCTCCTTATCATCATAAAAATACATAATATATTATATACCAATCGGAAGTCAATGTAAAGAACATTTAAAAACTAATATATAAGCTTTATATAGAATAATTTTCATATAATATTACCATAGTATTTAATGTCGTATTGTGTTATAATCCTATATTGGAATTTTATTGAAGGATATGATATTGTGAGTGTAAATGAAAATCTAAGAAACGTGGCAATCATTGCTCACGTTGACCACGGCAAAACTACCCTTGTTGACCAGCTTCTTCACCAGAGCGGAATTTTCCGTACAAATGAGGTTGTTGCCGAGCGTGTTATGGACTCAAACGACCTTGAGCGTGAGCGTGGCATCACCATTCTCTCCAAGAACACCGCGGTTATGTACAAGGATACAAAAATCAACATAGTAGATACTCCCGGACATGCCGACTTCGGCGGTGAGGTTGAGCGAATCCTTATGATGGTAGACGGCGTTCTGCTTCTTGTTGATGCCTTTGAGGGCTGTATGCCTCAGACCAGATTCGTTCTGAAAAAGGCACTGAGCCTTAAGAAAAAGGTTGTAGTTGTTGTCAACAAAATCGACAGAAACGGTGCACGCCCCGAGGAAGTAATCGACGAGGTGCTTGACCTTTTCATTGAGCTTGGTGCTGACGAAGACCAGCTTGAGTTCCCTGTGGTTTACGCTTCTGCCCGTGAAGGCTACGCAATGCTTGACTATAACGAGCAGGGCACAGATATGGAGCCTTTGTTTGAAAAGATTATTGAGGAAATCCCTGCTCCCGAAGGCGATGCCGAAGGTGGACTTCAGCTTCTCCTTTCTAACATCGATTACGATGAATACGTGGGCAGAATCGGCATTGGCAGAGTTGAACGCGGCTCGGTAAAATCCGGTATGCAGGCAACCCTTTGCTGTGCTGACGGAACACAAAAGCGTGTTAAAATCGCAAAGCTTTATCAGTATCAGGGACTTTCACGTGTGGAAACCGAGTCCGCTACTGTTGGTGATATTGTCTGTGTCAGCGGTATAGGTGAGATTAATATCGGCGAAACTATCTGTGATACCGAAAGTGTTGAGCCTTTGCCTTTCATCAAGATAGACGAGCCTACTGTTTCAATGAACTTCATTGTAAATAACAGCCCCTTTGCAGGCAGAGAGGGTAAGTTTGTCACCTCCAGAAATCTTCGTGACAGACTTTTCAGAGAAATAGAAACAAACGTAGCACTCAGAGTTGAGGAAACTGACTCTACAGATACCTTCAAGGTTTCAGGCAGAGGTGAATTGCATCTTTCAATTCTCATCGAAACCATGCGCCGTCAGGGCTACGAGTTTCAGGTTTCCCGTCCTCAGGTTATCACCAAGGTTATTGACGGTGTCAAGTGCGAGCCTATGGAGTACCTGATGATTGAAGTTCCCGATACTTACGTAGGTCCCGTTATGGAAAAGCTGGGCTCCAGAAAAGCAGAGCTTATCAATATGGGTGCCAGAGTCGGCAGTAATATGACTCATATCGAGTTCCGTATTCCTTCTAGAGGTCTTATGGGATACAGACCTGAGTTCCTCACGGATACCAACGGTAACGGTATCATGAACAGCGTGTTTGATTCCTACGAGCCTATGAAGGGTGAGATTATCACCCGCCACAAGGGCTCTTTGATTGCTCACGAATCAGGCGAGAGCGTTGCTTACGGTCTTTATCAGGCTCAGGAGCGTGGCAGACTTTTCATTGCTCCCGGCGTTGAGGTTTACGAGGGTATGATTGTTGGCGAAAACCCCAAGAGCGAGGATATGACAGTTAACGTCTGCAAGCGTAAGCATATGACAAACACCCGTGCTTCAGGCTCAGATGATGCCCTCAAACTCGTTCCTCCCACAATAATGTCCTTGGAGCAGTGCCTTGAGTTTATCGCAGATGATGAGCTTGTAGAGGTAACTCCCGAGTCAATCCGTATGAGAAAAACAATACTTTCCAAAGAACTAAGAATGAAGAAGGCTTTCCGTAAATGAGTTATGTAATTCTCGACCTTGAGTGGAATGCTGCTTTCAGCAAGAAGCGCAAGAAGTACATCAACGAAATATTTGAATTCGGTGCAGTAAAAATCGATGATGCTATGAACGTCATCGATGAGTTTTCTATGCTTATTCGCCCTGTTATAGGAAAGTTTATGAACCCCTACGTCAAAAAACTCACAAATGTGACCTTTGATGAGCTCAAAAGCGCAGAGAATGATTTTTATGATGCAATGAAGGCTTTTTCTGAATTTCTCGGTGACAGTGTTCTTATGACATGGAGCACCTCTGATTTGCTTTCTCTTATCGAAAACCAGAGCTATTTTGCAGGCTCAGACAGACTCAGCTTTATGAACCGCTATTGCGATTTGCAGAGCTATTGCGAACATTGTCTGGGTGTGGGCAGTGCCTCACGCCAGCTAGGTCTTTCTGCCTGTGCAGAGCTTCTTGCGATTCCTGTGGAGGGTAACCAGCACAGAGCCCTTTATGATGCACAGCTGAGTGCCGAGTGTTTGAAAGCTCTTTTCAAAAAATCCATTCTCGATGAATTTATTGAGGATGCTTCAGATGAGGAGTTCTACCGAAAGCTAACCTTTAAATCAAGACTTATCACAGATATAAGAAATCCTCTTGTAGACCGCTCACAGATGTTCTTTGACTGTCCCGAGTGCGGTGCACGCTGTGTTCAGAAAACCAAGTGGAACGTGAAGAGTAAGAGTTTCAAGGCTTTCTTTGTTTGTCCTGAGTGTAAAAATGAATTTGCAGGTCAGGTGTACGTAAAGCAGAAGTATGAGGGAATTGTGTTCACAAAAAAAATTGTTGAGCCCAAGCCCGAACCCGATAAAACAGGGGAGAGTTCGGATTCTGAACCTGCGATTTCTGAAAATTGATAAAACTTTAAGCATTGCCCTTATTATAGGACAATGCTTTCTTTTACAAAATATTATCGAACAAATATTCGGAAAACTATTGAAATTTAAAAAAATCCGTGTTAGTATATTATTGTGAGATTAATTCTCACAGCTCAGATATAACGAATACGCCCCAATTTGTTATGAGTATGAAGTTTATTGAAAGGATATGAAAAAATATGGACTATAAAATCTGGTCACAGGAGTATATGGATGAGGCACAAAAAGTTTTAAGAAACATCGACATTCTCAAAGAAAAGCAGAAAACTGCACCACTCAATCAGCGCCAGACAATTGCCGATAACATTCAGAAGCTTAGGTTGATTTACTATGAATGTGTGCATACCGCCGCTTATATTGCAGGTATTGCAAAGGAGAGAAGCAATGTCGCGTAATGTACTCTATGCTGAGGATTTTCTTTGTGACAGAGCGTCGTACCTTGCTTACACTTCATCAGGTGATACTAATAGGGATGAGCTCAGAAAAATGAAAAGTATTTTGAAAAGAGCGATGTATACTGAGCTTACAGACCTTCAGCGCTTTTGTCTTGTAGAGCATTATCTGCACGGGCGTAAGATGAAGGATATAGCCTCTGAGCTTTCTTTGCATCCTTCAACGATTACTCGCCATATAAGCAATGCTGAAAAAAAGCTTCGCCACATCGCAAGCTATTATCAGTAAAACTCGAGTGCAGGTGATTCTTCCGCAGGTTATCCACCCTCAGATTTACCAAAATCAAAAACAAAAAGGAGTAGCTTGAGGCACACTCCGTAAGGAAGTGTGCCTCAATGATATCCGTTCCTCTGCGGAACGGGTGATATATCTTCGATATGATATCGCACTTGGTGCGACAATATATTCCTTCGGAATATTTAGGAACGGATATTATATCATATCTCGTAAGAGATATATCATTCTTTACCTACCGAAAAAAGATATTCTTTATTCTCGGTATGTAATTACCTTTCTCAAAGTATATAACCCACTATGACGCTCTCGATTTGAAAGTGTCATTTTTTATATACACAAAAAAGGGAGACACTTCCTTACGAAGTGTCTCCCTTCGGCTACTCCTAATTTTTGTAATATCAAAGCTCAAAGTCGCTGGCGTCAAAGGTTTCAAGCATCCTTGGTGCCTCAACCTTTCTCATAACAGGATTATAGTCAAACTTTGAGCACTTTCCTTTTTTGTTGATTGATTTTTTATATCTGCAGAAATTCTTACCGCCTTCTACCACGCAGTTTTGGCAGTAGTCACATTTGACGATAATGTTCTGTCCCAACAGCTTTGCTTTTTTCTTAAACATACTAAGCATCCTTTGTGTTTATTCTTTTATAAGTATATCACGAATATTATTGTCTTGCAAGTTATTTTGATATATAATAAGTGTACTGCGAGGTGTATCAAATGAAAATAAACTCAAAGGTAATGACTCTTCACAAAGGTGAGGTTCCTTTCCTTACTTATAACCGACTCAGCGAAATCCCTTTTATCCTCCACGCGTTTTCCACCCGATTTGGGGGAGTATCACAGGGGGAATTCACATCAATGAACCTTTCCTTTGGCAGAGGCGATAGTGACGAAAACGTAACAGAAAACTACAAACGGATTTGTAAGGCTGTGGGCTTTGATTATGAGTCTTTAACCGCCTCCGCACAGGTGCACGAAACCGTAGTTCGTAAAGTAACCGCTCAAAACCGCGGGGTAGGTATCTATAAGCCCAAGGATATGCTTTCGGTGGATGCTCTCATCACAAACGACCCCGATGTTACCCTTGTGACCTACTATGCAGATTGCACTCCTGTTTTCTTTGTAGATACAAAGCAAAAAGCCATAGGCCTTGCCCACGCAGGCTGGCGCGGTACAGTAGGTGAGATTTCCAAAAAAGTTGTAGAGCGTATGACAGAGGAGTATGGCACTAATCCTGCTGATTTGGTGTGTGCCATAGGACCGGTAATCGGCAAATGCTGTTACGAAGTGAGCGAGGATTGTGCAGAGCATTTTGTAAGTGTTTTTGGTGCAGACAGCCCTGTAATCGCAAAGGGTGATAAGCCTTCAAAATATATGATAGATTTAGCCCTTGCAAATAAACTTTTGCTTACAAAAGCAGGAGTCTTGGAAGAAAACATTGTTGTTTCCGATCTTTGCACTCAGTGTAACAGCGACCTTTTATGGTCACACCGTGCAACTGCAGGCAAACGCGGCACAATGTCTGCGTTTATGTCACTTAAATAAGAATTAAAAGACGGAGGAGTCAAATGCTGACTCTTCCGTCTTTTTCAAACCATATATTTTTTGCCCTGAATTCTTTGCCCGAAAGATATGAAAGAGGTGAATTCTCAATATCCGTAAAAATCAGCTTGTAGGAATACAGTGCCTGTCCCGTGTGACCCTTTATTCTTAAATGTTGTCCGCCGTATTTTGTGTCACCTGCCAAGGGCGTGCCGATAGATGCCATGTGTGCTCTTATCTGGTGAGTTCTGCCTGTGAGCAAATCCACCTCAACAAGTGAATATTTCTTTGAACTGTCCAGAACTTTGTACTTGGTAGCAACCTCCTTGCCCTCGTCAGAGTTCTTTTTTATGCTTACCTTGTTTTTCTTTTCATCTTTGGTAAGTGTTCCTGTCAGCAGTCCTTCCGCCCTTTTTGGTGTACCCTCGCAGATGCACAGATACATCTTTTTGATTGCCCTTTCCTTAATAAGCCTGTTAAGCTCCTTTAGTGCCGGAGCATTCTTGGCGGCTATAATGAGTCCTCCTGTGTTTCTGTCCAGTCGGTTTGCCATAGCAGGTGCGAAGGAGTTTTCCGCCTTCGGGTCATATTCGCCTTTATCATATAAATAATGCTGAACCCTTGCTACCATTGAGTCGAAGTGATATGTCTTGTCAGGGTGGGAGAGCACTCCCTCGGGTTTGTCGATGATAATCAGGTTTTCGTCTTCATATATAACTGCAAGCTTCTTTGGTGCCTTCATAAACTCATACTCGTCATACTGCACCTCAAAGAACTCGTCTTTGATGTAAAAGGTCAACACATCCCCTTCAGAAAGAACATTGTCAATAGCACATTTTTTGCCATTGAGTTTTATGTACTTTGTGCGTATGTATTTATACATGAGTGACTTAGGCATAGTTTTGAATCTTTTACTGAGGAACTTGTCAAGCCTTTGTCCCGCATCGTTTTTGTTTATAGTAATAGTTCTCATAATCTAATCACCTTTCAATAGATGTATTATATCAGTACAGAAACTGTTTTTCAACTATTGTAAATTTGCAGTATGCATATTATAATCAACTTATCAAATGTTCGAGGTGATTATTTATGTTTAACATAAACAAGAAGTTTGGTTTTGGCTGTATGCGTATGAAAATGAATGGCAACGAAGTGGATTATGATGAGTTTATAAAGATGATAGATGCTTTTTTGGCAAACGGATTTAACTATTTTGATACTGCTCACGTGTATATTGACGGCAAAAGCGAAACTGCCCTCAGAGATTGTCTGACCTCACGTTACCCAAGAGAAAGCTACATCTTAACAAACAAGCTCAGCCCCAGCAATTTTAATTCTCAAGAAGAAATCAGACCTTTGCTGGATTTACAGCTTAAAGCCTGCGGTGTAGAGTATTTTGATTTCTGGCTTATGCACGCAATGAACACAGAGCTTTTTGAAAAATACAAGAGATGCCGTGCTTTTGAAACAACCCTTGAACTCATAGAAGAAGGCAAGATAAAGCATCTGGGAATTTCTTTTCACGATAAAGCAGAGGTTCTCAGGCAGATTCTCACAGAGTATCCTCAGATAGAGGTTGTTCAGATACAGTTTAATTACGCAGACTTTGAGGACGAAAACATCGAAAGCAGAAAATGCTACGAGGTGTGCAGAGAATTCAATAAGCCTGTGATTGTAATGGAGCCTGTCAAGGGTGGCACCCTTGTGAATCTTCCAAAAGAAGCACAGGCAGTCTTTGATGCACTGGATGCAGGCAGTAATGCTAGCTACGCAATCCGATTTGCTGCAGGCTTTGAGGGTGTCATAATGGTGCTTTCAGGTATGGGCAGCGTTGAGATGATGAACGACAACATAAGCTATATGAAGGATTTTGTACCCCTTAACGAAGATGAACAAAAGGCAGTCAGCAAGGTAACCGAGATACTGAAGTCCCAGACACAAATTCCTTGCACAGATTGTAAATACTGTGTTCCTGAGTGTCCTGCCGATATATCAATTCCAGAGATTTTTAGCCTGTATAACGGTAAAAAAACTCTCAAAGAGGGTTGTGCAAGGGAAGATTACAACCGAATATTCACAGATAGGGCAAAGGCATCCTCTTGTATTGAATGCGGAAATTGCGAGTCTGCCTGCCCACAGCACCTGCCAATCAGAAGCCTGCTTAAAGAAGCGGTATCGGAATTTGAGGCATAATATTTGCATCTTCGTTTGAAGAATTATAATTTTAAGCTATGAAGTTTTTGGAAAAGCATCCTATGATTATGATTGTCATAGGCATTTTAGGTATATCACTATCATCAATATTTGTAAAATTTTCCGATGCACCGTCGGTTGTTACAGCAGCATTCAGGCTGATTTGGACAGTTCTGATAATGACTCCCTTTGTGCTTTTTAAGCCCGAGGCGAGAAAAGAGGTTTTTCATATACCGTGGAAGACAGCGCTCCTGTGTGCACTCAGCGGAGTTTTTCTTGCCATACATTTTGTGTTGTGGTTTGAATCTCTCAGCCACACAACTGTTGCAAGCTCAACTACAATTGTGTGCACAGAGGTTATCTGGGTAGCTCTGGGGTATTGCTTGTTCTTAAAAGGCAGATTGTCGCTGAAAGCTATAGTAGCAATCGGGATTACCCTTTTAGGAAGTGTTTTGATTGCATATTCCGATTCTGCAAGCAGCACTCAGCTTTACGGTGATATTCTGGCATTGCTTGCCGCTGTTGCTGTTGGTGTTTATACCCTTATAGGAGCCGTTGTGCGTGCAAAGGCATCCACCACCGCCTATACATACCTTGTGTATATCTCTTGTATGTTGGTGCTTGTTATCACCTGCATTGTAAAAGGATATAATCTGTTTGGTTACGGTGTAAGTGCAGTTGTTGTAGGTTTATTACTTTCTTTGTTTTCTACAATAATGGGACACAGCGTTTTCAGTTGGTGCCTCAAATATTTCTCACCCTCCTTTGTATCGGCATCCAAATTGTGCGAGCCCGTGGTTTCGGCTGCCTTTGCTGCAATTATTTTTTCAGAATTTCCTCAGCTTTTGCAGATAATCGGTGCCGTTCTCATTATCGGGGGAGTGCTGTTATATTCTCGTATTGAGTCAAAATTAAGCTGAGGATACAGTTTTGATTATAAGCTTCCTGATTTAATATACCCTTTTTCTTTCACACTTCTTCGCTCTTCACATAGTATAAACCAAGAGGTGATTTGTGTGAGAAACTCAAACTGTAGGTGTGTGCTTTGCTTTGCGGCAGGACTACTCGTGGCCAGCTGTTTGCCTTATGAATTTGTAGTAGTTATCTCGGCAATCACCATAATTATACTTTGCTGTATATTCAGGAGGCGAATCTGTTGAAAGTTGTACTTATCGAAAACCCCAAGTTCATATCCTTCTTCTTGCGTAAATTCTATAAAATCAAAAAGCAAAAGTAAGTCACGGCTCCCTCTTTTGAGGGAGCCTCAAAAGCCCTCCTCCGTGAGGAGGGTGGCTGTGCATCAGCACAGACGGAAGGATTGTCAGAGCTTCTTTCAATAAATGATAGTGTATAGGGAAGGCACATTTACATCTCGAGTTTTCCCTCTGAGAGTCTGATTTTTTTGAACAAAAACTATCACCTACACACAATCGGACAAGCCTATTGTCAAAAATTAACTTATTATTGCAGATTAACAAAATTTATCTTGAAAAAGCAAAAACTATCTGTTAAGATAATTTTGAACCATTAATAATAGGAGGTTTTTTGAAATGAAACGTACAAAGAAAATTCTTTCTCTGTTGCTTGCTCTCGTACTTCTTGTTGGTACAGTAGCAACACTCACTGTTTCTGCTGCAGGCGACACAGTATACGTAAGGGTTCCCTCAAACTACGGCACACCTTATTGCTATATGTGGAACTCTTCTAATGACCAGAGTGCAAACTGGCCCGGCACACAGATGACTTCTGAGGGTGACGGCGTGTATTCCTACACTCCTTCCAAGTCTTTCGCAAATGTTATTTTTAATGCTGGTTCAGATGCAAATAAAACTGCCGATCTTGTTTATCCCGGTGCAAACCAGCTTTATGACCTTGCATCTGGCAAATGGGAAGTATATGACCTTTCTTCAGCTGAGCCTTCTATCACAATCAGCAAGAAAGACGGCTCTTCCTTCAAAACAGAGTCCCTTACAGTAACCGTTACTGTTAAAAACGCTGATTCCGCTTACTACACAGTTGACGGCGGTGCTCAGCAGTCCTTTACTGATTCTGCAGAGGTTACTCTCGGAGCTTCTACTGCAGTTGGTTCCACAGTTACTCTCTTTGTAAGTGCTACCAACGCAAACGGCACAGTAACTTCCACCGCTACATACACAAAGAAGGATGCTTCCTCCTCAGGTGGCAATGGCTCCGACGGAGCAACTTCTCCTGCTCTTGATGGCTACTACGGAACAAACCCTGACGGCAATGTTGGTAAAAGAGCAAACATTACTATTGACGGTAGTTTCAGCGATTGGTCTGAGGATATGCTTATTGCTCAGGGCGCAGCTTGGGATGTAGCCAACCATTACAAGGGTGGTCACGAAAACTGCGTTCTTGATACTTATGCTTTGTTTGCTGCTTGGGATGATAACAATCTTTATGTAGCATGGCAGATGGTAAACACTACAGATACATGGCATAGAGAAGGAGACGGTTCACTCTCTGATGGTGGTCGTGTTCTTGATGTTCCTCTTATTCTTGCTCTCAGAGTTGATCCTTCATCAACACCTATGTCTAATAAGAATTCAACAGGTGGTTCTATCTGGGGACAGCAGATGGGTCTCTCATTCCAGACTTCTGTTGACCATCTTTTCTATATGAGTGGTAAACCTGGTCTTGGTGACCCTGCAATGTTCACAGCGGTTGACGATAATGGTAATACCAACTATACAAATGGTTGTCAGCTCTTCAAGTCTGCAGGTATCGAATATAAAATGGCTGAGGGTAATATCTGTAGTTCAATCTGGGGTCTAAATTACTCAGAAGACCCCTCTGATGTTACAAATCCCGATGCCGACTGGGTTGATTATAAGATTTTTAAAGGTTCTATGGGAACACACAACACAAAGTATGATTCCTTCTATGAAATCAAGATTCCTTTTAGCGTCCTTGATATTGATGCTTCCGATGTTGAGAGAAATGGTATTGGTGCGATGCTTGTAGCAACAAGAGGTGAGTCTGGTCTTGACTGTATTCCTTTCGATACAACAATGCTTGACAATGTAACAGGTGATTATTACAACGATCCCAGTACATCTGCTGAAAAACATGATGATGATATTATTACAGTTCCTCTTGCAAAAATTGGTAATCTTAGCTCCGGTAGCGGTACTGTAACTCCTCCCACTCCTCCCACACCCACAAACCCCACTAACCCTTCAAATCCTACTAATCCTACTAATCCTACTAATCCTACTAACCCCACTAATCCTTCTAATCCCACTAAGCCTTCTGACCCTGTAGATGAGCCCACAACTCCCTCAAATCCTGCAGGCGACGCAAAGTACTTCTTAGGTGATGCAGACCTTAGCGGTAACGTAAACATTAAGGATGCAACCCTCATTCAGAAGTGTGTTGCAGGCCTTGATAGCATCACAGGCATTGCAGAAAAATGTGCAAATGCTGACCTTGATAATAAGCTTTCCGTTAAGGATGCAACAGAAATTCAGAAGTTCCTTGCAGGACTTCTCGATGTTGATTCACCTGTTGGCGAATATCTTAAATAACATTTAGCTTCAGACGGCTCCCTTTCTAAGGGAGCTGTTTTTTTATGTCTTGTTAATAGGGCGATGACTTGCGTCAGTAAAAAAATAGTGAATTCATTCGTATCTGAGTAAGGCTTCAAATCCATAAGGTAAATGAAATAATATGCATATTCTTCACTCTTTGCTAATACAATGAGATAGAACATAGAAGGAGAGAAAAATATGGACTACCTGCTAAAAAAAACTTTGGTTAGTACAGCTTCACAAATCCTCGATACGGTTTCTGAGCAGTGCGTGGATTTGGATTTTACCTTACCCGATTATTGTGCTGATATGGAAAAAATTCTCAAATGCTCTCTTGAGCCCAAAATTTTTACTCGTAGCTTTTCAGGCGGACAGCTCAGAGTTGACGGAGCTTCACTGGTGCGTATTATCTATTGTGATTCGGATAAGCTCAAAATAAGGTGTTGCGAGCAAACCCTGCCTTTCTCTGCAACATTCCCTGTCAGCGGTGATTCCTCAGAGCATATCATTCTGACTCAGACAAAGCCTGAATATTTAAACTGTAGGGCACTTACTCCCAGAAGACTCACGGTTCACGGTGCTTTTTCACTACATGCTTCAATAATAGCTAAATCTGTCTGTGATGTTTTTGAGGATAAATCTGATGCTGCCCTGCAGATAAAAAGTGATACTAAGGAAATTTTTGAGCTTTGTGAGTTCTCTCAGGAAACCTTTAACGTGAGTGAAAGCATCGGCATTCACAGCAAATCGAATGTAGAAACTATTGTAAGAAGTGAGCTTTCTGCAAATATTACCGATGCTTCGCTTAACGGTGAAAAGCTCAATATCCGAGGAGAAATGACTCTGAGGCTTCTGTATATCTGTGATGCCGCTACAGGTGATGTAGACAGATATGTGTACGTCTTTCCTTTCACACAGTCGATATCAGCAGTTGACTCTGATTGCAAAATCCGTGATATCCGCCTTGATGTTTTGTCCTACGAGTTGCTTCTCAGAAAAGAAGTGATGACTGAAGAGCCTGTTGTTAATCTTGAAGCAAAGGTTTCCTTGTCCCTTATGGGCTACAAAAACCGCACTCTGTCTTATATCAGCGATGCGTTTTCTGTTTCGGAAAATACGGAGCTTACATATAACACTCAAGCTCTATGCACGGCAGTTACTCCTGTCAGTGTCAGCACCGTAATAAAGCCTGTGCTTTCCTTGGGGGATAAACCCGTCAGCAAAATACTGGATATTTTCACCGAGCAACCCTCTGTAAACGCCTCTGTTTCAGAGAGTGTTATTAGCTTTACGGGCAAGGTTAATGTTTGTATCTTGGGCTGTACCGATGAGGGAGAGCTTGTGAGCATAGAGCGTCAGGCAGATATTGCATGCGAGGATGCCTTAACCGAAGCATATACACAAGCACAGATAAGCAATTGTTGTGTTTCTTCGCTGAGCTACCGCTTGGGCGAAAATAACAGCATTGAGCTTCGTTTGGATATGCATCTTAGTGCCATCGCTTCAAATCCCTATTTACTCAGACAGGTGGAAAGCATAACAGGCTGTGGCGAATCGGCAAAGCACTGTGTGAGTCCTCTAACTCTCTATTACGCCCAAAGCGGTGAAAATGTCTGGGATATTGCAAAGCATTACGGTGCCTGTGTTAACACCCTTTGCGATGAAAACGCAATCACAGAAGAAACCCTTGACCGAAGCCGTATGCTTCTTATACTCAGAGCCTAGCTTTTATATGCACAAAATATTCGATTAATACAGAATCAGGTGGAGGCACAAAGTGGAACAGAGAAATATTTATCAGGATATTGCCACTCGTTGCGGTGGAGATATATACATCGGAGTAGTAGGTCCTGTGCGAACAGGAAAATCTACCTTTACAAAGAGGTTTATGGATACCCTTGTAATTCCGAATATTGACGATGAGTTCAGGGCTCAGCGTGCAAACGATGAACTGCCCCAGTCAGCAGGTGGCAGAACAATAATGACCACGGAGCCTAAGTTTATTCCCGAGGATGCAGTACAGATTACTCTTGAGGGCAACGCAACCCTGTCAGTCAGAATGATTGACTGTGTAGGCTACATAGTCAGAGGTGCCTTGGGCTACATCGAAGAAGATGCTCCCAGAATGGTCAAAACTCCGTGGTTTGATACAGAGATTCCTTTTGATAAAGCGGCTGAGTTTGGCACGCGAAAGGTAATCACAGACCACTCAACCATAGGACTTGTTGTTACAACAGACGGCTCGATAAGCGACATCCCCAGAGAGGAGTATATCGAGGCAGAGGAAAGAGTTGTTAACGAGCTCAAAGAAATCAACAAACCCTTTGTGGTGCTTCTCAATTGCTTTGAACCCGAAAGTCAGGAGAGCCAGTCCCTTGCATCAAGCCTTGCCGCCAAATATGCGGTGCCCGTAATCCCCATATCCTGTCTTGAGCTTGACGAAATTCAGATTAAAAGGATTCTTGCACAGATACTCTTTGAGTTTCCCTTAAAGGAAATCTCTGTCAATATTCCATCGTGGATTGTTGCACTTCCCAAGGAGCACTGGCTGAAATCCAGCATTTTTTCTGCGATTACCCAATGTGCCGGTAAGGCAGAAAAGCTCAGAGAGGTTCAGCAGGTTGCAGAGAGCTTGTGTATGAACGAATACATCACAGCTTCACAGCTTACTTCCCTTGACCTTTCCTGCGGTAGAGCAGAGCTAAGCCTGATGGTGGCATCAGAGCTTTTCTTCAGGGTGCTTTCAGAGCAGACAGGGCTTGATATACCCGATGAAAAAGCCTTGCTTGCAAGCTTTTCGGAGCTTAATTCAAAGAAGAGTGAGTATGAGCGTATCGCAAAAGCTTATGAAGAGGTGCTGGAAAACGGCTACGGAATCGTAATGCCTACAATGGAGGAGTTGCACCTTGAAGAACCTCAGATTGTGAAGCAGAGCGGAAAATACGGGGTCAAGCTCAAAGCATCTGCTCCCTCTGTTCATATGATGAAAATTGAAACCTGTGCGGAGGTTACACCCTTGGTAGGCTCGGAGCAACAGTCAGAAGACTTGGTAAAATACCTGCTTCGCGAATTTGAGGAAGACCCTGTGAAAATCTGGCAGTCGGATATTTTTGGCAAGTCTGTCAATGAGCTTGTAAACGAAGGCTTGCAAAATAAACTCTACCGTATGCCTCAGGATGCCAGAATGAAGCTCACGGAAACTGTTGAAAAGATTATAAACGAAGGCTGCAACGGACTCATCTGCATAATTCTTTAATCTGATATTTTTCTCTTTGTCCGAACATAAAATTCGTAAGGGGTGGCGCCCTCAACATCCCTAAATGTAAAGTGTGTAGGGAAGGTACCCTCGAAGATTAGAAACATAAACCAAATGGAAGGGTATTTAACCCCTGAGAATTAAATATTACTCAAAACCGCTGAAAATTTTCGGCGGTTTTTCTGTTTTATCTATTGAAAATTTATTTGAAAAAGTATACAATATATGTATATGTGTAAAAGTCTGTCCCTTTGCGACAAAATATCCTTTTGCATAATCTGTTATTGGAGGTTTTCTATGACTACCTACCTGGCTGCCGCAGAGCCTAATATGTCAGTTGTTATCCTGATTACAGGCTTTGTTGTTGTGTTTGCAGTGCTCATTCTGCTTATCGGAATTATCTGGGCTTACTCCAAGATTGTTTCCACAGCACAGAGCTTTGCACAAAAGAGAAAAGAAAAGAAACTTGCAAAGAACAATCCTGTCAGTGCTGATGTACCCGTTGAGGATACAGCACCTGTAGTGACCGCGGTTGCTGACAGCAGTGCTGATTTGCAGACTATTGCCGTTATCGCCGCAGCTGTTGAGGCATATTACGGCGAGGGAAAAGCACGTGTTGTTGGAATTCGCCCTGCAACAGGTAGCAGTGCTCGTTCTCAGTGGGCAACTGCAGGACTTATGGAAAGTATTCCTAAAATGAGATCGGAGGGACTTTTATAATGGGTATTTTACAAGGCTTCCTTGACGCCCTTGTGGGTCTTTTCAATGACTCCGGTCTTACGGACTTGACTTGGAAGAACTACGTAATGATGGGTATTGCCTGCGTTCTTCTTTATCTTGCTATCAAAAAGCAGTACGAGCCACTTTTGTTGCTTCCCATTGCTTTCGGTATGTTGCTTGTTAACCTCTATCCCGCAATTATGGCGGCTCCCTCAACAGAGCTTGTACCTGTCCAGCAGTACATAGATGCTCACGGGGGAGAGGTACCGAACTATGCAGTCACAGTCCTTGACGGCATAAATTACTATAATGTTCCCACTAACGGCGGACTTCTTTACTACCTCTACCAAGGCGTAAAGCTTGGTATCTATCCGCCTCTTATCTTCCTTGGTATCGGCTGTATGACCGACTTCGGTCCTCTTATTGCCAACCCCAAGAGTTTTATCCTCGGTGCAGCCGCACAGATTGGTATTTTCTTTACCTTTATTCTTGCTGCTCTTGTATTCGGATTTACAGATGCCGAGGCTGGTGCTATCGGAATTATCGGCGGTGCAGACGGCCCCACAGCTATTTACACAACCTCAATCCTCGCACCTCATCTCTTAGGTCCCATTGCCGTTGCGGCTTATTCCTATATGGCTCTGGTGCCCATTATTCAGCCTCCCATTATGAAGGCTCTCACAACCAAGAAGGAAAGAGCCGTTGTAATGACACAGCTTCGCCCTGTTTCAAAGCTTGAGAAGATTTTGTTCCCCATAATCGTTACTATTATTTGCTCAATCCTGCTCCCAAGCTCTGCACCTCTTGTAGGTATGCTCATGCTCGGTAACCTGTTCAAGGAAAGCGGAGTAGTTGACAGAATCTTCAAGACTGCTCAGAACGAGCTTATGAATATTATCACCATCTTCCTTGGCGTTACCGTTGGTGCAACAGCTACAGGTGATGTTTTCCTCAGATTGGATACTCTTATGATTATCTGTCTTGGTCTTATCGCATTTATGCTGGGTACAGCCTTTGGCACCCTCTTCGGTAAGCTTATGTACCTGCTCACAGGTGGTAAGGTTAATCCTCTCATCGGCTCCGCCGGTGTTTCCGCTGTTCCCATGGCGGCACGTGTTGCCAATAAGGTCGGTCAGCAAGAGAATCCCTCAAACTTCCTGCTTATGCACGCAATGGGTCCCAACGTTGCAGGTGTTATCGGCTCTGCCGTTGCCGCAGGTGTACTCATCAGCGTTCTCAGCTAAGCATCAGCTTCTTGCAGACAGCAGAAATTTTTACAAAATATTATATTAATATTCTTAATAAGAATAAAAAAGTCGCACATATGCATTAAAATGTAATATGTGCGACTATATTTTTGTAGTCTTAATTTATTAAGGAGATGATACAGTTGAGAGATATCACAATCAATGATATTCTGAAGATGATTTTTGCTCACATAAAGCTCATTATCATCGTATCTGTTATCGCGGCTCTGGGTGCGTATATCTATGCGGATAATTTTATCCCCAAAAAGTATTCATCCACATCTATGATTTTCATCAAGTACAGCGCTGCCGACAAAAACGACACTTCCCAGTCAGGTGGGGACAATCAGGTTTCTGCTGGCTCACTTTCCCTTTCTGCTAACATTGCTGAGAATGCAGCTGTTATCTTCAGCCGTTGCGAAGAAATGCTTGATATTATCCCTTCCGGATATAGCGTAAGCATTGCAAGCATCAGCGAATCCAATGCGTTGGCTATCACCGTTACAGGCAGTGATGCTCAGGTTTGCGCAGATACCGCCAATGCTATCCGTAACGCTGCCCCCGAGGTTGTTGAGAAGTACTATTATGACGCTGAGGCAGTACCCTTTGGCCGTCCTGCATCCGCACCCGGCGGTCATTCATCTCCCAACGAAACCCGATATGCATTGTTCGGCTTTATCGGCGGTCTTATAGTTTCAATTCTCATATCTATCATAATTGAGGTTATAGATACCACCATCAAGCCCGGTGACGATTTGTTCAAGATTTACGATGTTCCTGTATTTGCTGAGATTATTGATTTTGACACAGACTCAGCCTCCAAAAAGAAAGGAGCAGTGAAGAGATAATGAAAATCGGTAATAAGAGTAAGTCTATCAAATATGTTGATAAGTCTAAGAACGTTATCAACAACGACAGTAAATTTGCCATTGTTGAGGGCTACAAAATCGCCCGTACAAACCTCGTTTTCTCTCTTTCAGCTTCTGAGAGCAAATATATAGTAGTTACCAGCTGGTCAAAGGGTGAGGGTAAGTCTACGGCTACAGCAAACCTTGCCATCTCTTTCTCTAAGATGGGCAGAAGAGTTCTGCTTATAGATTGCGACCTTCGCCGTCCTAACCTTCATAACCTTATGAAGCTTCAGAATACCTCAGGTGTTTCTGATATTATCGGTAAGCTCAAGCCTCTGGAGGAGGTTATTCACAAGGAGGTTCTTCCTTGCCTCGATGTAATCACCGCAGGCTCCATTCCTCCCAACCCTTCCGAGCTTCTGGCATCCACAGGCTTTGAGTCCTTCCTTCGTGATATGGAGCAGGTTTATGATTATATCATCATTGATACTCCTCCTGTCGGAATCGTTACCGATACTCTCCTGTTAAAGGACTTTATATCAGGTTATGTTGTGGTTGTACGCGAGCGAGTTACTACCCACGGCGACATTGAAAAAACCATCCAGAGTATCCGTCTTGCAGACAGCAAGGTGCTTGGATTCCTCAAAGTCGGTTGCACCTCTGCCGAGAAAAAGTACTCCAAAGGCAAGTACGGTTATTACAAATACTATTGATAGTTGTCAAATATTGTCAAATTCACCAACCCGTTGCAAGTCAACGGGTTGTTTTATGTCTTATTTTGCAAGATTTGCTTTTTAATCTTGCAAAATTATTTGTATGGTGGTACAATACAACAGTTGTAATTAATAATTTTGCATTTTTATTTTGGAGCGTGAGCAAAATGTCTTATTCTAATCTTACTAAATCCGAGCTTACAGCTGAGCTTGCAGAGCTTTCACAGCAGTACGAAGGCTTTGTTGAAAAAGGTCTTACTCTTGATATGTCCCGCGGTAAGCCTTGCACAGAACAGCTTGATATATGTCTGCCTATGCTGGATGTACTCAATTCCTCTGTATCCTGCAAATCCGCAAATGGCTTCGATTTACGCAACTACGGTATCCTTGATGGTATCCCTGAGTGTAAGGCTTTAATGTCACAGCTTATTCAGGTACGCCCCGAGCAAGTAATGATTGGAGGTAACTCCTCGCTCAATATGATGTTTGATGCCATCGCTTGTATGATGACAACTCCTATTGTTGAGGGTGCTACTCCATGGTTTAATGTTCCCGACAGAAAGTTCCTTTGTCCCGTTCCCGGCTATGACCGCCATTTTTCCGTAACAGGTTATTTTGGCTTTGAGATGATTCCTGTTCCTATGACTGCCGAGGGCCCCGATATGGACATAGTAGAGGAGCTTGTTAAGAATGATGCTTCCATAAAGGGCATCTGGTGTGTTCCAAAGTATGCAAATCCCACAGGTATCACATATTCCGATGAAACAGTCCGTCGTTTTGCATGTCTTCAGCCCGCAGCAAAGGATTTCCGCATTATGTGGGACGATGCTTACTGTGTTCATGATATTGCTGATGAGGGAGATAAGCTTCTAAGTCTTATGGACGAATGTGAAAAAGCAGGTAACCCCGACCTTCCCATTATTTTCTGCTCAACCTCCAAGGTTTCTTTCCCTGGCTCCGGTGTAGCCGCAATGGCAACTTCTGAGAACAATATGAAGGTGTTCAAGGCTCGCTATACCAATCAGACCATCGGTTTTGATAAGCTCAATATGCTTCGTCATCTGCTTTTCTTCAAGGATTTTGACGGAATAAAAGCACATATGATGAAACACAAGGATATACTCAAGCCCAGATTTGAAACCGTTATTTCAAAGTTTGAAGAACAGCTTGCTTCCTGCGAGATTGCAAGCTGGACCAATCCCCGCGGCGGTTATTTTGTGTCAATCAACGTTTATCCCGGCACAGCCAAAGCTGTTGTAAAAATGTGTAAGGAGGCAGGACTTGTACTCACTCCTGCAGGAGCAACCTTCCCCGGTGGCTTTGACCCTGAAGACAGCAACATCCGTATTGCTCCGTCTTATCCTCCCGTTGAGGAGCTGAAAATGGCAATGGATGTATTCTGCACCTGTGTACGCATTTGTGCTATTCAAAAAATCCTCTCCGAATAAAAGCTTAATTTGATATTGCAGGGAAATATCAGTCGATTGATTAGGATATGTTAATTATGTGAAGATTAACTGTATTTTTTCTTGTCAATATTGACTTTTTAGTAAAAAAATCTTATAATAACTCTGTTGGTCTTATAAAGACTTAGCAGAGTTATTTTTTTATACGGAGGTCCAAACGTATTATGAAAAGGCTTGGAATATCTGTTTCCCTGATACTTGCCATCCTTATTCTTGCATTCTCCGTGCTGTCGGTTTTTGGCTACAGCTATTATGTAGGCGACAACAAAAGCACAGTTTTCAAGGGCTTTGGTAGTATTGATTGGGGCATTGATGTAAACGGCGGTTCGAAAATCGCAGTTAAAACAGCAACTCCTGATGAGATTTCAGCAGTTGCAGATGTAGTCAGAGAACGTGCTGTATCCTTCGGTCTTACCGATTGTCAGATTAACGTTGACACAGCAGAGGGTCAGCTTGAGCTTACTGTGCCTCACAGTATCGATTGCGATTTTTCAGCTTCTGAGGTAGCATCCTTCCTTACCTCTTACGGTGCATTGACAATCCGTCCCGGTAGCTCATATGCGAATATGAGTGTTGATACTTCAAACAGTGCTGCGTTTATTACCCCCACAGGTACAACCGCTGAAACTGTACTTATCAGCAGTGACGATGTAATGGGTTCGTCTTGGTTTGAATATACCGAGGAAGGCAATACATATTACTATCTGAACATTAACTTCAACGAAGTTGGTTCTGAAAAAATGGCAACTTATACTAACGCTGATACAGGCACATACTACAATCAGCAGATTTCTATCTGGCTTGATGACCGTATGATTTCTAATCCTACAGTGGGAGAAACTATAGATCAGGGTGCACTTTCTGTCAGCTCTGACAGTATGACTGAGTCTAAGTGTAAGCTTTATTCAGCAGTTATTTCTTCCGGCACTCTGCCTTGTGCGGTTACTTATGTATCTGTTTCTGAGGTTGCACCTATTACAAGCAGTACCTCTGATATCATATTTATCACAGGTTTGATTGCACTTATTGTTATCCTTGCTTTTATGGTAATCAGATACAAGCTCGGTGCATTTGCTGGCTTCTTTGCGGTTCTTCTGCAGCTTTCTGCAGTCCTTGCCGTAATTACAGGCTTTGTAGGTGAGGGAAGAACCTTCCTTCTCACTATCCCCGGTGCGTGTGCTCTTGCTCTCTCAGTAATGCTCACAGTATTCAGCTTTGCTCTTATTGGTGAGAGAATGAAGTCAGAGCTTCTCACAGGTACAGTTGTAGGTACAGCTATCAACACAGGTATTGAGAAGAGCCGTAAGGTTATCCTTGACACAAGTGTTGTTCTTGCTCTGGTAGCTCTTATCGGTATGTTTATGTTCGGTACATCTTCGCTTACCACCTCCATCTTCGGTGCATTTACTGTAGGCGGTGTATACAACTTCTCTTATGTGCTCTTCTTTGGTTCTATCTTTAACCTTGTAACAGGTTACCTTGTTCCTCAGCTGATGCTCAGAAGCCTTCAGAGCTTAACTAAAAAACCTTCTGCTTTTGGAGGTGCAAAATAATGAAAAAGTCAGTTAATTTTGCTTCCCTTACTAAGCTTATGCTTATTATTGCGGCAGCTGTTGTTTTGGCAGGTGTTCTTCTGCTTGCAATCTTCGGCGGAAACACAATCCCTGCTTATGGCTTTGCAAACCTTTCATTAGGTCTTGTGTTCAGATGTATTGTAGCCGCTGTGCTTGTGTTTGCTCTTGTGCTTGTTTACTTTGTTATCCGCTTTAAAAAAGCAGGGCTTAAAATGGCACTTGTTTCTACAGCAGGCGCAGCAATAAACGCTCTCGTTGCTTTTGCTCTCTGTGTTATCTGCAGAGCAAGCCTTGGCGATATGGCATTTGCTGTTGCACTTTTCGCTGTAATTCTCAGCTATGTTACCTTCATCCTTTTTGTATACAGCTTTGCAAAGAAGGTAACACGTAAAAAGACCGATGATGCTGAGGTTGACGCTTTTTCAGCAGGTACAGACAAAGTTTGGAAGATTATGTTTTTATTCTTGGCAATGATTTGCGTAATTCTTCTTGCTGTTTTTGTAGCTTCTCTTGTCAACGGCGCAGTTGTTTATGCTCTCTATGCAGTTTCTGCAATCCTCACTGCAGTCTTTTCTGTTGTGTTTACACTTGCATTTACTTGCAAGCTTTTTGCAGATAAAGCTTAATCAATAATTGCAAATATTAATCGGGCGGTTTTTCCGCCCGATATTTGCTTTTAGTCCTACATCCCATAAAAAGGAAGTTTACATATGGCTCTTCTTAAAGCTACAGACTTAAAAATCGGATATTCAAACAACGTGGTTTTTGAGAATCTTAACTTCACAGTTAATGCAGGTGACTATCTTTGTGTCGTTGGTGAGAACGGTTCGGGTAAAACCACTCTGATTAAGGGGATTCTCGGACTGTTACAGCCTTACAACGGACAGGTGGAATATTCCGACGGGCTTTCACGTAACCATATCGGCTACCTTTCTCAGCAGCAAAAGCTTTCAAAGGATTTTCCTGCATCCGTTTCTGAGATTGTAATGTCAGGCTTTCTCAATAACCGTATTATTGCCTTTAATTATACAAAGCAGGAAAGAAATGAGGCGATGAGAATTATGCAACGAACAGGTGTTGATTCTTTTCGCAAAAAAAGCTTTTCCGAGCTTTCGGGTGGACAGCAGCAAAGAGTCCTTCTTGCACGTGCCTTGTGTGCGGCAAAGAAACTTATCCTCCTCGATGAACCAACCTCTGCTCTGGACCCCTTGGCAACAGCTGAGTTTTATTCTGTTGTAAAGGCTCTCAATAAAGAGGGGATGGCTGTGATTATGGTATCCCATGACATTACCTCGGCTGTGCGAAACGCATCCCATATTCTCCACTTGAGTTCTGACAGCTACTTTTTTGGCACAACTCATGAATATATGCATTCGTCATTTGGCAGTCGTTTGCTTATTTCCGATTGTCCCTGTGATGCATGTGCTCATAATACTAAAAGAGGAGGTAGGGAAGATGCTTGATATTTTTCGCTATCCCTTTATGGTTAATGCTCTTATTGTGGGTATTCTCATAGCTGTGTGCTGTGCTCTTTTGGGTGTTGTGCTTGTGCTTAAGCGATACTCTATGATAGGCGACGGTCTTTCCCATGTGGGCTTCGGTGCATTGTCCATAGCTGCGGTGCTCAACATCTCTTCGCCCTTGTATTTGTCTTTACCTGTTGTTACCCTTGCTGCATTCTTTCTGCTCAGAATTACCGAAAACAGCCGAATCAATGCTGATGCGGCGATTGCTGTTATTTCCAGCTCGGCTCTTGCAATCGGTGTTTTTGTTGCCAGTATCAACGGCACAAACATTAATCTTCAGCAATATATGTTCGGCTCGATTCTTTCTGTCGGCAAGTCTGATATCATAATCAGTGTAATCCTTTCTGTGTTTGTAATTGCAATGTATTTGCTTTTTTATAACAAGATTTTTGCTGTTACCTTCGATGAGGATTTTGCTAAGGCTACGGGACTTCGCACAGGATTTTACAACACAGTAATCTCACTTCTCACAGCAATCACCATTGTGGTTGGTATGCGTATGTTGGGTACTTTGCTTATCTCTGCTATGATAATTTTTCCATCCCTTACCTCAATGCGCGTTTGCAAGCGGTTTATAAGTGTTGTTATCACATCAGTTTTGGTGTCTGTGTTCTGTGTTGTTTCAGGACTTTTAACCTCCTTTACCGTGACCGACGTGCCTGTTGGTGCAACTATAGTAATATTTAATCTTGCTGTTTTTCTTGTATTCCTGCTGATTTCAGCAATCAAAAACGCAGCTGCAAAAAAGAATAAGTGAACAAAAGCCTTTCTCTTAAATTTGGAGAAAGGCTTTTTTTGATTTATATTATGTTTTTGGCTGCAGGTAGCTCACTTTCTTTAAGGGAAAGAAGCTGTTCCTTTGTGCTTTCGCAAATTGCATACAATTCGGCAATTTCATCATATTTTATATAGGATTCAAGCTCAGATAAATTCTTGCCTATCTCATCTACATAGTCGTGGAACAAAAGCATATCTATGAGATTTACCGTGTTTTCCCAGTTTTTCTCTGCTTCTCTTGCGGCAAAGGCGGCTTTTTTTATTTCTCCTCTTGATATCATCTCTTCAATGTTCTCTATTCTCTGTAAATATGAGTCCGTACATTTGCATACACTTTCATACTCTATCACGCACAGACCTGTGGCAATAAGCAAAAGCGTCACCGCGGCATATAATCTTCTCACTCGCTACACTTCCTGATAATATTGTATTCCTTTAGTCTGTTTGCTGTCATCAGCATAACCTCATCAACCTTTGTGTTTTCCTGTGCAAGAGTTTTGTTAATCCATACCTCGTCAACATTACACAAAGCCATAGAACGGCTCAAAAGCTCGCCGTCACTGATTATTACCGCTTCGATTCCCTTGTCCATGGCAGGCAAGTGAAAATCCTCCATTGCGGGAGTCCTTTTTTCTGGCTTTAACAGAACGCTGATTTGTCCGTTAGTTTCAATGATACAGAATTGGACATCTTCAATGCAGAATACACCTTGTTGTCTGAGAAGAACCGATAAATCTTCAGTTGTAAGCCTCAGCCTTCTAAGCATATTTTGCTTAAGCACTCCGTTTTCAATGATGATTTCAGGCTTACCGCAAATCCAGTTTCTGAAAGTGGGGATTTTCATCATCAGTATACTAATAATGATTTCTCCTGAAATAAGTATAAGCACAGGCACAATTCCCGACAAAAGCGGTTGAGAGGTATTCTGCATAGGTATGGAGGCTATATCCGCAATAATCATTGTCACAACAAGCTCAGAGGTTTGCATATCGCTGAGCTGCCTTTTACCCATAATTCTTATGGCGAATATTACAAATACATACATAAGCGCTGTTCTTATAACTGAAATAATCATGGCTTCACCCTGTGATAATATGCGCCGTATAGCAGGGGATTATTCAGCATTTTTTACAGATTATGGTTGGATTTTTTAAGAATTCAATATTTGCATATTTTTTGCATATAATTCGAAAAAACACTTTTATTTTGAGAAGTTTTGAGTTATAATGAATAACGTATAAGTATATCTATAATTAGCCGAAAAATCCCAAAAATAAAGAGGTGTTTTTTATGAGTGCACAGTTTTCCGTTTCACTTGCAAAGATTATCAAAGAAAGCCAGCTTGAGCCCTTCTATATGCCTCAAAATCCCGAGGAAATAGACATTGTTTCAATGGACATTGACCGTCCGGGCTTGGAGCTTACAGGTTACCTTGACTTTTTTGACGGCAACAGAATTATCATCTTCGGTAATACGGAGTTTGCATATCTTGACCAGTTTGATGAAGAAAAGCAGTTTGCGCTTATTGACCAGCTTTTCAGAATGCAGCCTCCTGCAATTATCATTGCAAGAAACTTAGAGCCTTCAGAGGCAATAGTCAAATCCGCAGAAAAGAACGCTGTTCCTATCCTGCGCAGTGCTGAAACCACCTCTGCAATCTCAGCCTCACTCATTACCTTTCTTAATGCTGAGCTTGCACCCAGAATTACTCGTCACGGTGTACTTGTAGAAGTTTACGGCGAAGGTGTGCTTCTCATTGGCGACAGCGGAGTAGGAAAGTCCGAAATCGCCATCGAGCTTATTAAGCGCGGACACCGTCTGATTGCAGATGATGCTGTTGAAATCCGCCGCGTTTCCAACCGTACTTTGGTTGGTTCTTCTCCTGCAAACATCCGCCATTTCATTGAGCTTCGCGGTATCGGTATCATCAATGCACGACGCATCTTTGGTATGGGTGCTGTTAAGCTTACAGAAAAAATTGATATGGTAATCAATATGGAGCAATGGGATACCGAAAAGGTTTATGACAGAATCGGTATGGACAATACCTACACAGAAATTATGGGCATTCAGGTTCCCATTATGACAATCCCCGTCAAGCCCGGTAGAAACCTTGCGATTATTATCGAGGTTGCGGCTATGAACAACCGTCAGAAAAAGATGGGCTACAATGCCGCACAGGAGCTCCTTCAGAGTCTTGGTATGGATGTAAGCGAAGATACTATCCAGAACAAAAAAGTTGATACAGGATGGGACTTTTAATGAAAATTGTAGCAGACCTTCATACCCACACCATAACCTCGGTCCACGCCTATGCCACAGCTCTTGAAATGATTTCTGAGGCAGAGCGTCTGGGATTGTATGCCTTTGCTATTACCGACCATGGTCAGAGTATGCACGGCACACCTCATCCTTATTACTTTATGAATCTTCACGCAATACCAAGGGTGATGAATAAAGTTCGTGTGCTCAAAGGAATTGAAGCCAACATTACTGACAGAAATGGCAACCTTGATGCAGACGAGTCCATCCTCAAAAACCTTGATTTCTGTATCGCTTCCCTGCATATGCCCACATATCACGACGAGGTAAGTGTTGATGCTTGTACTGAGGCGTATCTTAATATTGCCGAAAACCCTTATGTCAATATGATTGCTCATTCGGGCTCGCCCTACTTTAAGTATGACTATGAAACTGTAATCAAGCGATTTGCCCAGTGCGGTAAGCTTGTGGAGATAAACAATGCATCCATCAAGCACAAGCCCGACTTTGTACCCAACTGTAAGGAGATTGCAAAGCTTTGTATGAAGCACGGTTGCCGAGTAGCCGTTGATACCGATGCACACTTTATAACCCAGCTTGGCAGGGCAGACCAGGCGCTTTCAATGCTTGAAGAAATAGGCTTTCCCGAAGAGCTTGTTGTCAATGCAAGCGTTGAAAATTTGAATAAATACTTAACCGAGATGAATATTCCCCTCAAATAACGGAGGCTTTATGATAAACCATAGTTTTATTTCTTCTGTTGAAGAAACAGGTGCTTTGTGTACTCCTCAGTCACTTATGAAGGAGCACACCACCTTCAGAATCGGCGGGCCTGCCGATTATTATATCCTAGTGCACAGTATAAAAGAGCTTACTGATACTCTTGCACTTTGCGACGAGTTCGACATCGACTATATGCTCATCGGTAACGGCAGTAACCTGCTTGTTTGCGACGAAGGACTCAGAAAAGCAGTTATCCGCTTGGGCGGTGATTTCAAGAATATTTCAGTAAGCGGTAATACAGTCACCTGCGGTGCAGGTGCAACCCTTGCACGTCTTTGTACCTTTGCACTTTCAAATTCTCTCTCAGGACTGGAATTTGCCTACGGTATCCCCGGCACTGTGGGCGGTGCTGTCTTTATGAATGCAGGTGCCTACGGCGGAGAGATGAAGGATGTATTGCTCACAGTCACTCATCTCACCCCCTCAGGCGTGGTTGAAACCGTTCTTGCAGATACACTCTCTCTTTCATATCGCCACAGCGATTATAAACTGAACAATTGTATTATCCTGTCTGCAGATTTTTCACTTATACCCGACAAGGATAGTGACATCAAAGCACGTATGGATGATTTTATGAACCGAAGAGTCACCAAGCAGCCTCTTGAATTTCCCTCGGCAGGAAGTGTTTTCAAGCGTCCCGAGGGTGCCTTTGCAGGTGCACTTATTGAACAGTGCGGGCTCAAAGGTGCAAGTGTCGGCGGTGCACAGGTAAGCGAAAAGCACTCCGGCTTTATTATCAATACAGGGGAGGCAACCTGTCAGGATGTTATAAGCCTTGTCAAAAAGGTTCAGGATACAGTTAAATCGCAGACAGGCTACACCCTTGAGCGAGAGATTATTCACCTTTCTTAAAGGAGAAGTTTTATGGAATTTGTAATTATCACAGGACTTTCGGGTGCGGGTAAATCCCACGCTTTAAGATCCTTGGAGGACATCGGATTTTATTGTGTGGATAACCTGCCTCCGGCACTCCTCACAACCTTCTGGGACCTTTGTGAAAAAACAAGCGATACCCGTATGAAGCGTGTTGCCGTGGTTGTTGATATCCGTACAGGCGAGGTATTTGACGACCTTTTTGCAGAACTCAAAAAATTTCATCACGATGGCAAAAAGTATAAGATTCTTTTCCTTGATGCCAAGAGTGATGTTTTGCTTATCAGATACAAGGAAACCCGCCGTAAGCATCCTCTTTCCGAAAGCTTCGAGGGAAGCACTACCGAGGAGGCTGTTATGCTTGAAAAGGAGCTTATGAAGCCTTTTAAGGCAAGAGCGGATTATATAATCGATACTACCTATATGTCTCCCAAACAGCTCAAAGAGCGTGTTACCACAATGTTTTCCGATGATTCTGACGAAGGCTTCATCGTTACCTGCCTTTCCTTCGGCTTTAAATACGGCATCCCTTTGGAGGCAGACCTGCTTTTCGATGTTCGCTGTTTGCCAAATCCTTATTATGTCAAGGAGCTTAAGGAGCTCACAGGACTTGATGAGTCAGTAAGAGAATACGTACTCAAGTTCCCCGAAACACAAGAATATATCCAGAAACTCCTTTCGCTTTTGGATTATTCTTTGCCTCTTTATAAGGAAGAGGGTAAAAGCGAGCTTGTAATCGCAGTGGGTTGTACCGGTGGTAAGCATAGAAGCGTCACCCTTGCAAGACTTCTCAACAGCCACTTTATTGAGCTTGGTCAGAAGTCTAACCTTCACCACCGCGATATCTGGAAGGCATAAGACTTATACTGTCAAATAATCATTATTATCGTCAGGAGGTGCTCAGCCGTGTCTTTTTCTCACAATGTAAAAAAAGAATTATCAAAGCTTGACATAGGAGTGTATGCTCAGGAATTCGCAGAATGCTACGGTATGATGCTTTTCTCCCGACCTTTTTCTGATTCCGAAATTAAGCTCAAAACCGAGTCTATACATGTGGCAGAGCGATATATTACACTCTCAAATAAGCTGTTTGCTCCTGTTATTGAGAAGCAGTCAACTCTGAAGGCATCTGCGGATTTCATAAATCTGCATACTGTTGCTGTTATTTTGCCTGAGGAATGTGCGAATATATATTCAGCCTTCGGACATATGAAAACTGACACAACCCTAAGGGTAAACAGAGCTAATATCGAAGACGAAATGTGTCTTCGTGCTTTTCTCAGGGGAGCCTTTATGGCTTGCGGCTCAGTCAATGACCCTCAGAAGAATTATCATCTGGAGTTTTGCGCTGCATACAAAAACCTCTGTAACGATTTGTGTATGCTTTTGTCAGAGATTGAGGAATGTAATTTAACTCCGAAAACCATTCTCCGAGGTGGCTCATATGTGGTCTACCTTAAGGACAGCGAGCAGATAACCGACCTGCTCACCTACATGGGAGCGTCCTCCTGTGCAATGGATATAATGAACGCAAAAGCATATAAGCAAATGCGAAATATTGCAAACCGCCGTACAAACTCAGAGCTTGCAAATATCAACAAAACAGCTCAGGCAGCCGCCCGTCAGCTCTGGGCAATAGATAAGCTGGAAGCAACTGTGGGGCTTTCCTCACTTCCTTCACAGCTTTACGAAATTGCAATTATCCGCCGTGATAATCCCGAGCTTTCCTTGCGTGCTTTGGGTGAGCTTTTGGAGCCGCAAATCAGCAGAAGCGGCGTAAATCACCGTCTTATGAAGATTATTGAGCTTGCAGAGGAAGACGAAGCTTAACGTGCTTAACTTATTTTTATATAAACAAGGACTGATTTTATGAGTACAGTAAATAATACAGATAAATTTGAAGGAATGGATTATGAAACCGCACTTACTAAGCTAACAGAGCTTATTTCAAGGCTTGAACGTTCAGACGGCACCTTTTTGGAGCTTATGGAGGTTTACAAGGAAGCCTTTGAATATTACACCTATTGCACAGCCTACTTAAACACAGCCGCAGACAAAATCAAGGATTTGAATATTAGAATGGCTGAGCTTCTCAGAACCATAGAGGAGGGTTAATATGCATGACAATCTAAATCTTATCGAAAAAGCACTTCACTCATATCTTTCAGAAAAACCTGAGCTTTACGGAATACTTTGGGATTCTATGAGGTATTCTGTGGGTGCAGGCGGCAAGCGTGTTAGACCTATGCTTACCCTCGAATTCTGCAAGCTCTGTAACGGTGATATTGATAAAGCATTACCGTTTGCTTGCGCTGTGGAGCTTATTCATACATATTCTCTCATTCACGATGACCTTCCTTGTATGGATGATGACGATATGCGACGCGGTATGCCCTCAAATCATATCGAATTCGGTGAGGATACCGCTTTGCTTGCAGGGGACGCTTTGCAGAGCCTTGCCTTTGAGATTATGCTTTCTCCTCATACACTCTGTGTATGTGAGGCGGACAAAGCTGCAAAAGCCGCAGGTGAGCTTGCACGCCTTTGTGGCGCCTCTGGTATGGTAGGCGGTCAGGTTATAGATTTACAATACGAGAATAAAAAAGCCTCGGAGCAAGTAATCACTCAGATGCATCTTCTCAAAACAGGTGCCCTCATAAAAGCCGCTTGCCTTATGGGATGTATTGTTGCAGGTGCCGATGAAGAAAAACTCTCAGCCGCCGCAAAATACGCCGATTGTGTAGGGCTTGCTTTCCAGCTTGTAGACGACGTGCTGGATGTAACCTCAACAAGCGATGAGCTTGGCAAGCCTGTCAACTCCGATGTGGATAACAAAAAATCTACTCTTGTTTCACTTTACGGTGTAGAGGAATGTATGCATCGTGCAGAAAAGCTCACCGAGGAAGCAGTTGATGCTCTTAGTGTCTTTGAAGGAGATACTTCATTCCTTGCATCCTTTGCCAGAAAGCTTATTGAAAGAAGAAACTGATTATAACAGCTAACCAAAATTTCGGTTTAACCGAGGATTCAGATATGGATAATAACAACTTTGAACTACTCTCAAAAATTAAATCTCCCGAGGACCTTAAAAAGCTTAAAGTAGAGGAGCTTCCCGCCTTGTGCGAGGAAATCCGCCGTAAGCTCATTTTAACCGTGTCCGAAAACGGAGGCCATTTGGCACCAAATCTCGGTGTGGTTGAACTCACCGTTGCAATGCACTATGTGTTTGATTGCCCGTCAGACTCCATTGTGTGGGATGTGGGTCACCAGTGCTATACCCACAAGATGCTCACAGGCAGATACGACAAAATCAACACTATCCGTCGCACAGGCGGACTTTCGGGCTTCCCAAGAAGATACGAAAGCGAATACGACGTTTTCGGTGCAGGTCACAGTAGCACATCTATCTCTGCAGCTCTGGGTATTGCCAAAGCAAAACAGCTCTCAGGAGATAACAGCCATACCATAGCATTTATTGGTGACGGCTCATTTACAGGCGGTCTTGCATTTGAGGGTATGAACAACGCAGGACGATTTAAACGTAATTTCATTGTTGTTCTCAATGATAACAAAATGTCAATTTCTAAGAATGTTGGTGCATTATCACGACATTTAACAACAATGCGTACAAGCTCTTGGTACCTTAAAACAAAGGTTAATATGGAGCGAGTCCTCACCAAAATTCCCCTAGTGGGTACCCCCTTTGTAAACCTTCTCACCAACATCAAAAACTGGTTTAAAAAGCGGATATACAAAACCAATATGTTCGAAAACTTTGGCTTCCACTATTACGGACCTGTTGACGGACATAACCTCGAGAATCTCATTGCCGTTTTGAAAGCGGCAAAAACCGTCAACCGACCTGTTTTGATTCACGCAGTCACAGTAAAGGGTAAGGGTTATCAATTCGCAGAAAACGACCCCAAAAGCTTCCACGGTATCGGTAAGTTCGATATTGACACAGGCGAGCCTCTGAGCCATTCTGAGTCTTACAGCGATTGCTTCGGTGAAACTCTCTGTGACCTTGCACAGGCGGATGAAAAAATCTGTGCAATTACAGCGGCAATGACTACAGGCACGGGACTTTCTGATTTTGCTGTCCGCTTTAAGGAGCGTTTTTTCGATGTAGGTATTGCCGAGGAGCATGCCGTAACCTTTGGATGCGGTCTTGCTTCTCAAGGAATTACTCCTGTTTTTGCTGTGTATTCAAGCTTTTTACAGCGAGCCTACGACCAGCTTGTTCATGATGCGGCGGCTCAGAACCTTCACCTTGTTCTGGGTGTTGACCGTGCAGGAATAGTAGGTGAGGATGGCGAAACTCACCAAGGTGTATTTGACGTTTCAATTCTCAATACAATTCCATCAACAACAATTTACTCACCCTGTTATTTTGACGACTTAAGAGCCTGTCTTAATCAGGCTGTAAATAACGAAAAGGGACTTACAGCAGTTCGCTATCCCAGAGGCAGTGAACCTTTCCGACCTGACGATTTTACCCACAATGGCATCAATTTCAGCGTTTACGGCAACCCCAACGCATCACGGCTGATTGTAACCTATGGCAGATTATTCGCTCAGGCTTGCAAGGCAAAGGAGATGCTTTCTGCAGTCGGCAAGGAGGTCTGTATACTCAAGCTATGCCGTATTAAGCCCATCGACCCTGAGGCTGTTCGTTTTGCTTCCTGCTTCAGACGTGTCCATTTCTTCGAAGAAGGAATGCGTTCTGGCGGTGTAGGCGAAACCTTCGAATCCGAGCTTGTAAAAGCTCGTTTTGATGGCTCCTATGCCATAACTGCAATCGAGGATATGTTCATTCCTCATTCCAAGGATTCTGTTGCACTTCACGCTTTAAAGCTGGACGCAGAAGGAATGTTTGATACTTTAAGAAAATAAGCGGAGCTTTATATGAAAAAACGTCTTGATGTACTTGTTTTTGAAAAAGGTCTTGCCGAAAGCCGTGAAAAGGCAAAGGCAGTAATTATGGCAGGACTTGTATATGTAAATAATCAGAAAGCCGACAAATGCGGTAGTACCTACGAAGAAGATTGTAGCCTTGAGGTTCGAGGCCCTGCTCTTAAATACGTAAGCCGAGGCGGTCTGAAGCTCGAAAAAGCAGTTTCATCCTTCAACCTTGATTTGCAGGATTCTGTGGCTATGGACATCGGTGCCTCCACAGGAGGTTTTACAGACTGTATGCTTCAAAACGGCGCCAAAAAAGTCTATTCCATCGATGTAGGCTACGGTCAGCTTGCTTGGAAGCTTCGTAACGATGAGCGTGTGGTCAATATGGAACGCACCAATTTCCGCAAGGTTACTCCTGATATGATTGAAGATAAGATTGACTTTTTCTCTGTGGATGTTTCCTTCATTTCTCTCAAGCTCATTCTTCCCGTGGTACGCCCCTTGTTGTCCTCACAGGGACAGGGTGTCTGCCTTATAAAGCCTCAGTTTGAAGCAGGCAGGGGCAAAGTGGGCAAAAAGGGTGTTGTTCGTGATAAAGCAGTTCATACAGAGGTTATAGAGTCAATCCGCGATTTCTGTCTTGAATGCGGATTCGATGTTCTCGGACTTGATTTTTCACCGGTAAAGGGTCCGGAGGGTAATATCGAGTACCTTATTTACATAAAAACCAGCGATGAACCAAAGCTCTGTGCAGACATTTCTCCGCAACAGCTTTCGGATGCTTCTCACAAAGTCCTTGATAAGGAGTGATAGTGTGAAAATAGCATTGATTCCCAATAGTGATAAGCCAAAAGCAATCCTTTGTGCACAGGAAATTGCAGCCCTGCTTGCAAAGAACAATGCAGAAGTGTTGCTTCCTGTAACTATAAAATCTTCAATAACTGCAGAAAATGTGCAGTTTTGTTCAGACCTCGATGAGCTTTTCGCTCTTTGCGACTGTGCAGTAACGGTCGGCGGTGACGGCACTATTATCCATTCTGCCCGCCATGCTGCTTTGTCTAAAAAACCAATTATCGGTGTGAACCTTGGTACTCTCGGTTATGTTGCAGAGCTTGAGCCTTCTGAGATTGTTCTCCTTACAAAGCTCATAACAGGGGACTATGTCACCCGCGAGCGTATGCTTCTTGATATAAGCGTTGTTCACAAGGATGGTAGCACAGAGTCCTACCTTGCAGTCAACGATGCGGTAATATCTCGCGGCGCTTTGTCCTGTATTATTGACCTTGATGTGTTCGTGCAGGATGAAAAAATCTGCAACTATCGTGCAGACGGTTTGCTTTTCTCCACTCCCACAGGCTCCACCGCCTATGCTCTTTCAGCAGGCGGTCCTGTTGTAGACCCCTATCTCAGTCTTATCGAGCTTACTCCCGTTTGTCCTCATTCCTTAACGGCTCGAACAGTTATTTTTTCAGAAGACACAGTTTTCTCCGTTGTGTGTAATTCTCCCGAAACATCTTATCTTACAGTTGACGGACAGATTTCTGTGCCCTTAGCTGCTACAGATGTTGTCAAAATCAGTAAATCTCAGCACACCCTTAGAATGAACATTCTCAAAGATAAAAATTTCTACAAAATAGCAGGCGAAAAGCTTTGATTTTAAGTCTTGAGAGGTGACTTTAATGAAACTAAACAGACACGCAAAAATACTTGAACTCATAAAAACTTATCCCATAACAACTCAAGAGGAGCTCCTTGAAAAGCTGAAGGATGAGGGTTATTCTGTAACCCAATCCACTGTTTCCCGTGATATCAAAACTCTTCGTTTGCAAAAGACTCACTCTATTGACGGCAAGTACAGATACTCGGCACCTACAGGAATTCAGCCTGATGTAAAAAACGGCTTTTCGGGTATTCTTACAGGCTCAATAGTTTCTGTTGAAACAGCCCAAAATATAGTTGTAGTCAAGACTTTCAGCGGTATGGCATCTGCTGCCTGTGCCGCAATAGACACAATGAGTCTTCCCTCGGTTGTAGGATCACTTGCCGGCGACGATACAATCTTTATCGCCTGCACAGATGTTGCTTCTGCAAACTCTCTTGTCCATACTCTCAGGGATTATGCAGTATAAATCTATCAATACATACCTTTTAAGAACAGGTGTATTATGCTAAAAGAACTTTACATTGAAAATATAGCGGTTATCGAAAAAACAAATATCGAATTCACCGAAGGCTTCAATGTCCTCACAGGTGAAACAGGTGCAGGTAAAAGCATCGTGATTGATGCCATCTCTGCCGTGCTCGGCAGACGTACCTCCCGCGAGCTTGTGCGTACCGGTGCAGCGTCAGCTTTTGTCAGCGCACACTTTGCTAATGTGGGACAGGCAGTTCTTGATACCCTAGATGAATTGGGCTATGAACTTGAAGATGGTGCACTTCTTATCGAAAGGGAGTTTACCCTTTCCGGCAAGAATAACTGTCGTATCAACGGCAGACCTGCGTCACTTTCAGCTCTTAAGGAAATCGGCAGATACCTTATTAACATCCACGGTCAGCACGAAAGCTACGAGCTTATGTCGCCTGATTTGCACATAGGCTACATTGATTCCTTGGGTAATCTTTCTGCCGACTTTCAAGAGTACAGAAAAGAGTTTGCACATTACAAGGAGCTTACACGTATTCTGAGTCAGAAGGATACAGACGACCGCGACAGAGCTCGCCGTGCAGACTTACTCTCCTTCCAGATTGCCGAGCTTGAAGAAGCCAATCTTTCTGTAGGTGAGCAGGATGCTTTGCTTGAAGAACGCTCAATTCTTGCAAACGCTAACAGGCTTCGTGAGCATCTTCTTGGTGCATCATACTTGCTTTCGGGCGACGGTGGCGAGTTTTCGGGTGTGCTGTCCGGTCTTTCTGATGCTGTGGATGAGGTTGACTCTTCCGCATCATTAGCTGAGTCTTTTGACTCTCTCTCTCAGCGTATGAGAAACTGCTACTTCGAGCTTCAGGATCTGGCTTCAGATATAAGCCGTGAAGCAGAGAATATAGAGGATGACCCTGCACGTCTTGAAGAAATTGAATGTAGGTTGGATTTAATTAATAAATTATCAAAAAAATATGGTGATACAGAGGAAGAAATGCTTTTGTATCTTGAAAATATTAAGGCGGAACTTGATGCTATCAGCCGTTTTGAGGAAGACAGAGAAAAGCTCTACGAAGAACAGCGCAAGTCTTTTGAGCTGTGCAACGAGCTTGCAGTTTCTTTGTCAGAAAAACGCAGAAAAATCTCAGAGGAGTTTTCCTCTCAGGTAGCTCAGGAGATGCATCTTCTCGATATGCCAAGCGCTAAAGTTGAGGTGTCACAGCTTACCTGTCCCTTGTGCGAAAATGGCATAGATGAAATCGAGTTTCTTGTTTCCACCAACGCAGGCGAACCGCCTAAACCTGTTGCCAAGGTTGCATCAGGCGGTGAGCTTTCACGTATGATGCTTGCAATAAAAACTGTTCTTTCTCACTCAGACCCTACCGACACACTTATCTTTGACGAGGTGGATACAGGTATTTCAGGCTCTGCCGCACGCAGAGTAGGGGATGCTCTCAGACGTGTAAGCGTGCAAACCCAGTCCCTTTGCGTAACGCATTTACCTCAGATTGCCGCTTTGGCTGATTCGCATTTTTTAATCAGCAAAAATGAGAAAGACGGCAGAACCTTTACTCAGGTTACTCCCTTGTCTTATGATGGCAGAGTACAGGAGCTTGCCCGTATTATCGGCGGAACAGGTGTTTCTGACGCGGCTTTTGATTATGCAAGGGAACTCCTTTCTGAAAATAAGCAATAATATTTACAATATCGGAGCAGATTATGAGAAAATGGAATGTAGCACAACTGAATAAAGAAAAAGCTCTCAGCTTGAGCGAAGATATGGGTATTCCTATGCTCCTTTCCGTGCTTTTGTGTATCCGAGGCTTCACCGACGAAGAAAAAATATCGGAGTTTCTGAGTGATGAGCCTGTTTTTTCTGACCCTTTTCTCATAAAAGATATGGACAAGGCGGCAGAACGAATCCGCATAGCTATAGAAAATTTTGAAAAAATATGTATCTATGGTGACTACGATGCAGATGGTGTCACAGCTACAGCTTTGCTTTATTCTTATCTTTATTCTGTGGGTGCAAACGTAACCTACTATATTCCTTCCCGTGCCGAAGAAGGCTACGGAATGAACACCGAGGCTTTAACCCAGCTTTTTGCTGAGGGTGTCAGCCTTATAGTTACTGTTGATAACGGTATTTCTGCCGCAGAAGAAATAGCTTATGCCAAGTCTTTGGGTATGGATACGGTTGTTACCGACCACCACACAGTCCCCGAGATAATCCCCGACGCTGTGGCGGTTGTGGATTTGCATCAGAGTGATTGTAACAGCACCTTCAAGGAGCTTTCGGGTGTAGGTGTAGCTTTAAAGCTTGTAATGGCTCTGGAGGAGGGCTATTCCGAACTTGAAGATATTCTGGAAAACTTCGCAGATTTAGCAACTCTCGGTACTATCGGTGATGTGGTAAGCCTGACTGATGAAAACCGAAGCATTGTCAAAGAGGGTGTCCGCCTCTTGCAAAATTCCGACAGAGTGGGTATACGTGCTCTCATAAAGAGCTCAGGCTATGAGGATAAGCCTCTGACAGCCTCTACCTTAGCCTTTACTGTTGTTCCCAGAATCAACGCAGTCGGAAGACTCGGACTTTCCACACGCTCTGTTGAGCTTCTTCTTACAGAGGATGAAGAGCTGGCAGAAAAGCTTTCTGAGGAGCTTTCCGAGGATAACCGTACCCGTCAGCAGATAGAGCGTGATATTCTTGCAGAAATAGATGAGCGTATCAAAAACGACCCTGCACTTACAATGCAGAGCATAATCATAATCGATGGAGATAACTGGCATCAGGGAGTAATCGGTATTGTTGCCGCAAGGGTCAAGAGTGCCTTTGGCAAGCCTTGTATCATAATCTCCCGTGAGGGCGAAAACGCCCGTGCATCAGGCAGATCTATGGAGGGCTTCTCTCTTTCTGACGCAATATTCAACTGCAGTGACTTGCTTGAGCACTTTGGCGGCCATCCCATGGCTGTTGGTTTTTCACTCAGAAGCGATAATATTGAAAAATTCAAGGAAGCCTTGTATTCCTACACAGACTCTTTGGATGAAATGCCCCTTCCTCAGCTTTCTCTAGACTGCAAGCTGAATCCAAGCCTTTTGGATTTATCTCTTCTTGACAGCATTTCTGCCTTGGAGCCCTTTGGCGCTGGTAATCCTTCACCTGTGTTCGGACTTTACAATATGCACATTGACGATATAAAAGAGCTTTCAGGCGGCAAGCATCGCAAGCTCATAGTTTCCCGCGAGGGAGCAGTTGTTACTGCAATGTGCTTCGGTGTAGATGTCACAGGTTTTTGCTACAAAACAGGGGATACGGTAGATTTGGCCGTTGCCCTAGATAAAAACTTCTACGCAGGCAATACTTATCTCTCAGTAATTGTCAGAGATATTAAACTCAGCTCTGTTGACAACGAAGCACAGCTTATCTCTGAGCGAGTATACGAACGCTTCTGCACAGGCAGAAGTGTAAGCACAGAGGCTATCCGCACAATTATACCCGACAGAAACGATTTCTCTCTTGTATATCGCTTTCTTCGCAACTGTGGTGGTTATTCCGGCAGAGTGGATATGCTGTCCGGCAGACTTGGCATAAGTCTTGGTAAGCTTCGGGTTGTTCTTACGGCAATGTGTGAATTAAAGCTCATCGAAATGCTTGAGGGCATGAACAAAGCGGAAATTACTCTTTCTCAGGTAGACGGCAAGGTCGAGCTTCAATCGGCACCTATTATTCATGAACTTACGGAGGTGTGCAAATGAGTACATCTGAAAATACAACAAACAACATCTATACAATTCAAGAAAATAATCATGAGGATTGTACCAATATGATTCATTACCACGACTACGAGGAGCTCACCAAGCTTATTAAGGACAGCGGTCTGAAGATAGAGCGTGAAAGAATTGATAAAGCCTACGAGTATGCCTTTGAGGCTCACAAGGACCAACGCCGTATCTCCGGTCTTCCTTATATTCTCCATCCTGTGTCGGTTGCTTACATCCTTGTTAAACTCGGTATGGATACAGATTCCATTATTGCGGCGTTGCTGCACGATGTTGTTGAAGATACAGAAATAACCCTAGAACAGATTTCAAAGGAGTTCGGCTCTGATATAGCTCTGCTTATTGATGGACTCACAAAGCTTTCCAAAATCAAATATTCTAACCGTGAGGAGCATCAGGCGGAAAACCTCAGGAAAATGCTCATTGCTATGAGCAACGATATCCGTGTTATCATCATCAAGCTTGCTGACCGCTTGCATAACCTTCGCACCATTGACTGTATGCGTGAGCAGAAACAGCGTGATATAGCATTGGAAACAATGGAGGTCTATGCTCCCATTGCTCATCGCCTTGGTATTACTGCTGTCAAGGAGGAGATGGAGGACCTTTCCCTTCGTTACCTTGACCCTGTAGGCTATGCTGAAATTGAAGCAGCTCTCAATGAAACTGCAGGTGACCGCGAACCTTTCATTGCTGACCTTAAAGCAGAAATTCTTGAGCGGAGCCGTGATGTTATTGATGATATTTATATAAGCGGCAGAGTCAAGAGCATTCACAGCATCTACCGTAAAACCTTTATGAAGGGTAAAACTATCGAGGAAATCTACGATATTTTTGCTGTTCGTGTTATTGTAAATACCCTGACCGATTGCTATAACGTGCTTGGCTTAATCCACGATATTTATAAACCCATACCCAATCGCTTCAAAGACTATATTTCCACTCCAAAGCCTAATATGTACCAATCCTTGCACACTACAGTTGTCAGCCACAGAGGTATTCCCTTTGAGGTTCAGATTCGAACTTGGGATATGCATCATACCGCTGAGTACGGTATCGCGGCTCATTGGAAGTACAAAGCAGGTGTAGGCTCAAAGGATGGCGACTCTCTCGATGACCACCTTACATGGGTTAGAAAAATTCTTGAAACTCAGAAGGACTCTGTTGATGCCACCGACATTGTCAGCACAATCAAAACCGACCTCAACCCCAACGAGGTATTTGTATTTACCCCCAAGGGCGATGTTATCAATCTGCCTGCAGGCTCAACGGTAATCGACTTAGCTTACGCTATCCATTCTGCCGTTGGTAACAGTATGGTGGGTGCTAAGGTTGACCGCCGTATTGTACCCATTGACTATCCTCTGAAAACCGGTGAGATTGTTGAGATTCTCACTCAGAAGGAAGCACAGGGTCCCAAGCGTGACTGGCTGAAGATTGTACGCACCTCTGAAGCAAGAAGTAAAATCCGTTCTTGGTTCAAAAAGGAAAAGAGAGAAGAGAATATTGCAGAAGGCAAATCGGAGTTTGAACGTGAGCTTAAAAAGAACTCAATCCAGATTCCCGAGGAGGAGCTTGCAGAATTTCTCACTAAGGTTAACTTGAAGATACAGGTTAACTCCTTGGATGACTTCTATGCTGCTATCGGCTACGGCGGTATCCAGCTGTGGAAGATTATGCCCAGAATTCGCGATCTTTACCAGAAGCTGTATGTTAAAACTAGCACTGAGCAAGTACCTGCAAACATTACAGATACACAGAAACGCAAAAAGGTTGGCTCAGGTGTTATCGTCGAGGGTATGGACGACGTGCTCATCAAGTTCTCCCGTTGCTGTAACCCTGTGCCCGGTGACGATATTGTCGGCTTTATTACCCGTGGTTACGGTGTTTCAATTCATAACTGTAACTGTAAGAACGTGCCTGAAGATATTTCGAAGGCAGAAGAGCCTGACCGTTGGGTGAGTGCTCATTGGGAAAGCTCAGTCCGCGAGGTGTTCCAGACCAGTCTGGAGATTATCGGTATGGACAGAACCGGCTTCCTTGCAGACGTGTCAAACCAGCTTTCTGCAATGCACATTATGATTCGTACTCTTAACTGCCGCGAGCTTCCCGGCGGTATTGGTGTTATTAATGTAACCATTGATGTTACAGATACAGGTCACTTAAAGACTGTAATTGCCCGACTCAATACCATCAGCGGTATTACATCAGTAACAAGAAAATAATAAGAGGAAAAGTATATGAAAGCAGTAATTCAGCGTGTGGCAGAGGCATCTGTCACAGTAGATGAAAAAGTTATAGGAAAAATCGAAAAAGGCTTCCTTATTCTTCTGGGCGTAGAAAAGGGAGATGATAAAACAGAGGCACAGGTTCTTTCTAAGAAAATAGCCGGACTTCGTGTTTTCTGTGATGAACAGGATAAAATGAATCTTTCTCTTTCAGATATAGGCGGGGGTGTTCTTGTAATTTCTAATTTTACCCTCTGTGCAGATTGCAGAAAGGGCAGACGCCCGAGCTTTGACAATGCGGCAAGACCCGACAGTGCTCTGGAGCTTTATGAATACTTTTGCGAGTGTATGAAATCAAACGGCATAGAGCAGATTGAAAGGGGAAAATTCGGTGCCGATATGAAGGTAAGCCTTCTTAACGACGGACCCGTAACTCTTATTATTGACTCTAAGGAGCTCTCACGATGATTACTGTCAAAACCTTTCCTTTGGGAATGCTCTCTACCAACACATATCTGATTACAGATAATTTTACAGGTAAAAGTGCACTTGTGGACCCTGCCTGCAAGGATGAAAGACTCACCAAGGAACTTTTGTCCCTTGGCAAGGATAAGCTTCAGTATATTCTCCTGACTCACGGCCACTTTGACCACATCGGCGGAGTAGACGCTTACTCTCAGATGTTTTCAGCAAAGGTTGTCATTTCTTCCAAGGATGAGGCTTTTCTTAACGATAACAGCCTTAACCTTTCCTGTTTGTTGGGAGCATCACAGCTAAAGCCCCTAAAAGCAGATATAACCCTTAATGACGGCGACGAGCTTACCTTAGGAGAAAGCAAATTCACCTTTTTGCTAACTCCCGGACATACAATGGGAAGCGGTTGCTTTGTCTTTGGTGAAGACAGAGTGATTTTCTCAGGCGATACTCTTTTTTATCATTCCATGGGTAGGGTGGATTTTCCAACTTCTAATCCCTCAGATATGAAAAACTCTCTAAAAAAGCTTTCAAAGCTTCAGGGAGATTTTACGGTATATCCGGGACACGACCGCTTTACAACACTATCAGAAGAACGCAAGTCCAATCCTTATTTTGCTGATTGACTTGTAAACATTTGAATTTATGAATTTATACACAGTAAATCACTCATATCATTATGAACTTGAAAATTTAACACGTGCTTTCTTTCCTAACGAAAAGCTGAATGTTATCAAATCAGATGTAGTCTTTGATGTTTTGGAAGCACCATACATCCTCACCGAGTATTCAGATGTTCTCTCGGTAACTGTAGCATTTAATGATTTTTCCAAAACTCTCAGCGAAAAATCCGGAACACCTGACGATGAGCTTGCAATGGCAACTCTGTTGTACAAGCTCTTGAGTGAACTCACAGGTGTTTCTCTTTCTTGGGGACTTCTCACAGGAGTCCGCCCAATTAAGCTTTTCAGAAAGCTCAGTCAGCAAATGGGAGAGGAGAAGGCTCAGGCTTATTTCAGAGAAAAGCTTCTGGTGTCAGAGGAAAAAACAAGCCTTGCAAAGCATACCTGCTCAAAAGAGCAGAAACTTCTCGACTTATCAAGGAACGATTCCTTCAGCCTTTATATTTCCATTCCCTTTTGTCCCACAAGGTGCAGTTATTGCTCCTTTGTATCACAGTCGGTTGAAAAAGCAAAGCACCTCATAAACCCTTACGTAGACCTTCTTTGCAAAGAAATTGCGGTTACCGGCAAAATCGCAAGAGATTTGAAGCTCAGACTTGAAACGGTCTATATAGGCGGAGGCACTCCCACAACTCTTGAACCACACCACCTTTCTCAGCTGCTCAAAGCTGTTAGGGACAACTTTGATATGTCAACCTGCCGTGAGTTTACCGTGGAGGCAGGCAGACCTGATACCATAACTGAGGCAAAGCTTATAGCCCTTCTTGAAGGCGGATGTGACCGTTTGAGTGTTAACCCGCAGACTCTCAGCAATGAAATTCTTTGTAATATCGGCAGACAACACACCGTTGAGGATTTTTATTCCTCCTTTGAACTTGCACGTAAAGTCGGATTTAAGCATATAAACACCGACCTTATTGCAGGGCTTCCGGGTGATACTCCCGAAAATTTCGCAAAAACTATGGAGGGAATATGCAGCCTTTCTCCCGAAAGCGTCACTGTCCATACCCTTTCCATGAAGCGAAGCTCAAGACTCACAGAAGAAAATATGCAGATAATGCGAGAAGATACCAAGGCGGTGTCGAAAATGCTCACAACTGCATACAGCTCTCTTTCTGATGATGGCTTTTTCCCTTATTATCTTTACCGTCAGAGTAAGATGGTAGGCAATATGGAAAACACAGGTTGGTCAAAGGAAGGCTTCGAAGGCCTTTACAACGTCTACATTATGGATGAAACCCACACCATCCTTGCCTGCGGTGCAGGAGCTGTCACAAAACTTAAAGACCCCTTTTCTGATAGGATTGAACGTATATTTAATTTCAAATATCCATATGAATATAATGCACGTTTTGAGGAACTGATTAATCGCAAGGCTGCCATCGCTCCTTTTTACAAGCAATAAATTCATAGGAGGCAATCCTATAAATGATTGATAATAAGACAAGGCAGAGGACTTCTTCGCAAAACTTCTTGAAAGGTGCTTTTGTTCTCACTCTTGGTATGATTGCCGTTAAGCTCTGCGGACTTGCCCAGAAGGTACTGCTCACAAATCTCTACTCTGAACTTGGGGGCAATTTTGCCGAATTCGGCACAGCGCTTTTTTCAAACGCCTACGAGCTGTATGTGCCCTTGTTCACCTTGGCAACCGTGGGCTTTCCTGTTGCTGTTTCCCGTCTTATATCAGAATCCTTTGCCAAAGAACGCTACAAGGATATAAAGCAGATATATAAAATAGCAAAGCCTTTTTTCACCCTTACAGGTTTGCTTTGCTTTCTGCTTATGGTATTTGGAAGCTTTTTCTATATCCGATATATAAACTCACCTTATTCCTTGCCTGCAATGCTCATACTTTCGCCAACCATATTTTTTGGTTGCCTTGTGTCGATTTACAGAGGCTATTATGAAGGACTTCGGGATATGACTCCCACAGCTGTTTCCGAGGTGCTGGAGGCTTTCTCAAAAATCGCTGTAGGTGTGGTGCTGTCCTATGTTACGGTTCGTGTAGGTGTTCGTCAGTATAATTTAACCGGAACTATTTTTTCTTTGTCGTTTAATACAACAGATGAGGCATATCGTACTCTTGTGTCAATTTCCGTAGCTGCTTCAATTTTTGGCATCACTATGGGAAGTGTCATAGCCTTTGTTTATCTGAGAATTCGTTTTGCTCTTCATAAGGGCGATGTTCCGAAGGAATACTATATAAACTCCGTCGAAGCTTACTCTAAAGCTGAAACCTTCAGAAATATGCTCAGAACAGCCTTGCCTGTCGGGGTAGGTGCTCTTGTTATGAGCGTTTCAAGTACTATTGATGCTACGGTTATCCAAAGCTTAATGTATAATATGGCAATTAATGAGCCTCAAGCTCTGATGTCTGAGTTTCACCACGTTCTTGATAAAGAAATATCAAGAGATAAAATTACAATCCATACCTGCATCTGGGGGTACTACAGTGCCTCAATCACCCTTTCCTCTCTTGTGGTGGCGGTTACTCAGGTGTTTGGTACCAGTGCTCTTCCAAACGTGACTAATGCATACACAAAGGGTAATAAGGAGGAGCTTAAAGAAGCCATAGAAGCGGTTTTAAGGCTTACTACAATCTTTGCGTTTCCTTGTGCAATCGGATTATTTGTACTTTCCGAGCCGATTTTGTCACTTGTCTATTCAGGCAACCCAAATATTTCTCGTTTTGGTGGGGAAGTGTTGCAGGTACTGGGCCTTAGTGTGATTTTCACAGGAACAATAACCCCTGTTTGTGCTATGCTTCAGGGAATAGGTAAGGTAAAAAATACTATGTTTATCTATATTTTTGGTACCCTTACAAAAATTCTTGTGTCCTATCTCTTTGCAAGGAATGTTCAGATTAATATTACCGGTGCAGCAATAGGCTCATTAGTTTCAAATTTTCTTATGTGTTTGGTTGCTTTGTTTCTGCTTGTAAAATATACCCGCATAATGCCTAATTTTCTCTCCTCGGTGATTAAACCAATGGCAGGCGCTGTGCTTTGTGGCATTTGTGCATATCTGTTTTTCTATAAGTTTAATATTAATTTGATGATTTCCATTGTGATTTCTGCCATATTCTATGTGCTCGTTTTGTTTATATTGCATACATTTACGCGAAATGAAATTTTATTGCTCCCAAATGGTAAAAAAATTGTAATAATACTTGAAAAATTGCACTTAATAGGTTAAAATATATGATTGGAATGCGAAATTCTCAATTTTTTCGGAGGTAAAACAAGTGGATTTTCAGTTTAAAGATAATTACAATTTTAACGACCTTGTAAATATTATGAAAATCCTGCGCAAGCCCGGCGGCTGTCCTTGGGATGCAGAACAAACTCACAAAAGCATCCGTCGTGATTTTCTTGAAGAAACCTACGAAGCTATTGAAGCTATTGATACTGAGGATTCAGAGCTTCTCTGCGAGGAGCTCGGCGACGTGCTTCTTCAGGTCGTTTTCCATTCTCAGATTGAGCAGGATGCAGGCGGTTTTACTATCGACGAGGTTTGCGACGGCATCTGTAAAAAGCTCATTATCCGTCATCCCCACGTCTTTTCAGATGTAATTGCCGAAACTCCCGACAAGGTTTTAGAAAACTGGGATGCAATCAAAATGCAGACCAAGGAGCAAAAAAGCTACGCAGAAACCCTTAACAGCGTCAGTCACGCAATGCCGGCACTTATGCGTGCTCACAAGGTGCAGAAGAAGGCGGCTAAGTATGGCTTCGATTGGGACGATGCAAGCGGTGCTTTATCAAAGCTTTCTGAGGAAGTATCTGAGCTTTCACAGGCAATAGGCGAGGGCAATCACGATTCCTGCTATGAGGAATTAGGCGATGTGCTGTTCTCTGTAGTCAATGTTTCTCGTTTTATCGGTGTTGATCCCGAAGAATCCTTGGCTTCTTCCGTTGATAAATTTATCACTCGTTTTTCGGGTGTCGAATCCCTTGCCGCAGAACGTGGCATAAATATGAAAGAGGCTTCTCTTGCTGAGCTTGATGCTCTGTGGGACGAAGTGAAGAACACTAAATAATAAAGGACAAGCTGATTGTCCCCGTAAAGATGTTATTTATCGGCTAAGCCGACTAAAATAAAAAATATTAATGGAGGTTCAATTATGAACAAGACTGAGTTAGTTGCAGCAGTTGCTGCAAAGAGTGGCATTTCCAAGAAGGACGCTGACAAGGCTGTTGCAGCAGTTCTCGACACAATCGTAGAGTCCATCGTTGCAGGCGAGAAGGTTGCTCTCGTTGGCTTCGGTACATTCGAGCAGAGAACAAGAAATGCAAGAACAGGTTGCGACCCCAGAACAAACGCTAAGATTGAGATTCCTGCTTCCAAGGTTCCTGCATTCAAGGCTGGCAAGGCATTTAAGGACGCTGTAAACAAGTAATTTGTTTAGATGGGCATACACCTGTATGCCCATTATTTTTTTGTAAAATATGGAGGAAATATGAGATTAGATAAATACCTGAAGGTTTCCCGACTTATTAAGCGCAGAACAGTTGCTTCAGAGGCTTGTGCCGCAGGCAAGGTATCCGTAAACTCAAGAGTTCAGAAGGCTTCCTATGATGTAAAGGTAGGAGATGTTATCGAGCTTACGTTTGGTGAAAAAGTTTTAAAGGTTCAGGTGGTGTCCGTTTTGGAGCATGTCCGTAAGGAAGATGCGGACGCAATGTATAAACCTGTGTAATATAACCCGTTACCCTCGAATATAATAAAACGAATACTGTGTTCGGAGGTAACTATGCAGGAAAATTCACCCTTTCAGACACACTCTCTATCTCTCGAAAACAGAGAGCTTCTTTCACTTACAGGTGTTCTGGATGTAACAGGCTTTGATGAAGAAACAATAAACCTTAAAACTCCCATGGGCACATTGATTGTCAAGGGAAACTCCCTTCATATCAACCATCTTTCGCTAGATACGGGTGAGGTTTCTGTTGACGGCAGAATTAACTCCCTGCAATATCTTGGCGATACCCGTCAGAAGGGAATTATGTCTAAGCTTTTCAGGTGATATATGGAGTATACTGTTTCTGACCAGCTTCTGACTTTTTCCTGTGCTGTTTTGTGTGGCGCTTGCCTCGGTGTGTTTTATGAGGTGTTAAGACTTTTTCGTGAGCTGGTATATCACAAAAAATCCGTTGTAATATTTTGCGATATTCTGTTTATGCTTGTGTGTGCTTTTGCGTCTGTGCTATTCAGCATTTGCTATTCAAGGGGCAACACTCGTTATTTTACAGTCGCAGGTGAGGCTTTAGGGCTTCTGGCAGTCAGGTTTACTCTTGGAGCTGTTAACATAAGATTTTTTCTTCCGCTTATGCGTAATATTTTGAAAAAATGCAGAAAGTTTGCAGGAAATATGGGAAAAACTCTAAAAAAACTCTTGCAAGGATGCGGTAATATATTGTATAATATACATAGGAAGAAAGCATCATCGACAGATGATAATGCTCAAAATAAATCCAAAGAACGAGGTAAACGGAATCATGGAGTTAAAACTGCTGAGTAATAAGAAAAAGAAACATCCTCTGCGGTATATCGCTCTTGGTGCCGTTATTTTTATTTTTCTGATAAGCTCATTTGTGACTATTGCCACTACCAACAAGCACATTGCCGAAAAGCAAAAGGAGCTTGATGCTATCAGAAATGAAATCCGAATTCAAGAAATCAAAAACGCTGAGCTTGAGCATGTGCTCAATTATTCAGACGAAGAATATCTAGCGTATGTAATCAGCAAGGCTCACACCGACCTTGATTATGTCAGACAAGGCGAGCGTGTATTTGTTAATTCTGCAGGCAACTGATTATTCCTGCTTTAGTTAAATTCTATTAATCAGAAAAGGAAAAGTATGAAACCGGAAATTGGACAGATTTACGAAGGAAAAATCACAAGTATCACAAACTTTGGAGCATTCGTCTCCCTGCCTGACGGCCCTGACGGTATGGTTCATATCTCAGAGGTTTCCGACCGCTTTGTAAAGGATATTCACGATGTCTGCAATGTGGGAGATACCGTTAAGGTTAAGGTAATCTCTATTGCCGAAAACGGCAAGATTGCCTTGTCAATCAAGCAGACAATCGAGCGCCCCCAGCGCGTACAGAAGGATGAGTCCTCTGACAAGCAGGATAGACCTTTCCAGCGTAAAGCACCTCAGAAGACCTCTCAACCAAAGAAGACGGCTCCGCCTCCTGTGTTTTACCCTGACGGTGTGTGGGAGGAGCAGATATCCTCTAATCAGGATTTTGAGGATATGATGTCAAAATTCAAGAAGTCAAGCCAGGACCGTATGTCTGACTTAAAGCGTGGCGGTGAGTCCCGCGGATACAGTCGCCGAGGCAACGGCTCAGGCAGAAAATAAAACATAATATTTAACTCAAAGGAGGTACCTGTATGAAGATTACCTACGTTGCACGCAAAGTTAACCTGAGAGATAATTTCAAGGATAGAGTTGAACGAAAGCTCTCAAAGCTTGAAAAGATTTTTTCAGACGCTGCTGAGGCTACAGTCGTTGTAACCCTTGAGAAAAACCGCCAGACGGTGGAGGTTACTATCAAGGATAATTCTATGGTATACCGTGCTGAATCTACAATGGCAGAGATGAATGATGCTCTCGACAGGGTAATCGACCTTCTCTCCAGACAGCTCAGAAAGCACAAAACCCGTCTTTCCAAAAGACTGAGAACAGGCTCCATTGAGGAGCTTTTTGCAGAATTACCCGAAGAGCCCGTTGTTGAAGAGGATGAAATCGCTGTTGTTCGCAAAAAGCAGATACCCCTTAAACCCGTTTCTGTTGAAGAAGCAATTCTTCAGATGGAAATGACCAACCACAAGTTCTATATGTTCCAGAATGCCGACACAGGACTAACCAATGTTGTTTATTTGCGTGATGACGGAGCATACGGACTTTTAGAGCCTTCAGCTGAAGGTTGATTCTTAACTCAAAATCATAAGGCGGGGGCATCACTCCCGCCTTATACTTTTAAGAGGTAACAATGAATAAGCTTACATTTTGTGCACCCTGTGTTTTTGGCACAGAGGGCATAGTTGCAAACGAGCTTCGTTTTATGAATATCCATGGCGTTCGTGCCGAAACGGGCAGAGTCCTGTTTGAGGGCGGATGGGAAGCTCTTGTGCGTGCCAATATCCGTCTTCGATGTGCTGAACGGGTTCAGCTCCTTGTGGGGGAGTTTTATGCCACAAGCTTCGAAGAGTTGTTTGAAAATGTCTACAAGCTTCCTTTTGAGGAGTTTATATATAAGGACGACGTCTTTCCTGTCAAAGGCAGCTGTCTTGATTCCAAGCTGATGAGCGTTTCTGATTGTCAGAAGATTATTAAGAAAGCTGTTGCAAAAAGACTGGGCGAAAAATATAGCTGTGCTTGGCTTTCAGAAACAGGAGCACTTCATCAGATACAGTTCCTTATCCGAAAGGATAAGGTTAGTATTCTTCTTGATACTTCTGGTGCACCGCTTCATAAGCGTGGTTACCGCAAAGAGGCAAACGACGCACCTATAAGCGAAACCTTAGCCGCAACAATGGCTGAGCTTTCCCGTGTTCGTCGAGATCATTTTGTTGCAGACCCAATGTGCGGAAGCGGAACAATCCTTATCGAATCTGCACTCAAGGCTCTCAATATAGCTCCCGGCATTAACCGTGAGTTTTCTGCAAAGGATTGGAACTGTTTTGACGAAAAACTCTGGAAACAAGAAATCGAGCTTGCTCGTTCTCTTGAAAGAAGCGATGCCAACTTTTTTGCTGTTGGTGGCGATATTGATAAATCTGCTCTTGCTGTTGCCCGCCACAATGCACAGATGGCAGGGGTTGCAGATAGGATAGAGTTCGTTGAGCGTGACCTGCATGATTTTGTTCCTGATCGTGAGAAGGGAACGCTGATTACCAATCCGCCCTACGGCGAGCGTCTGTTAACTGTGAAAGAAGCGGAGGAGCTTTATCGCACAATGGGGAAAAGGTTTATCCGCAAACAGGGCTGGAGTTATGCTATAATTACTCCCGATGATGACTTTGAAAAGTGCTATGGCAGACGTGCTGACAAACGTCGCAAGCTTTATAACGGCACACTTCAATGTCAGCTTTATATGTATTACACCTGATGGTAAACCCATAAAGGGTTAATCTATTATACTTATAAATCTTTGGAGGACTTATGAATATTCCAAGACTTTCAAGACTTAAAAGAATGCTAAGCTTTGGTTTGATTGCTGTGTTTTTTGCTTCTATGTGTGCCTGCAACAGCGGATTGCCTGAGGAAACACAGCCTCCCACGGAGCCTGCAAAGTACTCAATAGGTGTTATCCAGAGCTTCGATGACACATCTTCAGAGCACACCTATCAGGGCTTTACTACAGCCTTTACCGATAAGGGCTACACTCGCTCTGAGTTTCACTCTTTGTCTATTGTTAATTGTAAGGGTGACAAAGACAAGTGCAAGGAAGCAGCCGAAAAGTTTGTTTCTGAGGGTGTCAGCTTGATTTTTGCCATAGGTGAGCCTGCGGCTAAGGCGGCGGCTAAGGCTACCGATACAATCCCTGTAATCTTCTCAGGTGTTACAGACCCTATCGAAGCAGGTTTGCTTAAATCCTGTGAAAAGCCCGATAAGAATGTTACCGGTGTGTCTGATTTGACTCCTGTGGCAGAGCAGCTTGCTCTTATAAACAAGCTGTTACCCGATGCAAAAAAGGTTTCATCCTTGTATATGACAACTGACGAAAATTCAATTCTTCTTTCAACTCTTGCCAAAAGCAGTGCAGAAAGTCTTTCGCTTGAGTATACTGCGTTTACTGCGGGGGATGAAAACCAGCTGGATTCTGCTGTTGATAACGCGCTTGATGATTGCGATGTGCTCTATCTTATAGACGATAAGCTGACCTCAGAGCACGCTGATGAAATTATTAAAGCGGCGAATAAAAAGAAAGTTCCTGTAATATCCTCTTCTGAAGCGTTGCTGGTAAATGGTGCCCTTGCAACAAGCTTGCCTGATTACACGGATATGGGATACAATGCAGGTGAGCTTGCTCTCATAATTATAAAAAACCTCAGAGCGGTTTCTGACCTTTCGGTTGAATATCCTGACGTATGCAAGGATAAAATTAACGCCAAGGTAGCTGAGAGTTATTCGATTGATACATCTTTGTTAGAGAATGTAGTTCTATACAAAGGTCAGTAATCTTCTTAAAATGTCACGATAAGTTAACATAAAATTAATTTTTATCTGCCAAATTTCACTTGATTTTTTACAAAATATGGTATAGTATATTATTAGCACTCCAAGATTGCGAGTGCTAATTTTTCGACAAATTATGTTAGGAGGATATATATGACAATCAAACCTTTACTTGACAAAGTGGTTCTTAAAGCGGATGATGCTGTTGAAATTACCGCAAGCGGTATCGTGCTTTCCAGTGCCGCACAGGAGAAGCCTCAGTTTTCCAGCGTAATCGCTGTCGGCCCCGGTGGCAAGATTGACGGCGAGGAAGTTACAATGTACGTTAAGGTTGGCGATAAGGTTATCACAAACCAGTACGCAGGCACCAAGGTTAAGCTTGAGGGTGAGGAATACACAATTGTTCGTCAGGCTGACATTCTTGCTCTGGTAGAGTAATTATTAGTTTGGAGGTATATTAATATGGCAAAGCAGATAATTTACGGCGAAGAAGCACGTAAAGCGTTAAAGAGCGGTATCGACCAGCTTGCTGATACCGTCAAAATTACATTAGGCCCCAAGGGCAGAAATGTTGTTCTTGATAAAAAATTCGGTGCACCTCTCATTACAAATGACGGTGTTACCATTGCTAAGGAAATCGAGCTTGATGATGCATTCGAAAATATGGGTGCTCAGCTTGTAAAAGAAGTTTCCATCAAAACCAACGATGCCGCAGGTGACGGTACAACAACAGCTACACTTCTTGCTCAGGCACTTATCCGCGAGGGTATGAAGAACGTAACCGCAGGTGCTAATCCCATGATACTCAAAAAGGGTATCGACAAAGCTGTAGCTGTTGCAGTTGAAACTATCGTTGCAAACAGTGTACAGGTTAAGGGCTCAGAGGATATCGCTCGTGTAGCAACCATTTCCTCTGCAAATGAGTCCATCGGTGACCTTATTGCAGATGCAATGGAAAAGATTACACAGGACGGCGTTATCACAATTGAAGAGTCAAAAACAGGCGAAACCTACAGCGAGGTAGTCAAAGGTATGATGTTTGACCGCGGCTACATTGCTCCTTATATGGTAACAGACTCAGACAAAATGGAAGCTGTGCTTGATGATGCTCTCATTCTTATCACAGACAAAAAAATTTCCAACACTCAGGAAATTCTGCCTCTCTTGGAGCAGATTGTTCAGTCCGGCAGAAAGCTTCTTGTTATCGCAGAGGATGTAGAGGGTGAGGCTCTCACAACTCTCGTGCTCAATAAGCTCCGCGGCACCTTCACTTGCGTAGCTGTTAAGGCTCCCGGCTTTGGCGACAGACGCAAGGAGATGCTTCAGGATATTGCAATTCTTACAGGTGGTACTGTGTTCACCTCTGATTTAGGCCTCGAGCTTAAGGATGCTACCTTAGACCAGCTTGGTATGGCTCATCAGGTTAAGGTTTCAAAGGACAACACCATCATCGTAGGCGGTGCAGGCGATGCTATGGCAGTACAGGGCAGAGTAGCACAGATTCGTCAGCAGCTTGAAACCACAAACAATGACTTCGACCGTGATAAGCTTCAGGAGCGTCTTGCAAAGCTTGCAGGCGGTGTTGCTGTTATCAAGGTTGGTGCTGCTACAGAAATTGAGCTCAAAGAAAAGAAGCTTCGTGTTGAGGATGCTCTTGCGGCTACAAAGGCTGCAGTTGAAGAGGGCATCGTTGCAGGTGGCGGTATCGCTATGATTAACGCTATCCCTGCAGTTGCTGCATTGGTTGAAACCGCAACAGGCGACGAGCAGACAGGTATGCGTATTGTGCTCAAAGCTCTTGAAGAGCCTGTACGTCAGATTGCTGCAAACGCAGGTCTAGAGGGTTCTGTAATCATCGACAACATCATTCGTGAGAACAAGCCCGGTTACGGCTTTGATGCACTGAATGAAGTTTATACCGATATGATTCCTGCAGGTATCGTAGACCCCACAAAGGTTACCAGAAGTGCTCTGCAGAATGCGGCTTCAGTTGCTTCCATGGTGCTCACAACCGAGTCACTTGTGGCTGATATCAAGGAGCCGGTAGCAGCTGCACCTGCACCTGATATGGGCGGTATGTACTAATACTGAATTTTATATTATTTAGCGGTATGCTTTCGGGCATACCGCTTTTTCGCTTATTATTCTATATTTGTGTTGACTTGTAACGCGGTATTTTATATAATTATGTCATATTATATATAGTTTTCAGGCGGTGTTTTATATGAAAAGATTATTTGCAATTATTCTTGTGTGCCTTCTTGTGCTTTCTCTGGGTGCTTGCAAGCCCGAGGATACAAATCCTACAGAGCCTGCTTCCACACAGGGCGAGGGTAGCTATGAAATTGACTGGAGCGGTATTCCCGACAGCGAAATTATCGGTGCTTGGGAGCCTGAAGAGTCTGTGAATGGTGAGTATGTTCTCTTTACTGACGACGGAAAGCTTCGCGTTGTATACGGTACAGTTGCCTTTGATTCTGTTATGACATACGGTGTTGACGGCTATGGTAACAAATCCGGATTCACCGAGGGCAACTACCTTTACGGACAGTGGACTTATAAGGTAGAAGGTGACAAGCTCACAATCAAGTATCCTGAGGAAGAAGCCAAGGTTTTCAACAGCATCAACTACACACCGATTACTCTTGAAGCAATGTCTGAATTTAATAAGGATGAAGCACTGGTAGGTAAGTGGCTTAACAATGCTTACGGCGATTCTTACGAGTTTACAGCTGATGGCTATGCAATCTTCCGTCAGAAGGTTGATGATGGTATTTACGTTTATGATACCGAAATAAAGCATACATATACTGTAGACGACGGCAAAATCACTATGTGCTTCTATAAGGATAACAGCGGTGTTGAAACTGAAGATACCATTGATTATTCCATCGAAGGTACAAAGCTTCTCATTGGTGACTCTGATTATTATTTAAACGGCGAGGGTTCACCCGAAGCTGTTGATGTAACAACTGCGGAGTAATTTGTTGTTGCATAAACAATGCATAAATATGCAACCTTTCTGAGCAAACGAACATCTGAGATGTTTCATGACTCCTTGCTCAGAAAGGTTTTTTCTTTTTCATATCCTTTCCAAAATCCTTCGAAATCACCTTTTAATATAAAATATATAGTGATTATTACTAAAAGTGACAGTACTCTTTTGGTATATTACAGCAAACTAATGAATTTATAAGTAATTACTCACAAACACTTGCATAAATATTCTAGATATGGTAATATTTATGCATATCAAAAATCAATATTACATTGCGGAGGTAATAAAAATGAATAAAAAGACAGAATTCAAAAAAATCGTGCTTGCATATTCAGGCGGACTTGATACATCTATCATCATCCCTTGGCTCAAGGAAAACTACGGCAACCCCGAAATCATTGCTGTTTCTGGTAATGTAGGACAGGCTGACGAGCTTGAAGGTCTTGAAGAGAAGGCTATCAAAACAGGTGCTTCCAAGTGCTATGTTGAAAACCTTACAGAGGAGTTCCTCACCGACTATGTTTTCCCCTGTGTGCAGGCTGGTGCACTTTACGAAAACTACATGCTCGGCACAGCATTTGCTCGCCCCATCATTGCAAAGCGTATTGTTGAAATTGCAGAGGCAGAGGGTGCAGATGCTATCTGTCACGGTTGCACAGGTAAGGGCAACGATCAGGTTCGTTTTGAAATGGCTATCAAGGCTTTTGCTCCCGATATGCCTATTATCGCTCCTTGGCGTGAGTGGGATATCAAATCCCGTGAAGAGGAAATCGACTACGCAGAGGCTCACAACGTTCCTTTGAAGATTAACCGCGAAACCAACTACTCCAAGGATAAGAACATCTGGCATCTTTCTCACGAAGGTCTTGACCTTGAAGACCCTATGAACGAGCCTACATACAACAAGGAAGGCTTCCTCGAGATGGGTGTTTCTCCCGAAATGGCTCCCGATAAGCCCACCTATGTTACAATTCACTTTGAGCAGGGTGTTCCCACAGCTGTTGACGGCAAGGAAATGAACGCTACCGAGCTCATCCTTACTCTCAATAAGCTTGGCGGTGAGAACGGCGTAGGTCTTCTCGATATCGTTGAAAACCGTCTGGTTGGTATGAAGTGCCGCGGTGTTTATGAAACTCCCGGCGGTGCAATCCTCTACAAGGCTCACAACGTTCTTGAAACAATCTGTCTTGATAAGGAAACAGCACACTACAAGGCACTGGTTGCTCAGAAGCTGGGTGAGATGGTTTATAACGCTCAGTGGTTCACACCTCTCACAGAAGCAATCCTTGCTTTCGTTAAGAAAACTCAGGAAACCGTTACTGGCGATGTAACCCTCAAGCTCTACAAGGGCAATATGATTAACGCTGGCGTTAAGTCACCCTTCTCTCTCTACGATCCCGAAATCGCAACCTTCGACGAGGACGACGTTTACGACCAGTCCGAGGCTACAGGCTTCATCAACCTCTACGGCCTTTCAACCACCGTTTACGCTCGTATGAAGAAAAAGAACGGTCTTAACTGATTACTTAAATTTCAATATAAGTCAGCTCCTCTTTTGGGGAGCTGACTTGAAACCTTAAACCGAGGAGAAGTCCTCGGTAACATTATTTTTTAGGAAAAGCAGGTAACATTATGGATAAGATGTGGGCAGGCAGATTTTCAAAACAGCTTGATAAATTAGCGGACGATTTCAACTCCTCTATTCGTTTTGACTGCCGTATGTATAAACAGGATATTGAAGGCTCAATAGCACACGCTCTGATGCTTGCTTCAAAGGGCATCATCACAGCTGAGGATTCCTCTCAGATTATTGAAGGACTCACCTCAATTCTCTCGGATATCGAGTCGGGTGCTCTTCAGTTTGATATGAATGCTGAGGACATTCATATGTTCATCGAGTCCGAGCTTACAAAGCGCATAGGGGATGCAGGCAAGCGTCTGCACACAGCAAGAAGCCGTAACGATCAGGTTGCTCTTGATATCCGTATGTATCTGCGTGCAGAGAACGAAGAAATTCTTTCAATGCTTAAAACTCTTATTGAAGCTCTCAGAGATAAAGCACAGGAAAACACAGATGTTATTATGCCCGGCTACACACACCTTCAGCGTGCACAGCCTGTAACCTTTGCTCACCATATCCTTGCTTATGCAATGATGTTTATCCGCGATTACTCTAGAATCAAGGACGCTGTAAAGCGTATGAATGCTTCGCCTATCGGTTCCTGTGCTCTTGCAGGTACAACCTACAACACAGACCGTAGTTTTGAGGCTCAGCACTTAGGATTTGACACAATCACCCTCAACAGCATTGACGGTGTTTCCGACCGTGATTTCTGTCTGGAGCTTTTAAGTGCTTACTCAATCCTTATGATGCACTTAAGCCGCTTCTGCGAAGAAATCACTTTGTGGTGCTCATGGGAGTTTAAGTTTATGGAGCTTGATGACAGCTATTCTACAGGCTCCTCCATTATGCCCCAAAAGAAGAATCCCGATATGGCAGAGCTTATCCGCGGTAAATGCGGACGTGTCTACGGTGATTTGGTAGCACTGCTCACAACCTTAAAGGGCTTGCCTCTTGCATACAACAAGGATATGCAGGAGGACAAGGAAGCTATCTTCGATGCAGTTGATACAGTAAAGCTCTGTATCTCTGTGTTCACGCCCATGATTGCAACCTCAACTGTTCTCAAGGACAATATGTACAAGGCGGCTCAGAAAGGCTTTATCAATGCCACAGATTTGGCTGACTACCTTGTAAAGAAGGGAATGCCCTTCCGTTCAGCATATAAGCTGGTAGGCGAAACAGTAGCTTACTGTATAGCTAACAACACAGTTTTAGAGGACTTACCTTTTGAAAAATACAAAGAGCTCTCAGAGCTTTTTGATGAAGACGTATATACCGATATTTCTCTTGAAGCTTGTGTAAACAAGAGAATTTCACAGGGTGGCACAGGTCCCAAATCTGTGCAGACTCAGATTGATTTTGTAACGGGGTTTTTGAATGACTAAAGTATTTATTGACGGAAAAGCAGGCACCACAGGCCTTAAAATATTTGACCGACTCTCAGCTCGTGAGGATGTAGAAATCCTCACACTTTCTGAGGAGCTTCGCAAGGACACAGAGGCTCGCCGTGAAATGCTTAATAAAGCAGACGTTGCGTTCCTTTGTCTGCCCGATGCGGCGGCTATTGAGGCAGTATCTCTTATTGACAATCCCAATACAGTTGTCATTGATACCTCAACTGCTCACCGTACAAATCCCGACTGGGCATACGGTTTTGCAGAGCTTTCACAGGAGCATTTTGATAAAATCAAGTCTTCCAAGCGTATAGCTGTTCCCGGCTGTCACGCCTCAGGCTTTATCGCTCTTGTCTATCCTCTTGTAAAGAACGGGATTATCTCCGAGAATGTACTTCTTTCCTGCTTCTCGCTTACAGGCTATAGCGGCGGCGGCAAACAGATGATTGCCGATTACGAGGATGATGACAGAAGCTTTGAGCTTTCTTCACCTCGTCAGTATGCAACACCGCAGAAGCACAAGCACATCCCCGAAATGACCAAGGTAACAGGTGTTAAGAATGCTCCTGTTTTCTGCCCTGTTGTAGGTGATTTCTACAGCGGAATGCAGGTGACTGTTCCTCTTCATAAATCTCAGCTTGGCGATGGCTTCACTATTGAAAGCATTAAAGATATTTATGCTCAGATGTATAACGACTCTGTGGTAAGCTATGTAGAAAAAATGGACGAAACAGGCTTTGTTTCTTCAAACGCTTTCACAGGCTTTGATAATATGCAGGTGACCGTGGAAGGTAACGAAGACAGAATTCTTCTCATTGCAAGATACGACAACTTAGGCAAAGGTGCCTCCGGTGCTGCAGTTGAGTGTATGAACATTGCTCTGGGACTTTCAAAAACCACCTCACTCTCAATTAAGGAAGTGTAAAATATGAAAATAATCGAAGGCGGTATTTGTGCCGCACAGGGGTTCAAAGCCAACGGTATCCATTGCGGAATCCGTAAGAATAAATCAAAACGCGACCTTTCACTCATTTATAGTGACGTAAAGTGCTCTGCCGCGGCAGTGTATACAACAAACCTTGTCAAAGGTGCCCCCATTGCTGTTACAAAGCAGAATATAGCTGACGGCTATGCTCAGGCTGTAATCTGTAACTCAGGCAACGCTAACACCTGCAATGCAAACGGTGTTGAAATTGCACAGCAGATGTGTGAGCTTGTAGCAGAAAAGCTTTCAGTTTCCGCTTCTGACGTTGTTGTTGCATCCACAGGTGTTATCGGCGAAATTCTGGATATAACTCCCATCCGCGAGGGCATTCCTGCACTTGTAGAGGGCTTGGGAGATAACTCCGAGTATGCCGCAGAGGGCATTATGACTACCGACACAGTCAAAAAGGAAATTGCTGTTTCCTTTGAGATTGACGGCAAGGAGTGCCGTATGGGCGGTATTGCTAAGGGCTCGGGTATGATTCACCCAAATATGGCTACAATGCTTGTTTTCATCACGACTGACTGTGCCGTTGCTCCCGAAATGCTTCAGAAGGCACTCTCAAGTGATATTCAGGATACCTTCAATATGACCTCTGTTGACGGTGATACCTCCACCAACGATATGGTTACAATTCTTGCAAACGGTAAAGCAGGCAACACCATCATCGACAAAGACGACGATAACTTCAAAGCCTTTATGAAAGCTCTCAATACAGTAACCGTTTACCTCTGCCGCAATATTGCCGCAGACGGCGAAGGTGCCACAAAGCTCGTTGAGTGTAGGGTAGAGGGAGCAACAAGCAAGGAGCAGGCTAAGATTGCCGCAAAGTCTGTAATCTGTTCCTCACTTGTAAAGGCGGCTATGTTCGGCTCCGATGCCAACTGGGGCAGAGTTCTCTGTGCTCTCGGTTATGGTGTCAAGGACTTAGACCCCACAAAGGTAGATGTTTCCTTCAAATCCGCTAAGGGCGAGATTCCCGTATGCGTAAACGGAGCTGGTGTTCCTTTCTCTGAGGAAATTGCTAAGGAAATCCTCCTTGAAAAAGAAATTGAAATTCTTGTTTCTCTGGGTGACGGTGAGTATTCTGCAACCGCTTGGGGTTGTGACCTTACCTACGATTATGTTCGTATCAACGGTGACTACCGTACCTGATAAATTTATTAGTTAAAGGATAATCAAAATGTCTTTAGATATTACAAACGCACAGCGTGCCGAAGTTCTCGTTCAGGCACTGCCTTATATTCAGAAATACAACGGTAAGGTTGTCGTAGTCAAATACGGCGGCAACGCTATGGTAAGCGAAGAGCTCAAGCAGGAGGTTATGCAGGATATTGTCCTTCTGTGGCTTATCGGTGTCAAGGTCGTGCTTGTTCATGGCGGCGGCCCCGAAATTACCGATACCTTAAAGCAGGTAGGCAAGGAAACCGAGTTTGTTGACGGACTTCGAGTTACCGATAAAGAAACCGTTGACATAGTCCAGATGGTGCTTGCAGGCAAAATTAATAAGAGCCTTGTTAACCTTATCAACACAAAGGGCGGTAAGGCAATGGGTATCTCAGGTATTGACGGCGGTATGATTAAAGCTAAGATAAAAGACGAACGTCTTGGCTTTGTAGGCAAGATTACCGAGGTTAACGTTAAGCCTATCCTTGACTTGCTTGATAACGGCTACATCCCAATCGTTTCCACAGTTGCCTGTGACGACGAGGGCAACACATATAACATCAATGCAGACTCTGCCGCTGCTCAGATTGCAGGAGCACTCAAGGCTGAGCGTCTTATTACAATGACTGACATCGCAGGAATTCTCCGCGATAAAGACGACCCCACAACTCTCATTCCTGCCATTGATACCAAGTCCGCCGTTGCGCTTTTCCGCGACGGTACTATCTCAGGCGGTATGATTCCCAAGGTTGAGTGCTGTCTTGAGGCTATTGCAAGAGGCGTTAAGCGAGTAATTATTATGGACGGCAGAGTTCATCATTCACTTCTCATTGAAACACTCACCGATGAAGGTGCAGGCACAATGGTTGCGGAGGATTTTTCTGATGAGCATTAAGGATTTAGATAACGAGTATATAGCCCATACCTATGGCAGATTTCCCGTAACACTTATTAAAGGCAAAGGCTCTGTTGCCATTGCAGACGATGGCACGGAGTACATAGATATGGCAACAGGTATTGCAGTAAATACCTTTGGCTTTTGTGACGATATGTGGATTAGTGCTGTAGCAGAACAGCTTATGGAGCTTCAGCATACCTCAAATCTTTACTACACAGGTCCCTGTGCACGTCTTGCACAGCTTCTATGTGAAAAAACAGGTATGAGCAAGGTTTTCTTTTCAAACTCAGGTGCCGAGGCTAACGAGTGTGCAATCAAGGTTGCACGTAAGTATGCGGCAGATAAATACGGCAAAGAGAGAAACAAAATCTTAACTCTCAAAAACAGCTTCCACGGCAGAACAATCACAACTCTTTCTGCTACAGGTCAGGATGTTTTCCACAACGACTTCCTGCCCTTGACAGAAGGCTTCGATTACGTAGAAGCAAACAACATTTCTGACCTTGAAGATAAGGTAAAGAGCGGTAACATCGCCGCCATTATGTTCGAGCTTGTGCAGGGTGAGGGAGGAGTAATGCCTCTTACTCCCGAGTTTGTTGAAAGAATATTTGAGCTGAGCGCTGAGTATGATATTATCACAATCGCTGACGAGGTTCAGACAGGCAACGGCAGAACAGGTGAGCTTTACGCATATATGAACTATGGCGTCACACCCGATATTTTCTCCACAGCAAAAGGCTTGGGCGGAGGACTTCCCTTGGGTGCAACAGTTCTTTCCCAGAAGGTTCAGGATGTACTTAAAGCCGGCGACCACGGCTCAACCTTTGGCGGTAATCCTGTCTGCTGTGCAGGTGCAATCAGCATCCTCAATCGTATTGACGACGAGCTTCTCGCTGAGGTTAAAGCAAAGTCCGAGTACATTATCTCTGAGCTTTCAGCTTGTGAAGGTGTCAAAGCTGTCGACGGTATGGGACTTATGCTTGGTATTACAACAGAGCGCCCTGTTGATGAGATTGTCAAGGAGTGTATGGAAAAAGGACTCCTTGTAATCAAAGCAAAGCAGAAGTTAAGACTTCTTCCTGCTCTTAACATTGAGTGGGATGCCCTAAAGGAAGCAGTTGAAATTATAAAAACCGTATGTAAAACGGAGGTTTAATATGGAAAAATTATATGCAGATTTCAAGGGCAGAAGCTTTCTGAAGCTCCTTGATTACACCCCCGAAGAAATAGAAAAGCTCATTAACCTTGCCGAGCTTCTGAAAACTCAGAAGAAAGCAGGAATTCCTCACAAAATCTGTGACGGAAAGCACATTGCACTTGTGTTTGAAAAAACAAGCACACGTACCCGCTGTGCATTCGAGGTAGCCGCTCACGACCTCGGTATGAGCACAACCTATCTTGACCCCGATGCATCTCAGATTGGCAAAAAGGAAAGCATCGCTGATACCGCCCGTGTTCTCGGCAGAATGTACGATTGCATCGAGTACCGCGGTTTCGGACAGGAGATTGTAGAGGAGCTTTCCAACAAAGCAGGTGTACCCGTATACAACGGTCTTACCAACGAGTTTCACCCCACACAGATTCTCGCTGATTTCCTCACAATCAAAGAGCATTTCGGCACACTCAAGGGTATCAACTTCGTATATATGGGCGATGCCCGTTACAATATGGGCAATTCCCTTATGGTTGGCTGTGCAAAGATGGGTATGAATTTTACCGCTTGTGCACCCGAAAAATACTTCCCCGAAAGCGACCTTGTAGAGAAGTGTCAGGAAATCGCCAAGGAAACAGGCGCAACCCTTAACTTCGAAACTGACCCCAAAAAGGCAGTCGCAAACGCTCACGTAATCTATACCGACGTATGGGTTTCAATGGGTGAGCCTGCAGAGGTTTGGGCAGAGCGTATAAACGACCTGCTTCCTTATCAGGTGAACTCCGAGCTTATGGCAAATGCCCGCGAGGATGCAGTATTTATGCATTGTCTGCCTGCATTCCACGACCTTAACACAGGTGTGGGCAAGCAGGTAGGTATGCAGTTTGGTCTTACTGCTCTGGAGGTTACAGACGAAGTGTTCGAGTCTGAGCAGTCCATCGTGTTTGACGAGGCAGAAAACCGTATGCACACAATCAAAGCAGTAATCGCCGCCACAGTAGGCAACTTTTGATTATAAAGCAAATATAAAAACTAAACGTCAGTACGAACTGCACAGTTCCGTACTGACGTTTTTGTTTGTTGTTTTTGCTTAGTTATAATATATAAATCGGTGTGCTGATTATTGTAAGAAACAACAAAAATTAGCAAAACAATGCTTATTTATTGACGTGGATTTTATGGTATGATATAATTACAATAGACAAAACAATTGATGTTGATAATATATAAACTAAGGTGTGATTCCGATGTGGTATGCAACATAAATTATATTACATTATAATAGATTCGGAGGTAATATTATGAGATTTATTAAATTAATCAGTCTTGTTGTGGCTTTTATCTTAGCTTTAGGCTGTGTTACTGTTGGCGCAGAAAGCTTTTCTGTGCCCGAAGTACTCCTTTTCGGCGACGTGGATATGGACGGGGTTGTAACCGTCAAGGATGCCACCGCTATCCAAAAGGGAATAGCAGAGCTTACTTATCTTACAAGCGTTCAGAGATTTCTCTGTGACCCTGACAAGACAGGTGTTTCCATCAAGAACGCAACCGGTATTCAGAAGTGCGTTGCAGATTTAGATTGTGAACTGTGTTTTGGCGAAGAATTAGCTATGGATTTTTACGATAAATTTTCTTGTGAAGTTAATATCGGTTCTACTAAATATTATACTGACGCTATTGTTGTTGTTGCAAAACCGGGATTAGAATTAATGTTAGAAGATTTTCCGGAGTTCGACTTTACTTCTATTGAAAGAATTGGTGGATTGTCAGATGTAACAAAACCCGCTCAGTATTTACTTTATTTAGAGAACCCCAGTTATGATAACGTTTATCAGGCCATTAAGACTCTTGACTATAGAGCAAATATAGATTTAGAAAGAGTTTTTGTTAATAGCTATACACTTCCAAATTAATAGAAGGTGGTTGATTTTATGAAAAAGCTTATTAGTATGGTAGTGTTGTTTTTTGTTGTGTTTTCTACTTTCTTCACTTCGGTATCTGCTATTGATGCTGATAGTTTGACTATAAATAAAGATGTTTTGAGTACAGAAGATAAAAAATTGCTTTGTGATGCAAAAATTGATGAGGATTTCGAGTCGGATTCAATAGTGGTTGTGCTAAATAATGGGATAAGTAGAAATCTGAAGGAATATTCCCCAAAAGACTTTTCGGAAGTTTCGGCAATATCAGTTGAACATATTACAAAATTTACAACAGAAATAATAAAAGAGCAGAGGGAATATACAGCCACAACAAAGAGTGCTAAACAAGGTTTAGACTTAACACGAAATAATGATGTTTTTTATGTTGAAGAGGACACCTTCCATCAGATTCTTCTTTTAAAATTAAATCAAAAGAGCAAACAAAACGTACTGGATTGTATTAAAACCCTTGAAAAAAGGGATGATGTAATGATGGCATTTCCGAATTATTATACAAAGTGTTGTTTGATTGATAATGCTATCTCTACAACTGATGAATTTGTTGATTTAAATATTTCAAAGTCCTCAACTCCAAATGATACTTATATTGAATCTCAATGGGCTGTTCCTAAAATTAATTTACCAGATGCATGGAATATTTCTACTGGTAGTTCTTTGGTCAATGTTGGAATAATTGATACTGGTATTATGGGAAATCACCCCGACTTAACTAATAGAGTCAATAGAACTCTAAGTAAGGATTTTACTGGAGGTAATTCTCCTTTGACAGATCCAGATGGTCACGGAACTCATGTAGCTGGTATTATTGGAGCAGAAGGTAATAATTCTAAAGGCATATCAGGTGTATGTTGGAATGTAGGTTTAGTAAGCCTCAAAGCAGCTGCTTATAATAGTGAGATAAATGATTACGCGTTATCGTATTCAACATTTGCCTCTGCCATTGATTATGCACAGGCGCAAAGTATTCCTATTGTTTCAGTTAGCTTTAGTGCTGCTGGTTATGATAGTTATTATTATGATGTAATAAGATACTATGATGGTTTGTTTGTTTGTGCGGCTGGAAATGCTGGGGTTAATATTAATAGCAGCAATAAATATATATTCACAAGTGCAAATACAGATAATATGATTTCTGTTGCTAATTCTACATCATCTGATAGCTTGTATAGTGGTTTAGATGGTCCGTCAAATTATGGCGTATCATATGTTGATCTAGCAGCCCCAGGTACTAGCATATATAGTACCTATAATGATGGTCAATATACACTTATGTCAGGAACGTCGATGGCTACACCGTATGTTGCTGGAGTAGCAGCTTTGCTAAAAAGTAAATTTCCTGAATTGAATACTCAACTAATCAAATCGTATATATTGCAGGGAGTTGATAGCGTTACCTCATTAAATGGTAAAGTTTCAACCGGAGGAAGATTGAATGCATATAAATCGCTAAGTTCAGTCATACAATATAATATAAAATATAATACAAATGGTGGGACAGGCACAATGAACGATACTGTTGTAACATATGGTATCCGGACTCCATTACGAAGTAATCAGTTTTCAAATAATGGATTGCCGTTCATCGGTTGGCATGCTAAAAGAGCCTCGGATAACAAGTGGTATTATACAAATGGTACTTATTCTGGTTGGTATACTGAGGGTAATCAGCCATCAGGTTACTATAAGTTTTTATATTCAGATGAACATATAGTATTTAATACAACTAACGTTAACGGTGATACTATTACAATGTATGCTCAGTGGTTAGATATACAGTATACGGTTAAATTTAACGGGAACGGTGGAGTTGGTTCTATGCAAAGCATAGATGTTCAATATGGTGTTCTTCAATTTCTTCCAAGCAACACGTTTGTAAAAAACGGATATTCTTTTGATTTTTGGTATGCTAAAGATGAGCAGGGTGAAGTGTATTGTGCAAAGCAAGGAGGATTGTTTGGCTGGTTTCCTATTGATGCACGCGAATCTGGGTATTCTACAAAAATGATAGGTGACACTGGAGTTGCACATTCTTTTGAATATTTGGAGGATGGAGATGTGATTACTCTGTATGCATACTGGATGCCTGACTCAGGTGAGCTGGGTGATGTTGATAATAATGGTAATGTTACGGTAAACGATTCTACAATTATTCAAAAGTATATGGCTGGGCTAGTTTCCCTTTCGGCTAGTGAACTTTTGAGGGCAGATGTTAATTTTGATGGTGTAGTTAATATAAAAGATGTGTCTGCGATACAAAAGTATGTTTCAGGAATTATTGATATTTTTGTATGATTATTATTTATAAATAGCAAAGAGAGCACACAGAAAAGCTGTGTGCTCTCTTTATTTTTTATTGTATGTTAGTTTGTTATCAGAACTCAGGCTTGAAGGACCTTTCAAAAAGTTCTTCCATTGCACTTTCAAAGGGCTTGCTCTCGAAGAGCACCTCGTAAAGGCAGGAAACAATAGGCATCTCCACATTGTATTTATCTGCAAGCTTTTTAAGTGCCTTGGTGGTCATCACGCCCTCGGCAAGCTTGCCGTATTCAATGCCCTTCACAAAGTTTTCGCCATACATTCTGTTGTGGCTCCATTTGGAGAAAAGTGTTGCTTCGTAGTCACCTAAGTGGCAAAGTCCGAATGCCGACATAGGATTGCCACCCATAGCCTCAATCAGCCTTGCAATCTCTCTTGCACCTCTTGCCATAAGAGCACCCTTTAGGGACTGATAATTCATACCGTCAAGCATACCTGCCACAATTCCCACAACGTTCTTTGCGGCGGCACCAATCTCACTTCCGATAAAGTCGTTGCCGATATACATACGGATAAGTGAGCTTGAAAGCTCATTTACAAGCTTGGTTTTAACATCTTTGTTCTTGCTGTCAATTACCATACAGTTGGGGATACCCTTAACAAAATCCTGAGGGTGACCGGGACCTACCCAAACTGCAATGGGAGTTTTCTCTTCGTCAACAAAACTTCCCACAACCTCGCTGAGTCTGCAGCCTGTAGCTTCCTCAACACCCTTCATACAAAGCACGATAATCTTTCCATCAAGATTGTTCTTTGAAATATCCGCCATATATTCACGCAAATGCTGTGCAGAAATTGAAATAACGATTACTTCTGCACGCTCTATAGCATACGCAAGATCTGAACTTATCTCAATACTTTCAGGGAATTCAAGATAGTCATTTTTTCTTGTTTCTTTAAGCTGTATGAATTCGGGTGCGTTTTCAAGTCCGCAGGATAGTACCTCGTGACCTGTTTTATCAAGATACCAAGCAATGCAGCTGCCCCATCTGCCGCAGCCCAGCACAGAAATCTTCATATATGTATTCTCCTAATTATTAGTATAAGAAATCCCGCCTGACCGTAAGAGCATAATATAACCTGCTACTAAAAAAGCAGGTGGGTGCCCGCCCATCAGCTTTTGGCTCCCTTCGTCCCATATCAGGGGAGGTCTGCACGCCACTGACGGAGCTTGGCTCCCGATTTAAAGGTTGTAGGGTTATTTTGCCCCGTACACGAATCAGGCAGGAGGTTTTCCGTTTGTTATATTTATTGTTTCAATTAAGCGTGTGCTTATTCGTCTTCACCGAACTTTTCGGCAAATCTGTCCTCAAAAATCACACTCAGCTTATCAATCAAATCGTCATCTTCTACTTCTGCAAGCTCCCAGCCGTCTTCTGAGTCCATAGCCTCCATAATGTAGTATTCTCCTGAGTCTGCAACCAAATCCTCGGGATTATCAAAAACAGGGTAGAGAGCATAGTATTCCTTGCCGTCGTATTCTATGTTGTCAAGAATTTCAAAGTTATGCTCTGCACCTTCGTCATCAACCAAGGTTATAAGGTCCGGTGAATAATCGTTGCTCATAAGCTTTCTCCTTTAGTAATTTGAGTCTTCTATAATTTTACTCATACAAGGCTTTTAAGTCAAGCCTTACATAAGCAAAAGATGCAATTTGCAATAGATATTTTATACCAATTCTTCGCAGTATAATGCCGAATATTGATGCTGTCTTATATTTTTTATAAATAGTTGAAAAATTCTTATTTTAATAGTATAATATATACTGTATAACTGAAACTATTCTCAGGAGGAGTCCTATGCGGCTGTTACCCTTTTCTGAGCTTCCTTCCTTTTTGCAGACTGAGGAAGTCAGACCATATTATGATATATTGAAAGCAAAAAAGCGAAGCCTGTTTTTTAAACGTGTGGTTGATGTTGTTGCATCTCTTTTTCTTTTAATATTTCTTTTGTTTCCTATGCTTGTGATTGCACTTGTAATCAAGCTCACCTCAAAGGGCCCTGTGATTTATAAGCAGGTGAGAGTCACAACCTACGGCAAACAGTTCAGAATCTGGAAGTTCCGCACAATGGTTGTGGATGCAGACAAGCAAGGCGAGCTTACTCAGGGCGAAGACAACCGCATCACAAAAGTCGGCAAGTTTTTGCGTAAGTTCCGACTCGACGAGCTTCCTCAGGTTTTTCATGTGCTTTCGGGCAAAATGAGTATTGTTGGTACTCGCCCGGAGGTTCCAAGGTATGTGGATGCCTATACTCCTGAGATGCTGGCAACACTTCTGATGCCTGCAGGAGTTACCTCACTTGCAAGCATTATGTTTAAGGATGAAGCAAAGCTTTTGGAAAATGCTGCAGACGTGGATAAAGAATACATCAACGTTATCCTTCCTCAGAAGATGGAATATAACCTTAAGTATATCTCACGCTTTGGCTTTCGCAGGGATTTATATCTGATTTTTAAAACCGTAATCGAAGTGCTCAAATAAAGGGTTTCCAACAAGAAATCAATTGAGAGGTTTGTTATGAAGAAACTTGGTATGGTTTTTCTTGATACCTCGCTTTTCCGCCTGATATTTATGCTGTGTATGTTTTTCAGTATGGTTATGTATGTGGAAAAGGCGGCATACTTGCTTACATATGTTCTCTTTGTTTGGGGAGTAGGTCTTAGCATTTATTCGGTAGTAAAAAGAAAAGCTTATGCAAGGCTCTATCTGGGAGTCTGGCTTATGGCGTTTATGGCGTCTTTTACTATAACTGTTCTTGTAAGCATCACCGGCGATTTGCAGGCAGTAGCCTACAACCTGCTGATGCTTGTCCACTGCGGGGTGTGTTTTTTTGTTTTTTACGGAATGCATACAGAGCAGGGGGTGCCCTTTCGCTGGGAGCTTTACCTGATGGTAAGGGTTATAGTTTATCTTTCCACGGTTTTTACGTTTATCGGACTTTTTATGATGCTGTTTACTCACGGCAGATTCGATAACTATATGTACTATGAAGGTGTGTTCAAGGGCTTTTATACCAATCCTAACTATCAGGGCTACGTGTCAGCACTTTCTGTAATCTGCTGTCATATGCTTACAAAGCCTAACTTTGTAGCTCACTCAGGTCAGAAGCGGGTAAGCCGTATTTGGCTTGCAAGCTGTGTGCTCCTTAACTGCTTAGCTTTACTGCTTTGCGACAGCACAGGCAGTCTTTTGCTTCTTGTGGTATACGCGGCAATCATAGTTCTTATGAAGGTTTTTTCCTTGATGGAGGAGCTCACACCCAGAAAAATGATTTTTAGAATGATTACTCTTGTGGTAGCAGGAGTTATTGTTCTGACAGCAATGCTGTTTTTCCGCGTTGTATGCCGTGTAGGTGTAGCTGTGTTTTTCAGCGAAAATGAGTTCTCCTCTCAGCAGATTAAAGACCTTGCTGCTGATGCACTTTTTGTCCCTAAAAAAGACACCGGTGTTACCAGTCGGTGGTTTTTGTGGGATGCAGGCTTCAAAGTTTTCAAGCACAATCCCATTTTCGGTATCGGCAAGGGCAACCTGTACGATGCTATTATTGCAGTTACAGGCAGAGAAAGCTTCAATTCCAAATACGATGGTTTTGTTCAGATAGCTTTTACCGATTTGCACAACGGCTACCTTACCTTGCTTGTAACCACAGGTATCATAGGTACTGTACTGTTTATAGCTTTCCTTGCAAGGTACATACGAATGATTCTTCCTGCTTGGTTTGTTCATCGCAGAATTATGGTATACAGCGTGTACCCCTGTCTGATTGCATACATAGGCGCGTATCTTGTTTATGCAATAATCGAAAAAACCTTGCTTTTTGACATAACATATCTTGTAATGAGCTTTTGGCTGTTGCTTGGCTATACTTCTTGTTATGCCTTGGATCAGGGATACAATCGACGCGGAAGCTTCTACATTTTCAATATGAAGCTTAATAAAAAACTCATATAATCTGATTTCTTCAGCTTTTCTGATACATAATATTCATATAGCGGTAACCCCGCCGGAATATTCTATTAGGGTGATTGTATGAAACTTTTTCTAAAACGTGATAACAGCGCTCAGCACACGCGATTCATTGTCTGTGACCATAACGGAAAAGAAAAGTTTACCGTTACCGGAAGGCGTTATGCAGGAGCAGATAAAATGCTTCTTTGTTCGTCTGACAGCACACCGCTGGTTACTATCCGTTGTGCACCTTTTCACGTTTTCTACGCTTTCGTGGTCAAGGATTCCAGCGACAGATTTGCTATAACCGCCACAAAAAGCAGACGCTTTATTGAGTATCGCTTTCACGGTATAAGCTGGACACTGTGCTTGTCCGGCGACGGCAGATCTTTCGAAATTTTTGATGCTGACGGTAAGCTTATTATGTCCCAATCTGCCGACAAATATCTCTTAACAGGTGCTTACGAGCTTGATATTTACTCAGAGCAACGCGAATGCTTCTGTATTGCGGCAGCTATTTGTGCGAACGCAGTAAGCTTTACTGATGCGGTAAACCCCGTTACGGTTTAATAGAATTATTTTACTTTAGATAAGGAGAATACTTATGGATAAACTTCTCAGATTACTTTCTGACAATTCAACCTATTCGACCTCTGAGCTTTCTATGCTCTTAGGTGAATCCGAACAGGCAATAAAAGAGCGGATTGACGCTTATGAAAAGCAGGGTGTCATCAAAGGCTACCGTGCTGTTATCAACTGGGAAAAGGTAGCAGACTCAGGGGTTACAGCATATATCGAGCTCAAGGTAACTCCCACCAAGGATAAAGGCTTTGATGAGATTGCAGAGCGCGTTATGGCTTTTGAGGAGGTTTCTTCTGTATCTCTCATGGCAGGTACCTACGATTTGGGCCTCACAGTAAAGGGCGACACAATTCAGGACGTTTCATCCTTTGTATCCCGTAAGCTCTCAACCTTGGAAGGGGTATTGAGCACTGCAACCCATTTCTTCCTCAAACGATATAAATACGATGGTACTGTACTCACAGATACCGCAGTTGACGAAAGGTGTATGCAGTTCTGATGGATTACAGTAAATATTTGAACAAGACGATTCAGAGTGTCAAGCCTTCGGGCATCAGACGTTTCTTTGATATCGTCAACGAGATGGATGACGTTATATCCCTCTCAATCGGTGAACCTGATTTCCGCACCCCATGGCATGTGCGAAAAGCAGGTATTGATTCTCTTGAAAACGGTAAAACATGGTATACTCCCAACAGAGGCTTTAAAAAGCTCTGTCAGGAGATAAGCGGTTTTGTTAACAGAAAATATAATCTTGACTACAACCCCGATACTGAGATTTTAGTAACAGTTGGCGGCAGTGAAGCTCTTGACATCGCCATACGTTGTATGGTTAATCCTGGCGAGGAGGTTTTGGTTCATCAGCCCTCCTTTGTGTGCTACGAGCCCCTTACCAAAATGTGCGGTGCACAGGCTGTTGTTATGAACACAAAGGCTGAAAACGACTTTCGTCTGAAGCCTGAGGAGCTTGAAGCCGCTATTACGGAGAAATCAAAGCTTCTGATTCTCTCATACCCCAATAACCCCACAGGTGCCATAATGACCAAGGATGATTTGCAGGTTCTTTCAGAGGTTATCATCAAGCACGACCTGCTTGTAATCTCTGACGAAATCTACAGCGAGCTTACATATAAAGACAAGCACGTTTCCATTGCATCGCTTCCGGGTATGCGTGAGCGTACAGTGGTTATCAACGGCTTCTCCAAAGCTTTTGCAATGACAGGCTGGCGTCTTGGCTATGCAATGGGTCCCAAAGAAATCATCGCTATGATGACAAAGCTTCATCAGTATTGCATTATGTCGGCACCTACAGTTGCTCAGTATGCAGCTATCGAAGCCCTAAAAAACGGCGATAAGGATATAGAGCATATGCGTTCTGAATATGATATGCGACGCCGTCTTGTAGTAGGTACCTTTAATGCTATGGGACTTGAAACCTTCGAGCCCCTTGGAGCTTTCTATTGCTTCCCTTGCATCAAATCCACGGGGCTCACCTCAGAGGAGTTTTGCACAAAGCTTCTTCATTCAAAGCACGTTGCAATAGTTCCCGGTGATGCGTTCGGTGAATGCGGTGAAGGCTTCGTGCGTGTGTCTTACTCATACTCAATTAACCATCTGACCGAGGCTCTCGGCAGAATCAAGGAATTCTTAGAGGAGCTTTAATATGCAAATTACAGCCAAAGCACCTGCAAAAATCAATATTACTCTTGATATTCTTTCTCAGCGTCCTGACGGCTACCACAATGTAGATATGCTTATGCAGGCAGTTTCTCTTTACGATGAAATCACAGTTACAGCAGACCCAAAGGCTCAGTCTGAGGGTGAAATCACTATCACCTGCAATAAAGAAGGTGTGCCCTGCGACAGCTCAAATATTGCCTACAAGGCGGCAAAAGCTTTCTTTGCGTATACAAACCTTACTCACGGTGATATGACTATCCACATCGAAAAGACAATTCCCTTCGGTGCAGGACTTGCAGGCGGCAGTGCAGACGGAGCGGCAGTTATAGTTATACTTAACCGTATGTACGATGCAAGGCTTACTGAGGCTGAACTTTGCAAAATAGGTGAGAAGGTAGGTGCCGATGTGCCCTTCTGCATTGTAGGCGGAACCCGCCGTGCAACTGAAACCGGTACCACACTCTCTAAGCTTCCCAAGCTTCCTGCCTGCAAAATCGTAATCTGTAAGCCTGAGGTTTCTATTTCTACAGCCAAGGCCTATGCTCTTGCAGACAGCCGAACAGGCACCCGTTTGTGCTATACCGATTTAGCAGTAAAATCCCTTTATTCTGCAAGCGTGCGTAATGTGGCGGATTTCCTCCACAACGATTTTGAAGAAGTTCTTTCTCTTGACGTTATAAATTCAATCAAATCCGTTATGTATAAGCAAAAGGCTCTGGGTTGTGCAATGAGCGGATCCGGTTCAGCTGTTTTTGCATTGTTTATCTCAGAGCGGAAAGCCTCAAAGTGTGCACAAGCTCTGAAAAATGAGTATGAGGATGTTTTTGTGGCAGAGCCTTGCCGCACAGGAGTAGTTATTTCTAAAATCAGCTTTGATGAATAAAAAGTAAAAACCTGCCAATAATCAGCATACAACAACTGATTAGGTAGGTTTTTTCTAATGAAAAATATTCTCAAATCTATGTGCATTGCTTTTGTAGTTTCCCTGCTTTTTTCCCTTGTACCTTTTGAAGGAGAATGTCGTGAAATCTCCGATAAAGTTTTTCGTATTCACATTCTGGCAAATTCCGATTCCGAAGAAGACCAGAAGCTTAAACTGCAGGTCCGTGATGCGATTCTGAAAAAAAGCGAAGAGCTTTTTTCTGATGCACAGGATAAAGAACAAGCAAAGAAGCTTGCACAGGAAAACATAGACCTTCTCACACAGACTGCTCAGAATACAGTATACGAGCAGGGCTATGCTTACCCTGTTACTGCAAGTATAAAAAATATGTATTTTACCACAAGGTATTACGGCGATGTTACAATGCCATCCGGTGTCTACGATGCACTTCAAATCCGCATAGGTGATGCTGATGGTAAAAACTGGTGGTGCGTTATGTATCCATCCCTATGTCTTTCTCTTGCAGATGAAGAGAGCTCCTTGAAGGGTGAGCTTACGCCTTCTCAATATTCCATAGTAACATCAGATGGTAAGTTTGAGTTAAGATTTAAGGCAGTAGAAATATTCAATAAAATTATAGACTTCTTTTCAAAATGATGTACTATGATGTACTGTTTTTGGTACACCAAAGTTTATATAATATATCTGTAATTAAAGTACAGGCGGTGTAATTATGCTAAGGTTAATCACAGGTCGCAGCAAATCAGGCAAAACCGAATATGCAAGAAATCTGTTGTCTGCCCTTGCCAAAAGCGGAGATAATAAGCTTCTGATGATAGTCCCTGACCAGCAATCCTTCGAAGCCGAAAAAGCCTTCCTTGAGCTTTCAGGACCGAAGGATGCAATGAACATTAAGGTCTTGGGCTTTTCGCGTCTTTGCGATTATGTGTTTGAAGCTGTCGGATACAGCAAAGGAGTTCTTGCAGACGAAGCAACAAAAACTCTGCTTATGAGCATAGCTCTGGAGGACACTGCGGATGCAATGAAGCTGTATTCTGACAAAGCATTAAGTCCTCAGCTTCTGACCTTTATGCTATCTATCCGTCGGGAATTCGCAAGGAACAAGGTTTCCTCTGAGATGCTTTGCAAGGCTGTTCCACAGGATGGAATGTTGTCAGATAAGCTCTATGATGCTTCTCTTGTTCTATCAGCCTTTGATGCTTTCCTCGAAAACTCCTTCGATGACCCCGAGGGTGAGCTTTCCATAGCCTGTGATTTGCTCAAATCTAACCCTGTCTTTGCCGATTATACAATCTGTGTTGATTCCTATTTAAGCTTCACTCAGCTTGAATACGATATTCTTGAACAGCTCCTGCTTCAGTCAAAGGAGCTTTACATAACTCTTTCCGATGATGCCGATATTGTTGCTGATGATAGTATTTTTTCGGTATCAAAGGATACAGCAAAACGGCTCAAAGCCTTGGCAAAGACAAACAACGTATCTGTAGGTGCTCCGGTTGTCTGTGATTACAAGGGGTATTTTGAAAGCGAAGAGTTGCGTCATATTGAAGAAAACGTCTTTCGCAATAAGTCTGTGCACGATGAAGCTTTGTCAGACGCTCTTTGCGTTTACAGTGCCTCTGACAGATATGAGGAAGCCGACTTCGTTGCCCGTAATATTCGCAGACTTGTGGTTGAAGAAGGCGTTCGCTATAAGGATATTGCTGTTGTGTCCAGAAACACCTCTCCTTATAACGGAATACTCGATATTACACTTTCATCCTACGATATTCCTTACTTTATGGATACCCCCTCAAATGTACTTTCGAAGCCGCTTATGAAGCTTTTGACCTCTTGCTTTGATTGTGTGATTAATTCATTCAATAGGGATGCAGTTCTTGCCGTTGTCAAGTCAGGACTCACAGAAGTGAATTCTGTGGATGCCTCTCTGTTTGAAAACTATCTGTTCACTTGGTCCTTGACCGGCACCAAACTGCAATCCGAGTTTACGGCTAACCCCAGAGGCTTTGCCGATGAATTCACAAAGGATGATTTGCTGGAGCTTACCCGTGTGGAGCAGGTGAGAAGCTTTATTATTGAACCTCTTCTTATATTCCGCAACAACATTAAGGGTGCAACGGCATCTGTAATCTGCAAAGAGCTCTATGCTCTTATGCTTCGTCTTGGTGCTGATAAAAGACTCCTCAGCCTTTCTCAAAGTCTTGAAGATGCAAAGGAATATCAGCTTGCAGAAGAACAGCTAAGGCTCTGGCAGATTTTTATTGACACTCTGGACAGAACCGCTCAGGTTATCGGGGAAAGAATAGAAAGTCCGGCACGTTTTGTTGAGCTTCTTAAATTGCAGTTTTCCACTCAGGAGATTGCTTTTATTCCCAAAGCTCTTGATCAGGTGATTGTCGGTGACATTGAACATCTTCGTTTACAAAACAAAAAAGCCGTGTTTGTAATCGGTGCAGTTGACGGAGAATTCCCCTTGGTCCTTGGCGACAGCGGACTTTTCACCGCTGACGAGCGAAGTGTTCTGACTCAGGCAGGGCTTTTGCCTGATAAGTCTTTGGAAACTCAGTCAGTTCGTGAAAAATATCTGTGTTATTATGCACTCACATCAGCTTCACAAAAACTCTTTGTAAGCTTTCCTGCCACGAATCTCAGCGGTAGCAGTAATATTCCCTCAATTATCATTTCTGAGCTTGAAGCAATGTTTTCACAGCTTTCTGTTGTTCCATCCGCAGCGGTTGAGGATATAGACAGAATTTGGGCAGCGAAGCCTTCATTCAGCCTGTATGCAGGCAGAGCAAGGGGGCGTGATGAGCTAACCTCAGCCCTCAGGGACTATTATTCCTGTAATGAGGTCTTTTCTTCATCTGCAAAAGCCTTGTCCCGTGCACTTTCAAAGGAACCTTTCACAATCAAAAATCCCGAAAACGCACGCAGACTTTTCGGTGATAATATGCGTCTTTCTGCTTCACAGGTAGAAAAATATCACTTGTGCCGTTTTATGTATTTTTGTACCTACGGCCTTAGATTGCGGGAACGTAGAGTTGCCCAAATTGATGCAATGGAGTATGGTTCCTTTGTTCACTATATTCTGGAATGCTTCATAAAAAAATACGATAAAGCAGCGCTATGCTCTCTTTCAGACAATGAGCTTATGATTGACATAAAGGCTATTATGGCACAGTACGCTCAGCTTCACTTTGGCTCTACAGAGGATAAATCCGACCGCTTTCTGTATCTCTATAACCGTGTGTCAAATTCAGCTTTTCATCTTATTCGCCATATAATAGGCGAGCTATCCCAAAGCGCCTTCACACCCGAGGCTTTTGAGCTTGATATAGGCGAGGACGTACCTGCTTATACCCTCACTTTGCCCACAGGACAAACTGTTACAATCAGAGGTAAGGTGGATAGAGCTGACCTTATGAAGAAGGACGGCAAAATGTATATCAGAATAGTGGATTACAAGACAGGCACCAAGACCTTTGATTTGTCTGATGTAATGTACGGACTGAATCTGCAGATGCTTATTTACCTTTCAGTTCTTTCTCGAAACAGCGAGGATTATTTCAAGGGTAGCGTTATCCCTGCAGGTGTACTTTATATGCCTGCTGTTGTTCCTGTTGTTGATGCCGCATTCGATACTTCCTCTGATGCTGTGCTGAAAGAGCGGATGAAAAAGCTTCGTATGAACGGTCTTATTCTCAGTGATATGGATGTTCTTGAAGCTATGGAGAAGGAATGTGCAGGTATATACATACCGGTTTCCTCCAAGGGCAACTCTGTAAAAGGTTTAGATAATCTGGCTTCCCTTGAAGAATTCGGAGCAATATTTTCCAAGATTGATTCTATCATAGCTCAAATGGCAACAGAGCTTCACAGGGGTAACATTGAAGCTGAGCCCGCCGCCGTATGCTATGATGCCTGTGAGTATTGTCCCTATTCCTCTGTTTGCGGACACAAAGAAGGGGATAAACTGAGAAAGGTTTTCAAGCTTGACAGAAAAGAAATAATCAAAGAACTAGGATTAGAGGATACATCAGAGGAGGTGGCACAATGAGCAGAAACTGGACAGATAATCAGCGACTTGCCATAAAGGCACGGGGAGGCTCCTTGCTTGTAAGTGCTGCCGCAGGCTCGGGCAAAACCGCTGTTTTGGTTGAGCGTGTAATTCAGATGGTTACAGATAACATAAGTCCTGTTCCCATTGACAGACTCCTCATAGTTACCTATACACGTGCCGCCGCCGCAGAGCTTAAAGAAAGAATCCGCAACACCTTGCTTTCTCTGCTTTCGTCAGACCCTGAAAATCCTTGGTACAGACGACAGCTTGTTCATCTGACCTCTGCCCATATATCCACAGTTGACAGCTTCTGCGGAGATTTGGTTCGTGAGTTTTTTCAGAAGCTTCCCATCTCAGGAGATTATCGCATCGCCGACAGCTCAGAGCTTACTCTTCTCAAGCAAGAGGCGATGGAACGCACTCTCGATGAGTTTTATTCAAAGGGCGATATAGCTTTTGTAAACTTGGTTGAAGCCTTTGCATCCTCACGCGATGACTCACGTCTGCAAAGCAACATCTTAAGGCTCTACGAATTTCTTCGTTCCCATCCCTTTGGGGACAAATGGCTTTCAGAAAAGCTTTCATATTACAGCGATTGCAAAAGCGTTTCTGATAGTATCTGGGGCAGGATTGTTCTTGATTATACCCTGTCGGCAGTGGATTACTCCATAAGCCTTACAGAAACCTCATTAGAGCTTCTGAGGCAGGAGCCTGAGCTTTATGCAAAGGCATCCGACCTTTTTGCTAAGGACCTTGCCTTCTTCAAAAAGCTCAGAAGCCTTTTAGAAACCTCAGATTGGAACACCATTGCTTCCTTTGTTCACACATTTGAAGCTGGCAGGCTTAATGCGCGAGGCTTTACCGAACACCCTATAAAGCTGAGGGTGTCAGCTAACCGCGATATTGTCAAAGGTAATGTGAAAACAATCCAGAAACTCTTTTTGCAGTCAGAAGATGAGATTCTTTCCGATATATCCTCACAGTATCATATCGTTGCCGAGATGTTTTCCTGTGTTCAAACCTTTGAAAGCATTTTTACCGAGCTTAAGCTTCAGAAAAATGTTGCTGATTTTTCAGACGTGGAGCATTATGCTCTCAAGCTTCTTGTGAATCTTGACTCACATGGCAATGTTAACACAACTGAGGTTGCAGATATAGTATCCTCACGTTTCGATGAGGTAATGGTTGATGAGTATCAGGACGCAAACGAGGTGCAGGATTTAATTTTCAATTCAGTCAGCCACACAGGTAAAAACCTTTTTGTGGTAGGTGACGTAAAGCAAAGTATTTACGGTTTCCGTCAGGCTATGCCCGAAATTTTTCTGTCCCGTAAAAACAGTCTTCCGCTTTATAACGAAAATGCTGACGAGTATCCTGCTAAGGTTATTCTGGAGCGTAATTTCCGTTCCAGAAAGGAAGTCACGGATTTTGTTAACTTTACCTTCAGAACCCTTATGTCTGTCCAGACAGGCGACCTTGAATATAATGACGAAGAAGCTCTTGTGCCTCAAGCACCCTACAATATAGCACAAGCTCCCTGTAACGAGCTCCATCTTCTTGACCTTGACGAAATAGGCGATATTGATGCAACTGTGGCAGAAGCACGCCATATTGCATCCGTTGTTCTCAAAATGTGCAAGGAAACTTACATAAAAGACGGGGAGGGGGAGCGTCTTGTTCAGTTTCGCGATGTTGCTGTGCTTATGCGAAATATGAGCAGATACGCTGATGTGTATGTAAATGAGCTCAGACGTTCCGGTGTACCTGCCTATTGCGAAACCTCAACAGGTTTTTTGTCACTCTTTGAAATTAAGGTTGCTGTGAATTTCCTGCGTGTAATAGATAATCCCGTGCAGGATATACCCCTAATTTCTGTGATGATGTCACCTGTTTACGGCTTCACGCCAGATGATATTGCACAGCTTCGATATGACAATAAAAAAGCACCTCTGTATTTGTCCGTGAAGAATTCTTCGGATAATGGGTTTGAGAAAGCCCAAAGATTTATAGACGATATAGAATATTTGCGTCAGCTTTCTCTGACCATGTCCTCTGATTTGTTCATAGGTGCTCTCTATGAGCACACAGGACTTTTGTGCACAAGCCTTGCCACGGGAGGAGAGCTTGCTGTCAATAACCTGAGATTGCTCAAGGAGTATGCCGCAAGCTTTGAAAAAGGTGCTTCAAAGGGTATCTCCGCCTTTGTAAGCTATATTGACCGTCTGGAGCGTAACGGCACCGACCTGCCTGCTGCTGTTGTCAGCAATCCCGAGGGGGATAACGCTGTGCGTATTATGACAATTCACGGCAGCAAAGGTCTGGAGTTCCCCGTGTGCATTCTTGCAAATACAGCACGTCAGTTTGCCTCTGATGCAAAGGAAAACGTTCTTCTTCATTCAAAGCTTGGCTTTGCTTCCAAACGACGTGACGATACGTTGATGTGTAGTTACAACACATTGCCTCGTGAGGCTGTTGCCTTAGAGCTTAAACGTAGCGAAAAGTCCGAGGAGCTGAGAGTGCTTTACGTTGCAATGACTCGTGCCAAGGAGCACCTGATTATGCTTGCATCAAAGAAGAATCTTCAAACCTATGTTTCAAAGCAATCCTTAGGACTTGATGCATCAGAAAAGCTTCCGCCCTTTGTAGTACGCGATTGCAATTATCTTAGCGATTGGCTTGTGAAGTGTGCACTTATCCACCCGAACGGTGAGAAGCTTCGTGCTTATGCGGGTATGGATGAGCCTACGTGCTTTGCGTGTGAGGATACCTCGAATCTAAGAGTTAAAATAATTGATTCACTTGAGTATGATTTTAAAGAGTCGCCCTTAGGTGTAACTTCTTCAATTGAATTTGAAGCTGTTCCTGATGAGGTGTCTGAGATAATCAAATCACGTTTTGATTACAAATATCCTTTCAAGGATTTGACTGCTGTTGCACAGAAGGTAACTGCTTCCGAGCTTGCTCATAAGGACAGTAAAAAATATTTTGAAAAGCATCTGGCAGCTCCCGCATTTTTGTCTGATTCACCCTTGACCCCTGCACAGAAGGGTACTGCTATGCACACCTTCCTGCAGTATTGCGACTTTGAGCGTGCACGTACAGATGTAGCGTCAGAAGCAGAGCGCCTTTGTGCTTTTGGCAGACTCACAAGGGCTCAGGCAGACAGCCTTGATTTTGAAAAGCTTGGTGCTTTTGTGAACAGTACGGTGGTTTCTCTTGCACTTGAAAGCGGTGAGTACTACCGCGAATACCGCTTCACCGTCAATATCCCTGCCGGACTTATTGATGATGCAATTGCTCCGGAACATTCAAAAGAGCCGGTTATATTGCAGGGCTCGGTAGACCTTGCAATTATGTGTGAAGATGGTATAATAATAGTGGATTATAAAACAGACCGTGTAAAAAGCCTTGATGTCTTAGAGCAGCTATATGCAAAACAGCTTTCTCTTTATCGTGTTGCTTTGGAGCAGACCACAGGCAAAAGGGTTAAAAGCTGTCTGATTTATTCCATATATCTTTCTGACTCCAAGGAGGTTTTGTGATGAGAATTTTTAAAGCTTTTGTTTCACTTTTGTTGGTGTTACTGCTGATGTTTTCTACATTTATTGTAGCCTCAGCTTTTGACCCCAAACCCTATTATCTTGGCGATGCAGACCTTGACGATGCTGTTAACATCAAGGATGCAACTCTTATTCAAAAGCACGTTGCCTCTATTGTGACTCTTGAAGGCTACGCACTTCTAACAGCAGATGCAGACGAGGATTCAAGTCTTACGGTTAAGGATGCAACCACCATTCAGAAGTATGTTGCAAGTCTTCCTGTAAACCATCCTGTAGGTGAGATTATTACCGTTAATACTGAACCTGTAATTCCCACCAACATTCCTACTGAAGAGCCAACGCAGGAGCCTACCGAAGAACCCACAACAGCTCCATCAGAACCGGAGGATAAAATGGATACAAATATTACTATTTACTTCTCAAACAATAAAAACTGGAACGTTGTAAATGCATATCTTTATAATGAGGAAAAGGGCATTGAGAACGATACTTGGCCCGGTGTTGCAATGACTCTTCTCGGTACAAATGACTTCGGTGAGAAGATTTACAAAATGGACGTAGATGTGTCAGAATATAACAGAGTTGTATTTAATAACGGCACCAGCCAAACTATGAATGCAGCACTTTCAGTTGCAAGCTCAGGCTTCTATATTGCCAAGGATACACCCAAGAAGTCTATGGCTCTGGGAGTGTATGCTTATGACGAGGCAAACTACGGCGAGCAAACAGTTGTTAAACTTGACTATCCCGACGGCTATAAAAAGCCCATCACAATTTGGACTCCCAATGGATACAATGCTGCAGACACAACCAAGAAATACCCCGTAATTTATCTTCTTGACGGTCAGAACCAGTTCCTCGGTACAATCAACAGCTACGGCGGCTGGGTAACCGATAAAATCGCAACCTGCCTGCAGAACAACGGCCATGAAGGCTTTATTCTTGTTGGTATTGACAACTCCTATAACCGTGATAACGAACTTACCCCAAACTTAGGTGACATTGTTCCTGAGTGTAAGCCTCTCGGTAACTTTGAAAACGGCTCAGGCGAGCGCTTCTCTGATTTCGTTGCAGATACAGTAGTACCTTACGTTCAGGCAAACTACAATGTTTCTCTCAAACCCGAAGATAATGCTGTCATCGGTTCTTCTTCAGGTGGTATCGAGGCATTCTATATCGGTATGGAGAATATGGACATATTCGGTAACATCGGCGCACTTTCTCCTGCATTTATGCTGTTCCCCAAGAGCGACTGGGATAAATATCTTGCAAAGTTTGATTTCTCAGACGAGTCAACTCTCCCCAGAATTTATTTCTATAATGGCGCAGGAGATTCATTGGAGGTTGAACTTAATCCCTATGCACAGGCTATGCCCCAGTGGATGGTAGCTCTCGGTTATCCCGAGGATAAGGTTGTATTCCGTCACGAGGACAGCTTTTCTCACAACGAATATGCATGGCGAATGATTATGCCCGAAACCATCGCATGGCTTTTTGAACTGTAATATATTCTTTGAAAGAATTAACCCCCACTGATTTTCAGTGGGGGTTTCTTAATGAGTGTTAAATTTTAATTCTCTCGTTTCGTGTGTAACTCACAGTCACCGAGTCTACGTTTTTGTTGTGCATATGCACACTTTGTATCAGTCCTATACCAAAATAAAGGCACATCGCCGAGGAACCTCCGGCGCTGAAGAAGGGGAGAGTAATTCCGATAACAGGCAGAAGTCCTATAACCATACCGACGTTAATGATAGTCTGTGATGCAAGCAAAGCAAACATTCCGTAGCATAGATAAGAGCCGAACTCATCACGTGCCTTCTGTGCGTTGATAAATGTTTTTACAATCATCACAAGCAGAATAATAAGTATAAGCATTGTGCCTAAGAATCCGCATTCTTCGCCGGCAACTGAAAAGATAAAGTCATTTTCCTGCTCGGGTACATAGCCGATACCTGTTCTGTAGCCCTGACCGATTCCCGAACCCGAAACACCGCCGGATGCAATAGAAACCTTGCTCTGATACTGTTGGTATCCGTAATCTGTCAGTGCGTTGCCGTCAATATCCATCAGTGCTAAAATTCTGTTTCTGTGTTCATCGTTCATAATTACATTCCACAGCACAGGGATTCCTATTGCCAACGCACACAGCAAAATAACAAAATATCTTGTCTGAACGCCTGCTGTAAACATCATAATCAGCGCGATGAAGAAGAATATAAGCGCTGAGCCGTCATCACCTTGAAAATGAATAATTGCAATAGGAACAAGGGCGTGGATAATAAGCTGAACAACTGCCCAGAGTGTTTTCAGTCTGTTGGTTTTCTTCAGATAATCCAAATGTTTTCCAAAGGTGACAATGAAGCAGATTTTAACGAGCTCAGAGGGCTGGAAGGTTATTCCGCCGGGGAGCACAAGCCACGCTGTATCATCAGTACCGGAAACCGTCATACCAAACAGGAAAACCGCGGCAAACAGTCCGATTGATATAATGGCAAGAGCCCACCAAACGCGGCCGATGTATTCATAGTCAATCATCGAAATAATGATAGCAATAGATATGCCCAACACAGCGGCAAGTATCTGGTTTCTTACAAAGCTTCCGCCCGAACGTTCAACGCTTGTAAGCAAAAGCACGCTGTAAACGGTTGCAGATATAGTTGCAAGCCACAGCAATTTATCGGAGCTTATAATATAGTCGCCTATCCCCGAGAATATTTTTTTCATCTGCACACCGCCTTTCACGAATATTTATTATATATAAATGTATATAAAATATCAAGTCAAAAGAGAAAAGTTATAAAAATACTTGAACTGTCAAAAACTCAATGGTATAATTAAAATGATGTTTTGTATCATTATTCTTATTATAAAGGAGCGTCAATTATGCTGTCAGATATCCAGATTGCACAACAGACACAGCTTACTCCCATTACCGAAATTGCTCAGAAGCTTTCAGTTTCTATGGATGAACTGGAGCTGTATGGTAAATACAAAGCAAAGCTTAGCGACGAACTCTCAGCCCGTCTACAGTCAAAACCTGACGGCAAGCTCATTCTTGTTACGGCTATCAATCCCACTCCTGCAGGCGAGGGCAAAACCACCACAACCTGCGGCTTGGGTCAGGCAATGGCAAAAATCGGCAAGAATGCCATTATAGCTCTGCGTGAGCCTTCCTTAGGCCCCGTGTTTGGTATCAAGGGCGGTGCAGCAGGCGGCGGTTACAGTCAGGTTCTTCCTATGGAGGACATCAACCTTCATTTCACAGGTGATATGCATGCTATTACATCTGCAAATAACCTCCTCTGTGCAATGCTTGATAACCACCTTCAGCAGGGTAATGTCCTTGGTATTGACCAGCGTCGTATTCTTATCAAGCGTTGCCTTGATATGAACGACAGAGCACTCCGTTTTATAAATGTTGGCTTGGGCGGAAAGCTCAACGGTGTTCCTCGCGAGGACGGCTTCATCATCACGGTTGCTTCCGAGGTTATGGCAATCCTTTGTCTTTCAAAGGATATTGAAGATCTCAAGGAGCGCTTGGGTTCAATTCTTGTAGCATACACCTATGACGGCAACCCTGTCTATGCCCGTGATATCAACGCTCAGGGTGCAATGACAGCTCTGCTCAAAGATGCCTTAAAGCCCAACCTCGTTCAGACTATCGAGGCTACCCCTGCAGTTATGCACGGCGGTCCTTTTGCAAATATTGCTCACGGCTGTAACTCAGTCCGTGCAACCAAGCTTTCCTTAAAGCTTGCTGATTATTGTATAACCGAGGCAGGCTTCGGCTCCGACTTAGGCGCTGAAAAGTTCTTCGATATCAAGTGCCGTTATGCAGGACTTAAGCCTTCTGCAGTAGTTGTAGTAGCAACCTGCCGTGCACTTAAATACAACGGCGGTGTGCCTAAAACAGAGGTTTCAAACGAAAACCTCGATGCACTCAAAGCGGGTATCGTGAACTTAGGTGTTCACATTGAGAATATGCGTAAGTACGGTGTGCCCGTAGTTGTTGCTATCAACCGTTTCCTTACTGACTCTCAGGCAGAGCTTGACTATATCAAAGAGTATTGCATCGAAAAGGGTGCAGATTTTGCACTTTCCGATGTGTTTGCAAACGGTGGCGACGGCGGTGTAGAGCTTGCAAAGAAGGTTGTTGAAGCTTGTGAGAAGCCTTCCGAGTTCAAGCTTCTCTATCCCGATACAATGACTATCCGTGAAAAAATAGAAACCATTGCTCGCGAAATCTACCGTGCAGACGGTGTCAACTTCACAGCAAACGCTGAAAAGGCTCTGAAGGAAATCACAGCTTTGGGTGCAGATAAGCTCCCGGTTTGTGTTGCCAAAACTCAGTATTCTCTTTCCGACGACCCTGCAAAGCTGGGTGCACCCACAGGCCACACTATTACAGTCCGTGACCTTAAGCTTTCAAACGGTGCAGGCTTCGTAGTTGTTTATACAGGCGATATTATGACTATGCCCGGACTTCCCAAGGTTCCTGCCGCAGAGCGTATAGATGTTGACTCTGAGGGCATAATCAGCGGTCTTTTCTGATATGAAGGAATATTTATCACGTTCACTTGAAGATACAGAGCGTATCGCCCGTGAGATTGCCTCAGCGCTAAAAGGTAACGAAGTGATAGCTATGTTCGGCGGTTTGGGTGTTGGAAAGACCACCTTCACCAGAGGCTTCTGTGCAGAGCTTGGCTTTGAAGACGGAGTCCATAGTCCGACCTTTGCTATAGTCAATGAGTATCACGGAGGTAAGTTCCCAATATATCACTTCGATATGTACCGTGTCATGGACGAAGACGACCTGTATTCCACAGGCTTTTACGATTATCTTGGCAAAGGTATTCTCATCATCGAATGGAGCGAAAATATAATCGACTTCATTCCTGAGGATGCCATACATATTGAAATCTCTCGTGGTGAGGACGAAACCGCGAGAATTATCACAAGGAAGTAAAACAATGTTAATTTTATCCATAGACTCCTCCGCAACCGCCGCCTCTGTGGCACTTATGGAGGACTCAAAGCTCATCGGTGAGTTTTTTGTAAATACAGATTTTACCCACAGCAGAACCTTAGCACCTATGATTGATAATCTTTTAAATGTCACAGGCAAATCTGTTGCTGATATCGACCTTGTTGCAGTCAGCAACGGTCCCGGTTCTTTTACCGGAGTGCGTATCGGCGTATCTGTGGCAAAGGGTATAGCTTTCCCTGACGACCTACCCTGTATGGCTGTGTCAACCTTGGAGGCTATGGCATACAATCTGGTGCTTACGGATTGTATCGTTTGTGCCGTAATGGATGCCAGACGCAATCAAGTTTACAATGCAATGTTTTCTATTGAATACGGCGAGGTTCATCGTCTGTGCGAGGATAGAGCAATTTCTCTTGAAGAATTAAAAGCAGAGATTTCTCAGCAGTACGAGGGTAAGCGTATAATTCTGGTAGGCGATGGCAGCACCATCACAATGCGAGAGCTTATGGATTTGCCTAAATCTGTTGAAATGGCACCCGAAGCCTTGCGTTTTCAGCGAGCTTCCTCAGTTGCTTTGTGTGCACAATCCCGTATAAATAGTGGAGAAGTACCAAAAAAATCCGCAGAGCTTCTGCCTTCATATCTAAGACTTTCACAGGCAGAGCGTGAGCGAAAGGAAAAACAGTTGGCTGATAATAAATCAGAATAAACTAGTATAAAGGAGAATATAAAATGATAGCAATCGGATGTGACCACGGCGGACTTGAAATCAAGAATGCCATTGTGGCTTATATGGAAAAAGCAGGTGTTGAGTTCAAGGACTTCGGCACATATACAGAGGATAGCGTAGACTACCCCGAGTATGCCTACAAGGTAGCAACCGCAGTAGCAAAGGGCGAGTGCGAAAAAGGCATCATCTGTTGCGGAACTGGTATCGGTGTTGCAATCGTTGCCAATAAGGTAAAGGGTGTTCGTGCTGCTACTGTTACCAACGAGTTCTGTGCCGAGATGACACGACGTCACAACGACTCAAACGTTGTAACAATGGGTGGCAGAGTAATTGATTGTGAAACAGCAGTTCGCCTTGCAGATATTTTCCTCAACACTCCCTTTGACGGTGACCGCCATACAAGAAGAGTAGATATGATTACTCAGATTGAAAACGGCGAATTTGATATTTGATAAAAATAAAAACAACCGACCAATCAAAGGTCGGTTGCTTTTTTGGTGCCGGTAGTGGGACTCGAACCCACACGGTATCGCTACCAACGGATTTTGAGTCCGTCACGTCTGCCAATTCCATCATACCGGCGTGTGCAGATTATTATACACCAATAATAAGTAAAATGCAAGATAATTATTTTAAAAATCTTCTGAAAATGATAACATAACAGTTGGTGATTATGAATGAATCTTAATCCTGTTTTCTTTTTCAATAATATTCTTCTTGGAACCGGTCTTGCAATGGATGCTTTTTCTGTGTCCCTCGCAAATGGGCTTTCGGAACCCCAAATGTGTCGCAGAAAGCTTTTCTCCATTGCGGGTGTGTTTGCTGTGTTTCAGGGTTTGATGCCTCTTGTAGGCTGGGTTTGTGTGCATACAGTCGTTCAGTATTTTAAAGCTTTTGAAAAATTCATTCCGTGGATAGCTCTTGCACTTCTTCTTTACATAGGGGGCAAAATGCTCTACGAGGGAATAAAATCAAAGAATGAAGAAGTGTCCACCCAAAAAAGCCTTGGGTTTTCTGCCTTGCTTGTGCAGGGAGTCGCTACTTCGATTGATGCTCTTTCTGTTGGCTTTACAATTTCTAACTATAATTTCATTATGGCTTTGATAAGTGCTTTGATCATTTCTTTGGTAACCTTTGCAATCTGCTTTTCAGGTGTCATTATCGGCAAAAAGTTCGGAACCAAGCTTGCTGGCAAAGCAACGATCCTTGGTGGTATAATCCTGATTTTAATAGGTATCGAGATTTTTATCACAGGTGTTTTCTTCTGATATTTCTAACTTCAAGTTCCTGTCGCAAATCGGCAGGAACTTTTTTAATAACGCACACATCTTTATGATAGTTAATTCCGATTGGTAGGTTATTCTTAAACTCGATTGATTGATTTCAATTTAATGTATAAATTACACACAAATTTTATAAAATATTAAATATATTTTATAAGCGAAAATACTTGAAAATACTGTTGATTTGCCTTATAATATTTTATTATAAATTAATTTGGAGAGGTGTTTTGTATGGATAACAACAGACGTCCTGAAACAATGGAGCGTATTACAACAAAAGCTCTTGCAGACAAGTTCATCGAAGAGCAGATTGCACAGGTTAGATCACAGGTTGGCGACAAGAAGGTTCTTCTGGCGCTTTCAGGCGGTGTTGACTCTTCCGTAGTTGCAGCACTTCTTATCAAAGCAATCGGAAAACAGCTTGTTTGTGTTCATGTTAATCACGGTTTGATGCGTAAGGGTGAGTCTGAAGCTGTTATCGAAATGTTCGGTAACGAGCTTGACGCAAACCTTATTTACGTAGATGCAACCGACAGATTCCTTGACCTCCTTGCAGGTGTATCTGAGCCTGAGAAGAAGAGAAAAATAATAGGTGCAGAGTTTATCAACGTTTTTGCTGACGAAGCAAGAAAGCTTGAGGGTGTAGCATATCTTGCACAGGGTACAATTTATCCCGATATCCTTGAAAGCTTCAAGCAGGCAGAGGGCAAAAAGGCAGTTAAATCTCACCATAATGTTGGCGGCTTGCCTGAGGATTTACAATTTGAGCTGGTTGAGCCTATCAAGCTTCTCTTCAAGGATGAGGTTCGTGTAGTAGGCGAGGCACTCGGTCTTCCTCACGCAATGGTTTACCGTCAGCCTTTCCCCGGTCCCGGTCTTGGTGTTCGTTGCCTTGGTGCAATTACACGTGACAGACTCCACGCTCTTCGCGAGGCAGACGCAATCCTCCGTGAGGAGTTTGCAAACTGCGGTCTTGCAGAGAAGGTGTGGCAGTACTTCATAGCTGTTCCCGATATCAAGAGCGTAGGTGTTAAGGACGAAAGCCGTTACGAGGGCTGGCCCGCAATCATTCGCGCTGTTAACACAACAGATGCAATGTCTGCTACTATCGAAGAAATCCCCTACGAAATCCTTCACAAGATTACTTATAGAATCACACACGAGGTAGAGGGCATCAACCGTGTCCTCTTAGACCTTACTCCCAAGCCTATCGGCACCATTGAGTGGGAATAAATCCCGCACCTATTTGACAGAATTAAGAACCCGAAAACCCTTGAAAATCAAGGGTTTTCGGGTTTCTCGTTTTACGGAACAATCTTGACTTTGCGGAACATTTGCGGTATCTTTGGGGTATGATTTGCGGAACGATTTCAGCAAAGGAGGATTTGGCTATGAAATATACAACTGTAAATGTTCAGCAACTAACAAACCGAAAAGGCAAACCTTGGCAAGCAAGAGCAAAATATAAAGATGTGTATGGCAAGTGGAAAGAAGTAAGTAAAATGCTTCCCGAAGCAAAAGGCAAGAAAGAAGCTATGCGAATAGCTAAAGAATGGTTAGACCAATTAAATGCCGAAGCTGATTTGATGCCAAATGCAGGAAAGGCAAAGACAGTAGATGAAATCTATAAGGAATATCTGCTTCACCAAGTATCAACAGGAGAAATAGAAAGAAGCACCTATAGCAATACCCTGTATTCTTATAGCAAGTATATTAAGCCTTATTTGGGTGACTATGTTTTTGCAACTGTTGATAAGACTGTATTAAGTTGTTGGCTTACTAAGTTATATCAAGCAGGCTATTCGCAGAATACAATACATACTACTTATGCACGATTGAAAAAAGTATATAATTACTACTACAACAATGGAGAACTATTAAAAGACCCATTCAAAGGTGTAAAGATGCCTAAAAAGGGAGAAGCAAAGGTTACTCACTTGAACAATGAACAAATGGATAATGTATTATCCGCTGTCTATTTGGATTTTGAACCACAAGACCCAATGTATGTAGGAATACTATTGGCTTTCTATGCGGGATTAAGGCGTGGTGAAATTTGCGGCTTACGATGGAATGATATTGATTTCTATAGACACACAATTACTATTAGGTCTGCCGTTGGTGTAAGTAATGGAATTAGTGGCGATTATACGAAGAACCCAAAAAATAAGAGTTCCAATAGAACATTCCCAATGTTGCCACAGTTAGAAGAAGCATTGAAGCAAAGAAAAGTATTGCTTAACCCGCTCGATAGTTGGTATGTAATTGGTGAGCAAGAGCAGTTTATGCGACCTCAGCAGTATAACCGCCTGTTTAGTGAGTTTGTAGAAAGAAATAGTTTAGTTGATGCCTATGGTAAAAAGATTGTGCCGCACGGACTAAGACACAACTTTGCAACTGTTGGTATTCGTGCGGGAATGGATATTGCAAGCCTTGCTCTTATGATGGGACACGCAAGTAGAGCAATGACATTAGATACCTATGGTGATGCAAATGCTGATGCTCTCACACTTGCAAGTGAAAAGCTTAAAGATACATTCAATGACAATACCGAATGGTTTGGACTTGAGGAAGAACAAGAGGACACAGAGGAAGAATAAGAACACACCCGCTCCTGCCGCGAATAACACTTGAAGTCTGCAAGTAAATCCCTTATAATGATTGTAGGAACAGTTAGACAAACTTGAATTTGTGGAGATGATAAGATGGTCAATATAACAGATGTAAAACAGATTCTTCAATTTGCAATAGATGCGGAGATTAAAGTCTTTCTTGATGGTGGCTGGGGTGTAGATGCTCTTCTTGGACATCAGTCAAGAGCCCATAACGATATTGACATTTTTGTAGAAAAGAACGATTATCAGAACTTTATAGAAATAATGAAAGCTAATGGCTTTTATGAGATTAAGATGGAATATACAACATTGAACCATACTGTATGGGAAGATTTGAAAAACAGAATTGTTGATTTGCATTGTTTTGAATATACGGACGAAGGTGAAATTCTTTATGATGGG
>JAFQQF010000019.1 GCA_017411385.1 Ruminococcus sp.
AAACAACGGTTGCTGGCAAATGGATATATTCCTCGACCGCAAGGTAGACCACGAAAAACGGAAGCAACAGAAGAAATACGCCAAAAGAACGAGTTGGCACAATTGCGTATGCAAGTGGAACTATTGCAAAATTTTCTGTCAGAAGTTGGAAGGAGGTGAAACTCAAATATAGAGTAATTGAAAGGTTTAGAGGGAAATATTCAGTTGATGCAATGTGTAAAGTATTCGGCGTATCACGAAGTGGTTACTATGCTTGGAGAAAGCGACAGGGTAAGGAAAGCAAAGACAAATGGCTGGTTGAATTGATTACAGAAATTCAATCAAAGAGCAAACAAACTTATGGTTGTCGCCGTATTCGCAGATGGCTCAAAAGAAAACACAAGAAAAATGTTAATCTTAAAGCCATTTTACGCATTATGCGTAAATATGATTTGCTGTCAAAAGTACGCAGAAGAAGACCATATATGAGATACCAAAAAGCTTTACACAAATATCCAAATCTTCTTAATCGTGAATTTGATCAGGTTCTGCCTAATCAGTTCTGGGTAACGGATATTACATATATCCCGACAGCTAAAGGAATGGTGTATATGTGTGCTGTTGTGGATTTATGCGGAAAAATGGTAATAGCTTACCATATAGGTTCTGATATGACAGCTTCGCTTGTTACAGATACCATTCGTGAGGCTAAACAAAAAGAAAAGGTCACTGATGGACTCGCACTCCACAGTGACCAAGGGTCGCAATACACATCTCAAGCATATCATGACCTGCTTACAGAGTACCACATTAAGCCGTCAATGTCCAGCCCCGGTTGTCCTTATGACAATGCTGCTATGGAAAATTTCTTTGGTACTCTTAAAACGGAATGTTTGTATCATATGAATTTTGCTAATCGTTTTGAGGTCGAACAAGCTGTTGCCGAATATGTTCAATTCTACAATTTTGAACGTATCAATTTAAAAGACGGCCTTACTCCGTTTGAAATTCGGAGTAAAGCCGCGTAATTTAATGATATTCTACGATAGGGGTCTTTTTTCTTTGTCTACTTTCCTGGATACTGTCCAGAAACTCTGTCGGGGGTTGTTTTAGATGCTAATATAAAATAAAGAAACACCCCTAAACGGGGTGTTTCTTTACATAATAAGTATTGCGTTTAGGATTAGAGATCCTCGCTACCGCCGTCAATACCTGACTCCTCCTCGGGAACTACAGAAGCAACGATAACTTCCTCAGCCTCGAACATTACGATCTCCATCTCAGGTGCTGTGTATTTCATTCTCATTTCACCTCCTTTAAATTACTAAGTAAATATTATCACAACTGTATAGTATTGTCAATAATTTTATAAATAAAATATGTAAAATTTTCACTTTTTTTAACAAGGCTTGTGCGTTAATTATTTGCACGAATTAATTAACCTTGTGCTTTGATTATTGTTGCGAATAAATTAGCCTTGTGTTTTAGGCTCCTTTGCTGTCTGACAATTATATTGAATATACGTTTGATACTTCTTCTATATGGTGTATACTCTATGTCTACTAACCTACAAGGTGTATTGAATGTGTCTTTTTTATAAAAGTCTAAAATTATTTAAAATTGTTCTTGCAATGCATCATCTTATGTTGTATAATAATCTCATAATAATATGCTCTTAAGAGGTGAGTTGAATGAAAATGATGTACGAAGCTCCTGAGATGAGAATCTCTATGTATCAGCCTGAGGATGTTATCGTTGCTTCTGTTGAGGATTCTACTGAGTTTTCTGTTTCCATTAACGAGGATGACTTTGTAGGCGGCGGCGAGGATTAATCCTTTCGTTCTGATTTAAAAAGGGCATTACAGGCGGCTTGATGGGCCGCCTGCCTTTTTTGTTCATCTGTTTTTGTTTTTTATAAATATTTATAAAATTTTTGATATTTTTTAATTTAGTAGTTGAAATTTTGTTTTTTATATAATATAATGTTATGTATAGTAATTGTTTGGAGGAAGTATAATGAAGTATTCTGCACCCGAAATGAATATTATTATGTTTGACACTGTGGATTATATTGTTGCATCTGTACCTACTCAGCAGGAAACAACTGAAGATGGTATTATTGGTGGTGGCGAAGAAGACTAAGTTTTTCTTTAATAGTTTATGACTATAACAGGTGGCTTTTGCTGCCTGTATTTTTTTACTTGTATTATTTTTAGGTGATTTTATGAGAAAGCCTGCGATTGGAATTTTTAGCATTTCAGATAGAATAATTGTTGAAAATTTGCTTACTGTTCAGCTTTGCTATGCCAGAGGAGCAGATGTAGTTTATTTTACCAAGGATGATATTAATTATGACACCAACACTATTAATGCACAGGTGTGGACTGTAAACGGCTTTGTCCGTGAGGTTACAGAATTCCCTCATTACGTCGAGTTTGGTGGCGGTGCAGGGGATTATCGCAAGCTCCTTGCAGACAAGACGACGATTATTGATGACTATAAACTTACCAAGAATCAGGTTAGCGACTTTTTGCTCACAACTAAGTTTGCACCTTGCATAATTCCTACAGTCCATACACACAATCCTGTTAGAGTTCTTTCTTGCTCTATGATGTATGATGAGATTATAATAAAGCCTGTTGAGGGTGCAAGAGGCGAGAGAATTAATTGCCTTAAAGTTTGTGATGAGGGTTTTGTTTTTACAGATACCGAGGGGGTTGTGAAGGCTTTAAATTATCAGGATAGCTTGAATTATATCAATGAGCTTTATAACGGTAAACCTCTGATAATCCAGCCACGTATGAAGTTCCTCAACAAAGACGGAAGAATTATGGATTTTCGCATAAATGTTGAGAAGAATGGTAAGGGTGAATGGTCAACCGTCTTTATGATTGCCCGCACAAGTCGTGGAAGTATTGTTTCAAACATTAGTGCAGGGGGTTACGTATCCGAAGCTAAAAAAACACTTGAGATTGATTTCGGTGAAAATGCTCAGTCTTTAATAGAGAAATTTACAGAAATCGCAAAAGACCTGCCACCTCTTATTGAAGAGGTATCACAATGCAATATGCTGTCTTTGGGAATTGATGTGGCAGTTGATGCAGAAACTCTACAGTCATATATCATAGAGGTGAACGTTATTCCGCAGGTGCATTATCACAAAAGTGCATACGTAAGTACTAAGGCAGATTACTTTGCATATCTTACCAAGCAGATACATAACAATGACTGACACTTCGGCACCTGTTTTTTGCAGGTGCTGTTTTGTTATCAATTTGTAATTGCAAAAAATAGAACTTTGTTGTATGATATTGTTGTTCCGTGTACTGTATTTATGAGTGGAATGAGGAGAATAGTTATGAAAAGAATAGTTATACAAGCTTTGGCTTTGCTTATGTGCTTTGCACTTACACTTTTTGCAACAGGCTGTCGCAACGGAGAAAACAACGAAACTACAGGATCCCCCGAAACTTCTTTAACTCAGACAACTGAAAACGCAACCGAATTATCTACTGAAGGTGCTGCTTCACGTGACTCTGCCTTAGTACCTGAGAGTGACAAGGTGAGTGCCGATTATTTTGACAATGCCGCCTTTGTAGGTGATTCTGTAAGTCTGAAGCTCAGCTATTATGCAGCAGCAACCGGCGCCTTGGGTAATGCTCAGTTTTTTACTGCAGGTTCTTTGGGAAGCGGTAACGCGTTGTGGGAGGTTTCAGACGAGTCTGTGCATCCTTCTTATCAAGGAGTTAAAATGCTTGTAGAGGACTGTGTAGCATATTCCGGTGCAGATGTTGTTTATATTATGCTTGGTATGAACGATATTGCTCTGTACGGCATTGATGACTCTGTTGCCAATTATAAGACACTTGTGGACAATATTAAGGCACAGAGCCCCGATATTAAGGTTGTAATCCAGTCCATGACTCCTATGACAGACACAAGCACAATTTTTAGCGAGGACCTTAACAACGACGTTATTAAAGAATACAACAATCGTTTGCTTGCTCTTTGCAACGAGAATCATTGGGATTTCGTTGATGTGGCAAGTGTTATGTACGATGCAGAGGGCATAAATCTTAATAGAGATTTTTGCAGCGACCCCGATGGTTTGGGTGTGCATTTCACCGAGGCAGGCTGTGAGGCTTGGGTTGAATACCTTTCAACCCATACACCCTGATTATAAAGGAGGAAATGATTGTGAAAAGAATAATTTGTGCAGTGGTTGCACTTGTAATGTTGTTTGCTTTTTGCGCTTGCTCTGAGGGCAAAACAGCAACAGCGGTTGATATTGCTTCTGTAAAAACTCAGATTCAGTCTGAGCTTAAAATGGATGGTGCTATGGACATTGCTCCTTCAAGGCTTCTTGACCTTTATGGCATTGAGGAGGCTTGGATTGCAGATTCTCAGTGCTTTGTTACAATGGATGGTGTTTTCCCTGATGAGGTTATTATGGTGAGAGCTATCGATAAATCCGCAGTAAGCAATATTGAAGAGAAGCTTGAAGCAAGACTTAACGAGGTTAAGGTTCAGTCCCAGAGCTATGACCCTGAAAACTATGCTATTGCACAGGAGTGCAAGGTTATCACTCAGGGTACTGTGGTGGCACTTTTCCTTTCTCCCGACCACGTGGTAATGGAGAAGATATTTGAAACCACACCTGATGTTGAAATTGCAGATTAATGTGGCAGAAAAAGTAAATCCGCTGAGGTTCACTCCTCAGCGGATTTTTTGTATGTATTTGATTGTTTATTGCTTAGTCGGAGTAGTTACAGCTTCTGATTTGTATGGAGCGACAATGCTTATGGTTTTCTCCACAACGTCGGTTTTGTTGAAATGTTCTGCAACAAACTCTCTGGCGTATGTTCCCATTTCCTTTTTTGTTTCATAGGAAAGAAGGATAAACTCTTTGATTTTATTATATAAATCTTCGCCGTTTTTTACTTCAAACAGCAGACCGTTTTTGCCTTCGTCAACAGCCTCTTTACACCCGTGGATGTTGCTTGTAATTACAGGTCTGCCCATAGAGCACGCCTCAAGCAGGGTGTTAGACATTCCCTCGTGGTAGGAGGGGTGGATGATACAATGAGCCTTCTCAATAAAAGGCTTTACATTCTTTTGAAATCCGTGAAAGCTTATGAGATTTTCAGCCTGCATAGATTCTACTGTTTCACGGTAGTTATCCTCGTACCAGCCGATGAAGTCAAAGGTTGTGTTGGGGAACTCCTTCTTAATCTTTCTGATTGCATAAAAAAGCTCGTCAACGCCTTTTTCTTTCATTATGCGACCTACGTTTAGAAAATGAACACAGCCGTCATCCTCAAGGTACTCGCAGAAAGGAAACTCGTCAATATTGACACCAGCACCCGCCATAACAACAGTCTGCTCGGCACGCACAACCTTAGCATTTACAAGGGTATTTCTGTTGCCCACATTTTCAAAGAAGATTCTATCGGCCTTGTTCATAGAAATCTTGTATAAAAATGAAACTATAGCACGCATCAGACCGCCATTTGCCATAAATGTAGAACCTAAGCCTGTTACATTGCAGAAATGGGGGATGTGAGCGGACTTGCATGCCATTGAGCCGTAGATGTTAGGCTTAATGGTATAGGTGATAACCTTGTCGGGATTAATCTCTTTGAGAAGCTTTTTGTAAGCTCTCATAAGCTTAAGGTCTTTAATAGGGTTCATTCCTCTGCGTTCCATTTCAGTAACGACAACACTTGCTCCATAGGAGATGAGATTGTCAATTTCCTCTTGTTCGCAGGAGGGGATTGAAATAATAACTTCGTTTCCCAGCTCAACCAATTTTTTTATAAGTTCACGTCGAAAAATCCTAAGTGTATTATAGTGGTTGGCTAAAATTAATATCTTACTCACTTATAACCTCTGTTATTCTCTCAATAATTTTACTTTCGCTGATACCATATTGCTCTCGCAAGTAGCTTTGGTTGCCTACTTTAGTGCAGTAGCAGTCGTTGATGCCTAGTCTGACAAGTCTTGCTTTACAGTTGCATTCTGCCATTACCTCAGAAACCGCGGAGCCGAATCCGCCTACGATGTTGTGTTCTTCAACTGTGAATATGTAATCAAACTTTTCAGCACATTCACGGATGGTCTGAGCATCTATGGGCTTGACTGTGGGGAAGCTGTATTGCTCCACACCGATGTTTTGCTTTTCAAAGTGGTCGCAAGCACCGAAAACTTCTCTGAGTACAGCCCCTGTTGAGAACACAGCAATCTTTACGTCAGCATCTTTGGATTTGCGTATATTAACAGCTTTGCCGATTTTGAAATCCACGTTCTCAAGAACTCTGCCTTCACCGCCTCTGCCAAGGCGAATATAGCAGGTGCCTTCCGTTTCAATTGCGGCTTTAACACATTCTTCTGCTTCGGTTGCATCACCGGGGCAGAACACAGTAACATCAGGCAGAGCACGCATTATTGCAATATCTTCAGTTGCATGGTGACTCATTCCCAGAGAACCGTATACAAATCCGCCGCCAACACAAACGATTTTAACATTTGCTTTGTGGTATGCACAGTCGTTGCGAATTTGCTCCAGACAGCGTAAAGTGGGGAAGTTGCCGATGGAATAGGTGAAGACTATCTTACCCTCCAAAGCCATACCTGCAGCAACGGACGTCATATTCTGTTCTGCAATTCCTGCGTTGATAAACTGGTTGGGCAGAGCCTCCCAGTAGGGCTTCAGAACACCGAAACCAAGGTCGCCGGTGATAAGCTCAATGCTTTTATTTGTTTTTGCTTCTTCTATCAAAGCACGTACAAAGGTATCTCTCATCGGTTACCCCTCCTTTTTGAAAAAAGTAGGATGATAGGTTTCGGTTAAAATGTGTTTGAGTTTAATATCTGCATCTTCAGGGATAGGACAGGGTGCAGAAATACCGTTGGGAGTGTAAGGGTCTATTACACCGTCAGGCTTAACTGCATGAAGCTCGCACACTGCATTGTCATATTCCCAGCCTTCGTGAGGGAAGCGATAATGCCACAGGATGTCTTCCTGCATAAAGGAAATACCCTTGCCCTTTATTGTGTGTGCAATTACAGCCAAAGGCTTTGTTCTGTTTTCGTTTTTGCTCAGAGCCTCTCTGAGTGCATCGTGGTCGTGTCCGTCAACCTCGCACACATCCCAGCCAAAGGCTCTCCATTTATCTGCAAAGTTTCCGAATTCCAGAGTGTTTTCACAGTAATCCAGACTCTGCATATGATTGTAATCTATAATAGCTACTAAATTATTCAAGCGAAAATTATTTGCAAATAATGCGGCTTCCCAGACAGAGCCTTCGTCGCATTCACCATCACCCAAAACAACAAACACACGGTGCTCCTTGCAATCCTGCTTTGCTCCAAGAGCCATACCTGCTGCCGCAGAAAGACCGTGACCCAAAGAGCCTGTGGAAAAATCAATGCCGGGAAGATGGTGAGAAACGTGTCCTGAAAGACGGCTTCCGTTCTGATAATGAGTTTTGAGCTCCTCAACAGGGAAGAATTCGTTTTCTGCCAAAGCCGCATAAATGGAAGCACCTGCGTGACCTTTGCTCAGAATAAAGCGGTCCCTTTTATCCCATTTGGGATTGCTTGCATCAAACTGCATAACATCTGTATACAGCACACCGATAATATCTGCAACCGATAAAATGGCACCAATGTGAGAGCCGCCTGACAAATGAGTCATTTCTACTGCATGACGTCGTATTTTCCAAGCCAGTTCTTTACTTGTCATATGCTACACCTTCATTCTTTTGTGACAGGCGGTTGTCTGTCACCACATATGGGAAATCTTTTTTGTTTGGTTTATAAGTTTGAAATGTCATCAAGAAGTGTTATGTCTTCCTGTGATAAATTCCAGTCCGCAGCTTCAACATTTGAAATGATTTGCTTGGGATTTTTAGCACCTGCAATTACTACAGAGTCTGCAAGCTTGTCAAGAATAAAGCGGATTGCCACCGAGGGCACAGACTTTTCATATTTTGCGGCAATGCTCTTCATCACTTCAACAATCTCTAAGTTTTTAAGGAGCTTTTCACCGTGGAAGTTTACGTAAATATCACGGCTTCTGCGGTCGTCAGACCCAAAAACCGAGTTTTTATCATATTTTCCTGTGAGGATGCCTTGGCCTAAGCTGCCCCATGTCAGAGGGGTCATGTTGAAAGAGTCAGAAAGACTTAATATGTCTTCTTCGTGTTTTCTGCAGGCTAAGCTGTATTCGTTCTGAAAGCTGACAAATCGGTCTTCGTATCCTTTGAGTTCTTCTGCATCCTTAAGATACAAATTGGATAAACCGTATGCACGGATAAGACCTTTTGCTTTGAGTTCTTCCAAAGTTTCTACAACATCGTAAATAGGAGTCACACCGTCACGGTAATGAACCTGATACAAATCTATGTAATCTGTGCCAAGTCTTTTGAGGCTTGCGTCTAATGCCTCTCTTATCCACTGAGGACTGTTGTCGTAGGTGGTTTTGCCATTGCCTACACGTACTCCAAATTTGGAGGCAATTACAACATCCTTGCGATGGCTTCCGAGCGCCTTGCCTAAAGTAAGCTCAGACTGACCGAGTCCGTAGGTGTCAGCTGTATCAAAAAAAGTGATGCCCTTGTCAAGAGCGGTGTGCACAGCTTCAATAAGCTCTGCTTCCTGCACATTACCCCAGCCGTGACCGCCCATGGGACAACCGCCCATACAAAGTCTTGATACGGTAATATCGGAATTTTTAAGCTTTATGTATTCCATTATTGTTCAACCTTTTCTGCATTGCTGTCTTTTTTACCAAAGATAAATCTAAATGCTTTTTGTACTACCTTCCAAACTGTAGTTGCAAACAAATAAATATCTGTGCCAAAGGAAACTTTGGAAACATACAACAAACGAAGATTATTCTTCGTTTTAAGTACGTATTTTTCATACATTTCGTCGGCATTTTCGCTTCCTACAATCTCATCAAGGTTAATAAATTTAATCGAGCTGTAGTCAGTAATGCCCGGACGAACGTTTAATATGTGCTTTTCTTGCTCGTCGTAAGCGTCGGTATATTTCAGAAGCTCAGGTCTGGGACCTATAAAGCTCATTGTGCCGCCAAGAATATTGAAAAGCTGAGGGATTTCGTCGAGCTTGGTTTTTCTGAGGAAGGCACCTACCTTGGTGATGCGGCTGTCGTTAAGAGAAGTAGTGCCGCCGCCGATTTTGTCAGCGTTCTTCACCATAGAGCGGAATTTGAAAATTCTGAAGGACTTGCCTTTATATCCGCCGCGTGGTGCTCTGTAAAAAACAGGAAAGCCCGTTTCGATGATTACAGCAAGCGAAATTATAAGAAGCAAAGGTGAAGCTACAATCACACAAATCAGTGCAAGAACAAAATCAATAGCACGCTTGACACAGCGGTTGTAAAAACCGTTGCTTTTCTTTATGATGACTTCTTCGTCAAATGTATATTCTTCAAATAGGCTTGTCTGTATTGCTTCCATTCAAAACTCCCCAAGGCACACACTTTAATTTAATATATAAGTATATTAATATACATAATATATTATATTGATTATACGATTTTTTGTCAAGATAAAATCCGAGTATAACCGACGTCTTTTGCTACAATTCGTTCAAAACAATTCGATGCTGTACAAATAGCAAACAATGCGGTTGTACTCTACGATTCGTTTGTAAGTGATAATCAAAACAGGCGTTGTTACGGCAAAAAAATCCCCACCCGATTACTCGAGTGGGGATGATATATATCTGAGCTAAACTATTGTATAAAGCTTGTACCTTTTACGAATTAGCCCTTGATAGCTGCCTGTGCTGCTGCAAGACGAGCGATGGGAACGCGGAAGGGTGAGCAAGATACATAGTCAAGACCAATCTTGTGGCAGAACTCTACGGATACGGGGTCGCCGCCGTGCTCACCGCAGATACCGCAGTGAATCTCAGGACGAGTTGCCTTACCCTTAGCGATAGCCATCTCCATGAGCTGGCCAACGCCTGTCTGGTCGAGCTTTGCGAAGGGATCGTTCTCGTAAATCTTTGTATCATAGTAAGCAGAGAGGAACTTACCTGCGTCATCACGGCTGAAGCCGAATGTCATCTGGGTAAGGTCGTTAGTACCGAAGCAGAAGAACTCAGCCTCTGTAGCAATCTGATCTGCTGTAAGACAAGCTCTGGGGATCTCCATCATTGTACCAACTTCGTACTTGAGCTCTACGCCTGCTGCTGCGATTTCTGCATCAGCTGTAGCTACAACAACGTCCTTAACGAACTTCATTTCCTTAACCTCACCTGTGAGGGGGATCATGATTTCGGGAACGATGTTCCAGTCTGCGTGTGCCTTCTTAACGTTGATAGCTGCACGGATAACAGCCTTTGTCTGCATCTTTGCAATTTCAGGATATGTTACTGCAAGACGGCAGCCACGGTGACCCATCATGGGGTTGAACTCGTGGAGAGAAGCGATAAGAGCCTTGATGTCTGCAACTGTCTTGCCCTGTGCCTCTGCGAGAGCTGCAATGTCAGCTTCCTCTGTGGGAACGAACTCGTGGAGAGGAGGATCAAGGAAACGGATGCAAACGGGGTTGCCCTCGAGTGCCTCGTAGAGAGCCTCGAAGTCGCCCTGCTGATAGGGAAGGATCTTGTCGAGAGCTGCCTCTCTTGCCTCAACTGTATCTGCACAAATCATCTCACGGAAAGCAGCGATTCTGTCTGCCTCGAAGAACATGTGCTCTGTACGGCAAAGACCGATACCCTCTGCGCCCAGCTCGCGAGCCTTCTTAGCGTCTGCGGGTGTGTCAGCGTTTGTACGAACCTTGAGAGTTCTGAACTCATCAGCCCAAGCCATGATTCTGCCGAACTCACCGGCAATCTCAGCATCAACTGTGGGGATGATGCCGTCGTAGATGTTACCTGTAGAACCGTCGATGGAGATGTAGTCGCCCTCGTTGTAAACCTTACCTGCGAGCTCGAACTTCTTGTTCTCTTCGTCCATCTTAATGTCGCCGCAGCCGGATACACAGCAAGTACCCATACCACGAGCAACAACAGCTGCGTGAGATGTCATACCGCCACGAACTGTGAGGATACCCTGAGAAGCCTTCATACCTGTGATGTCCTCGGGGGATGTTTCAAGACGAACGAGGATAACCTTCTCGCCTCTCTCGTTCCAAGCCTCTGCGTCCTCAGCTGTGAATACAACCTTACCGCAAGCAGCACCGGGAGATGCGCCAAGACCCTTGCCTGCAGGAGTTGCAGCCTTGAGAGTCTTCTGGTCAAACTGGGGATGGAGAAGTGTATCGAGGTTTCTGGGGTCGATCATTGCAACAGCCTGCTTCTCGGAAATCATTCCCTCGTCAACAAGGTCACAAGCAATCTTCAGAGCAGCCTTAGCTGTTCTCTTACCGTTTCTGGTCTGGAGCATGTAGAGCTTGCCGCCCTCAATTGTGAACTCCATATCCTGCATATCTCTGTAGTGGTCCTCGAGCTTTGCACATACAGCAAGGAACTGCTCGTATGCCTCGGGGAACTTGTCTGCCATCTGAGCGATGGGCATGGGAGTACGAACGCCTGCAACAACGTCTTCGCCCTGTGCGTTTACAAGGAACTCACCCATGAGGCCCTTCTCACCTGTAGCAGGGTCACGTGTGAAAGCAACACCTGTACCGCAATCGTCACCCATGTTACCGAATGCCATCATCTGAACGTTAACTGCAGTACCCCAGCTGTAAGGAATATCGTTGTCACGACGGTATACGTTTGCACGGGGGTTGTCCCATGAACGGAATACAGCCTCAACAGCGCCCATGAGCTGCTCTTTGGGGTCTGTGGGGAAGTCTTTGCCAATCTTAGCCTTGTACTCAGCCTTGAACTGACCAGCGAGAGTCTTGAGGTCCTCAGCAGAAAGCTCTACGTCCTGAGTAACACCCTTCTCTTCCTTCATCTTGTCGATGAGCTCCTCGAAGTACTTCTTACCAACTTCCATAACAACGTCGGAGTACATCTGGATGAATCTTCTGTAGCAGTCCCAAGCCCAACGTGCGTTGCCGGACTTCTCTGCCATAACGTTAACAACATCCTCGTTAAGACCGAGGTTAAGGATTGTATCCATCATACCGGGCATGGAAGCTCTTGCACCGGAACGAACGGAAACAAGGAGAGGATTCTCCAGGTCGCCGAACTTCTTGCCGGTAATCTCTTCCATCTTTACGATGTACTCCATGATCTCTGCCTGGATGTCATCGTTGATCTTGCGACCGTCTTCGTAGTACTGTGTGCAAGCTTCTGTGGTTACTGTGAAACCCTGGGGAACGGGCAGACCGAGAGATGTCATCTCTGCAAGGTTAGCGCCCTTACCGCCGAGAAGCTCACGCATTGATGCGTTACCCTCTTTGAAGAGGTAAACAAACTTGTGGCTCATTTTAAAAACCTCCTGAAAATGTGTGTAATATGCGAAAGCAGAGAGCTCTGCTTTGCTTTTGATGCTCTGAATCTGCTGTGCAGACTCATGCCTAATAGGTATTATAACAAATCTTAATTAAAAATGCCATATTTTTTCAAATTTATTTTGTAATAAAATGTTACCAATATTCACAAATTCATTTTGACAATTTGTTAAGTAGTTACAAATATGATATATTTTGCCCGAATGACTTGAAAAATTATCGATTTATGCGATAATAAATATAACTGTTACTGTGTGAACTGACGGTCAGTTCGGAAAGGTAGGAGCATTATGAATAAATGTGCAGTTATACTTGCAGGTGGCGAGGGCAAGCGTATGGGCAGCGAAAAGCCCAAGACTCTGTGTGAGGTTTTAGGCAAGCCTATGCTCAGATGGGTTATTGATGCTGTAAAGGATGCAGGCATTGACGATATATGCATAGTCAAGGGCTACCGTGCAGAGTATATTGATGAGTACGTTGAAACACTTCCTTTTTCTGTCAAGACAGTTCTGCAGGCAGAGCGACTGGGCACAGGACACGCTGTTATGATGGCACGTGCCTTCCTCGAGGAAAGAGGCGGTTCAGTTGTAATTCTGGGCGGCGATGCTCCCTTTGTGGATGCAGACACCATCCGCGATTCGCTTTCACAGCACATAAAAACAAATTCAAGTGCAACAGTTATCAGCGCGAGTGTTTCTGATTCCACAGGCTACGGCAGAATTGTCAGAAACGATGACAATTCCCTCAAGGCGATTGTGGAGCACAAGGATGCAGATGATGAAATCAAAAAGATTAAAGAAATCAACTCCGGTGCATACTGGTTTGAAACCGAGGACCTTTTGAGTGTTCTCGATTCAATCACAGCAGACAACAACGCAAAGGAATATTATCTTCCCGATGCTCTGAAGCTCATTATTGCCAAGGGCAAAAAGGCAGGTGCCTTTGTAGCAAAGAGTGCGGATGTGGCACTTGGTGCCAATGACCCTGCACAGCTTGAAGAGCTTAATCAGATTGCAATTGAGAAGGGTTATGCAAAAGCTGAGTAATTCAGCTGATAAAACAGTAGGTTAATTAATTTTACATATTTTCAAAATCCAATTAACTAATCCAAGAAAAGGGGAAACGAAAATGAATTTTCACGGAAAAGACATCAAAATCTTCGCGGGTAACTCTAACCCCACAGTAGCACAGGGAATCGCCGGCTGTCTTGGTCTGCCTCTGGGCAAGTCAAGCTGTAACAAGTTCTCAGACGGTGAGATTGCAGTTTCTCTGCATGAGTCTGTACGAGGCAGTGAGTGCTTTATCGTTCAGTCTACCTGCACACCTGTAAACGACAATCTTATGGAAATGCTCATTATGATTGATGCAATGAAGAGAGCTTCCGCAGCTTGCATTACTGCAGTTATTCCTTACTTTGGTTATGCTCGTCAGGACCGTAAAGCAAAGGCAAGAGATCCGATTTCAGCCAAGCTTTGTGCAGACCTGATTACAGCAGCAGGTGCAGACAGAGTCCTCACAATGGACCTTCACGCAAATCAGATTCAGGGCTTTTTCAACATCCCTGTTGACCACCTTGTAGGTGCACCTATGCTTGCAAACCATATGAAGAAGAAAATCGGCAAGAATGTTGACGAGTATGTTGTTGTTTCTCCTGACCTTGGTTCTGTTACAAGAGCAAGAAACTTTGCTGCTAAGCTTGGTTGTCCCATTGCTATTATTGACAAGAGAAGACCCAAGGCTAATGTTTCTGAGGTTATGAACATCATCGGTGATGTTGCAGGCAAGAAGGCAATTCTTCTTGACGATATGATTGACACAGCAGGCACACTCTGCAACGCTGCAAAGGCTATTGTTGATGCAGGAAGCACAGAGGTTATTGCTTGTGCAACTCACGCAGTTCTTTCAGGTCCCGCTATCGAAAGAATCGACCAGAGCGTTATCAAGGAGCTTGTGCTTCTGGATACAGTTCCTGTTCCTGAGGAGAATATGCTCGATAAATTCACTATTCTTCCCGTTGCACCTGTGTTTGCAGATGCTATTGAGAGAATCTACGCCGATAAGCCTGTTTCTACTATCGGTCAGTAATAGGCACACGTTTAATAAAGCTAATCGACAGGGGGCAGCACCGTGCTGTTCCCTGCGTTTTGCATTTGTATGTTTTTCCCCTTTTTGGCATACAATGATTATTATCTGTTTTTACAGGAGATATAAATTATGTTATTCAAGTCCAAAGGTAATTCAAACTCAGCGGTTGATTATATAGTTGTAGGTCTGGGCAATCCCGGCAGACAGTATGAGGGCACACGCCACAACTGCGGTTTTGAGTCAATCGACAGATTAGCAGAAAAGCACAACTGCCAGATGAAGAAAATTCGTTTCAAGAGCACCACGGGCGAGTGCCGTATAAACGGAGCAAAGTGTCTTTTGATGAAGCCTTCAACCTATATGAATCTTTCGGGTGAGGCTGTAGTTCAGGCGATGAACTTCTACAAGGTACAGCCCTCACAGGTGATTATAATATTCGACGATATTTCCCTTGACGTAGGCAAAATGAGAATACGTATGAAGGGCAGTGACGGCGGTCACAACGGAATGAAGAATATCATTTATCTGACAGGTTCTGATGCTTTCCCCAGAATTAAGCTTGGTGTGGGGAAAAAGCCCCATCCCGAGTACGATTTGAAGGACTGGGTGCTTGGCAGATTTTCCGCCTCGGATGCAAAAACTATGTCTGAGGTCTTTGATAAATCGGTTGAAGCTGTGGAGCTTATGGTGCAGGATAAGGCAACTGATGCTATGCAGAAGTTCAACTGATATTCCTTTTTGGAGGATTTATGAGATTTCTCTATGATGTGCTGAAATCAAACCCCGAGTTTGCCAAAGTAAGCAGTAGTGCCAAGGTTGGCAAAACTTACGCGGTGTCAGGACTTTCAGCCGTTCACAAAGCAAATATGATTTATGCGCTCTGCTGTGAAACAAATAGCAGGGCTTTTTGTGTTGCATCAAACGAGCAGGAGGCATCTACTCTTTGTTCAGACCTTTGCAATATGGGACTCAGAGCTTATGTGTATCCATACAGGGACTTTACCTTCAGAGATATTGCAGGTAAATCCCGTGAGTACGAGCATCAGCGTATGTCTGTGCTTTTGCGTATTTTATCGGGTGACTGTGACTGTGTTATAGCCTGTGCTGATGCGGCAGCACAGTTCACAATTCCGCCTTCATGTCTTGCAGATGCTACCCTTTACCTTCGTGCAGGACAGGAGGTTTCCCTTGAAAAATGTGTGGGTGCACTTTCACTTCTGGGGTACGAAAGATGCGACCAGCTTGAGGGTGTAGGTCAGTTTTCAGTCAGAGGCGGAATACTTGATTTTTATCCGCCGGACTGTGAATTGCCCATCCGTGCAGAATTCTGGGGTGACGAAATCGACTCTCTCAATTACTTTGATTTGGAAACTCAGCGCAGGGGAGAGGCTGTTGAGGAAATTACTCTTTCTCCCTCGGCAGAGGTTTTTATATCTGACAGAGAAGGACTTGCCAGCCTTATAGAGAAAAAAGCATCCTCCCTCAGAGCGGAAAAATCTGTTAAAGCAAAAGAAATCCTGAGGAACGAAGCTGATGCAATTCGCAAGGGCTTGCACCTTGCAAACCTTGATAAGTATATCAGTCTGATTTATTCTCAAAGTGCCAGCCTTTTTGACTATATCGACGAAAGTTTTATGTGCTTTTTGTGTGAGGAATCAGCCGTAAAAGACCGTACGGCAAATGTAGAATTCCGCTTTAAGGAAGATGTACTTGATTACTTTGAAGAAGGTGTGCTTTGCAGAGGGCTTGATAAGTTTTCGCTGACCTATAAGGAAATTTGCGAAGAACTCTCACTTCGCGGTGTGGGCTATCTCGATAATTTTACTCAGGGCAGTCACACTCTGCCTTTGGATGCTTTTGTGAGCATTACCGCCAAAACTCTGCCTTTTGTGGCAGGTACCGTTTCCGAGCTTTGCGAGGAGCTGGAGCCTGTTGATAAGAAGAAAAGCACCATTGTTATACTTGCAGGCACCAAAAAGGGTGCTCAGAATCTTTTTGAGTCCCTTGGTGACAGAGGTTACAAGGTTGCACTTGTATCTTCCTCAGTGCAGCTTGAAAAAGGCAGAATATATATATCGGAAGGTACCCTTTCTTCAGGCTTTGAGTATACAGGTGAGGATTTTTACTTGTATGCACAGGGCAAGCGTGAGGGTGTCAAGGAACAGAAAAAACGCAAAACACCCAAAAACGGACAGGAGATTTACAGTCTTTCCGATTTGTCACAGGGTGACTATGTGGTTCATACCACCCACGGTATAGGTATCTTTGAGGGGGTAACAAAGATTGACACCCACGGCATAGTCAAGGATTACATCAAGATTGCGTATGCAAAAAGCGATGTGCTGTATGTGCCTGTTACTCAGCTTGACTTGGTGGCAAAATACATCGGTCCCAGAGAGAATTCGATGGTTAAGCTTAACCGCTTGGGCGGTACAGAGTGGCAGAAGGCAAAGAGCAGAGTCAAATCCGCTGTGAAGGATATGGCAAAGGAGCTTATCGCTCTTTACAGTGCCCGAATGAATGCACCCGGCTACGCTTTTTCACCGGACTCAGAGTGGCAGAGAGATTTTGAAGCTAAGTTTGAATACGAGGAAACCGAGGACCAGCTCAGATGCACAGATGAGATTAAAGGAGATATGGAGCGAACGGCTCCTATGGACAGACTCCTGTGCGGTGATGTAGGCTTTGGAAAAACTGAGGTGGCTTTGCGTGCTGCTTTTAAGTGTATAACAGACTCAAAGCAATGTGCACTATTGTGCCCCACAACAATCCTCGCGTGGCAGCACTATCAGACAGTGCTTAAAAGATTTGAGGGCTATCCTATAAGAGTGGAGCTTCTCTCACGTTTCCGTAAACCCAAGGAGCAGGAAAAAATCATTGATATGCTCAAAAGAGGCGAGATTGATATGATTATCGGTACCCATCGCCTTGTGCAGAAGGATGTAACTTTCCGAGATTTGGGACTTGTTATTATTGACGAGGAACAGCGTTTCGGTGTTGCTCACAAGGAAAGATTCAAGGAGCTTTGCAAGAATGTGGATGTGCTCACTCTTTCTGCAACTCCTATTCCCAGAACCCTGAATATGGCACTAAGCGGAATACGTGATTTATCTGTGCTTGAAGAAGCACCCTCAAACCGTTATCCTGTTCAGACCTATGTGCTGGAGTACGACTCAGGTGTTATTCATGAGGCTATCCGCAAGGAGCTTCGCCGCGGCGGTCAGGTCTTTTATCTTCACAACAAGGTAGAGGATATTGAAACCAAGGCGGCGTATATCCAGCAGGTTATCCCCGAAGCCAAGGTGGGTATCGGCCACGGCAAAATGAGCGAACAGGAGCTGTCTGCTGTTTGGCGTGAGATGTTGGAGCAGAACATCAACGTTCTTGTTTGCACTACAATTATAGAAACAGGTGTGGACCTTCCCAATGCCAACACCCTGATTATTGAGGACGCTCACAAGTTCGGGCTTTCTCAGCTACATCAGATTAGGGGACGAGTAGGCAGAAGCACTCGCCGTGCATGGGCGTACCTTACATTCCCAAGGGGTTTCAGCTTGAGTGATATTTCTCAGAAACGTCTTAATGCAATCCGTGAATTTACCGAGTTTGGCTCAGGTATGAAGATTGCAATGAGGGATTTGGAGCTTCGCGGTGCAGGCTCGGTGCTTGGTGCCAATCAGCACGGACATATGGAGGACGTAGGCTACGATATGTACCTTAAAATCCTTGATACTGCTGTTAAGGAGGAGCTTGGCGAAATCCCTGAGGACAGAGAGGAAAAGGATTGTCTTGTGGATATTGCCATTGTGGCACATATCCCCGAAAGCTACATCGAAAGTCTGAATTTGCGGTTGGATGTTTACAAGCTGATTGCGGATGTTCGTACTCCAGAGGATGCCTGTGATGTGATTGACGAGCTTATTGACCGCTTTGGTGATGTGCCCAAGTCTGTTATGGGACTCATTGACGTGGCACTTATCAGAAACCGTGCGGCACAGCTTGGAATTTACGAAATTAAGCAGAATGATACAACTCTGCTTCTATATATGAAC
>JAFQQF010000056.1 GCA_017411385.1 Ruminococcus sp.
CTGACGCAGAAAGTTTTTTTATTTTGAATCGATACAATGCACGGTTGTTAGTTGTGCCATAATCAGGATTGTTGTAAAGATGATGAATAATACGGTAATTACCTTCCGGTAAATATTTATATTCTACTCTTTGCCAATAATTAGCATCGTCCAAATGAGTCCACTCACCTTCAGGCAGTTGTGCTGTAATATTCAACACCTCTTCTGCGTTATCTGCGTTTTCAATCTTAAGAATACCCGCATCGTCAGTGGTCAAGCAAACTTCCAGATAGGCACCACCTTCTTCAATGCTGAATTCTGAGGCGTTAAAGCCCCTATGCCCGAGCGTCCCGGGGGTTTCGTCTACCAAAACATCATTGAAAATCTCTACCCATGCTTCCGGGTGAATATCCGGGAACGTAGAATAATCTACTGCATTGGAATTTTGATTTACGATGGTGACTGCACTTGCGTCGTCAGTCTGGACGGTTGAGATAGAATGATTATACATCTTTGTATTCAATAAATTATTTATAGAATTAGCAATACAATTGCCATTATTTGCAGAGTTAGAAGCATCTGCAGTGCCTTGTTTTACGAGATTGTCATCAATCTCGGAGACTCCCATGGGGGTGCCGCTATTGAGAGGTTCTGTGTAATTTTCGGAACCTACTCGTACATCTCTGTTGTAATTATTGGTTTGTTTAGCCATAATTTTTTTTTAGTTTAGTTTTAAGTCCTCACTCTTCATGATTATGCCACAACAGGGAAAACAACGGATACCCCACCGAAGCAAAGCACACGCAGATACGCCCAAGCATAACCGGAGCGAGAGACAGACAGAATCAGGTAAGTTACTCAATCAACAGCAGCTCCACTTAGGAGCAGCAAAAAAACGGCTTAACCCAAAGTAAGCCCGAAAGGCACTCCGGATACTTACGCAGGCCAAATCCCATCGGGTGCCGACCGATGAACCCATGTACCGAAGAAAAATTAAAATTACCATTCGCTTTTCTTTCCATTGCTTTTATAACTTGTAAATTCTGTAACGAAGGCAAGACACCTGAACATCAGCAAGAGCGTTTCCTCATTAAAGCCCCGCAGTGTATATTAATTAGCAGGTATGGGGAGTTACTCTTACAGATTATACTCAGTCATCCTATCCTCGTCTTTTACTGTCCGGGGAGATATTACGATATTTTTGTATAAAAGTCAAGCTTTGTTTATTATTTTTCTTAAAAACAGCAAAATGATACATTAAAAAAATCTTTTACCACAGTAAGCAGCAGCTTTACAGCGCTATTTATACCCGCAACGGCATGTGTCCCTAAGTTTGTCGGCCATAAGGCTAAAAGCCCAATGGGGGGGATACGAGTGGCAAAGGAGTAGACATAGGATTTATGATTCGCGCTGTTCACAGCATAGTTCAATATAACGGGGAGTCAATACGAAAGGAGAAGATTTAATGAGCAGACTGAAGAAGAGTTGGCTTTCTTGCCGTATGCAAAAGTCCCCGGTTATCGAGTGGATAACCGGGGATAACGTGTGTACGTCAGGCATGACACGTAACTGGGGTGGAAGTCCCCAATGAGCCGCTGACAGGGCGGAATCAAATAGCCAAAGGCAACTGCGCCACAGTAATGTGGGGTGGGAAGGAAGCCGGAGGCGAAACACAGACAGGATGAACAAGAACCGAATACAAGGCCA
>JAFQQF010000057.1 GCA_017411385.1 Ruminococcus sp.
ACCCTTTCTCTCAACATCAATCTTGATTACGGATGAAGCTGTGAGCGCAGTTGCCTCAACAGTAAATTTACCTGTGATTTCATCTGAATGTGTTGTGTAGGACTTGCCGTTCGTTGTTACCGTGATGTCTGCATCCTGAACTGCAACACCAACTATTGTAGTTTTGCCCTTAACAGCATATGAAAGACCTGCATTTGCAAGCACGAGTTTTGATTTTGCATTTATAAGCGACTCAAGTGTGCTTTCAACAAGTGCTTCGTCTGCAACGCCCTCGCCCTGTGCGATGAGCGCATTGGCTGTTGTCATAACAGCAGAAACATTTTTCCAGCTTGAGGCAGTATAGTCGCTTGATGTCATTGCAAGTACTTCTCTTGCCTCTTTCTTGAGCGTCTGGAATTTTGAAAGAACAATCTCAGGCTTAGTGAGTTTAAAGGTTGTGCAGTCCTCGTTTGTTATTTCTATGCAGGAACCGTCGATAATGCCTGTAATATCAGAGGTCCTTTTGCTGTCGTTGCCCGTACCTACGATTGCGCTAACCTTATCGTAGCCGCTTACTGTGAATATATAGTTGCCGTCAGCGTCCTTTTCCGTGAGTTTCATGCCCGGCCATCCGCCTGCCGGTTCGCTCTTGTCGTCAGTCCAGACATAGAGATGATAGCTTGCCGAAGGGCTGTACGGCTTAATTGTGAATGTAACTGACTTTTCAGACGGATCGTCACCGATTGCACCCATAACCTTTGCTGCAGCGTAATTGCCTGACGGAACTTCAAGATATGTATCTCCGTTGAGATTTTCGAAGTCGCGGCTCTGTGAGCCGCTGCCGTTATTAAGAACAACATTGTAGGTATCTGTTGTGTCAAACTCCATAACATAGTAGCCGTCGCTGTTCTTTTCTGTCATCTGTCTTCCCGGCCAAGCACCGCAAAGATCTGTGTTTGTACCTATCCAGGCATAAACATAAGGTGTGCTGTCGCTCTTTACATAGAGCTTTGCTTGCTGAGGAGGAACTGTAGAATCAGGATCGCCTGTTGTCGGCACTTGTTCGCTCTCAAACATCTTATAGAAGGATGCAACCGATCTTGATGAACCCTTTTCGTTTGTTGCCTCGAGTGTGATTTTGATTGTGTCGCCCTCGTAAGCAGTTTTACCGATTTCAAAGGTTGAGCCGTTTGTAACAAGGAACTTATTGCCGCCGTCGATTGAGCAGATTGCGCTGTCACATTCCTCAAGTGATACCGTAACAGTCTGTGTACCCTTGAACTTTGCCGCGCCTTTTACGCTCATAATAGGTCTGCCGTCCGGCTCCTGAATGAGAATTGTTCCGTTTGCACCGCTGTTAAATGTTACCTTGCCGTCTGTAACTGTTGCAGATGACTGGTCATAGGTGTTCATAAGCCGCTGACCGTCGTTCCATAATGTAGAAACATCAATAGTTACATCTGCATTTGAAGAAGCAGCGATTACAGCTGCTACCTTGTCAGAAACACCGTTCTTGTCATAAGTTCTTGCAAATGCAACGCCGCTTGTTGCAGAAAGCATTGTGTTGCTGCCTCCACCGACTGCAACATGGTTGTTACGGAACTGACCAACCTTCTGCCAGTGAGCGAGAACAGTTTGGTCAAGGCTGTCCCAGTTCATATCACTGCGCAGTGAGTGACCGGAACCACCGGCGCCGTCAAAGGCTAAGCCATCAAACATCGGACGGTTTGATTCGTCACCGTAGTAAATCTGAACGCCGCCCGGAGCCAGGAGAAATGCCGAGCCGGTGTAAATCATTGTGTTTGTATCACCACGGGTTAAAAGCGCATCGTGTGATGAAATGAACGAAAGCGCATTGAAATCTTCCTTTGTGTTGATTTCATCAGCATAGCGCTGATACAAACCGGCAACCGTTGAACTTGCAAACACGCCTGCGCCCCAGGTCTCGAAGTTAATCATGGAGTCAAAGCCGCCCTGTGTATAGTAGTCATCATAGCCAAGGCCGTGGTCCCAAGCCTCGCCTGTCATCCAGAAGTCCTGCTGCCAGTCTGCACCCGGCTTGTCAGGGTTGTTCTTACGCCAATCTGCAAGTGCATCTACGCAGGCAGTTTTGAGCTGTTTCCACGAGCTTTGCTCAACATGCTTTGCTGTGTCACAGCGGAAGCCGTCGATACCGTATGTTCTTACCCACTCGGCAAGCCAGCTTGTAAGATAGCCTGTTACGGTATTTGAACTGCCGTACTTTTCGATTTTTTCGTCGTATGTACCCTCTTTTGTCCACTTTGTCTTTAAGATCTCAGGAATTGAAACAGGCGTTGTCTGCTCTGTTTTGAAGTCAGGCAGGCCGACGAGGCTCATCAATAAGTTACTGCCGCCGCCCTCGGTGTATCCCGGAAGGCCGCTTCTTACCCAGTCGGGGCCCCACCATTTGCCCCAGTCTTCTGCTGATGTTTTGTAATCAATATGGTTGTTGAAATCACTGACATTTTCAATGACATACTTATAATCAGTTGCACCCTCTAAAAGTGTACCGAAACCATACTCCTCCATATCAGCTAATGTATTGTAGCCGCAATGGTTCATAACTATGTCCATAATAACTCTGATGCCGTGCTCGTGAGCAGTGTCAACCAAAGTTTCAAACTCCTCGGGTGTACCGAAGTTTGCGTCTGTTTCGGTATAGTCAAGCACATAATAGCCGTGATATGAATAGTGCGCAAAGTGGCCTGCGCCTGAGTCGCAGTATCCGTGAGTCTGCTCATACGGAGCGGAAATCCACAGTGCATTTACGCCGAGGTCGCTGAAATAGCCCTCCTCGATAGCCTGTGTAATACCTGCAAAGTCACCGCCGTGGAATGTGCCCGGAGCAGTGTCCCAGCCGGGAATCGGGTTACCGTCTTTGTCGAGTGTTCTGCCGTATGAGTGGTCGTTTGATGTGTTACCGTTTCTGAAACGGTCAGTAAGCAAAAAGTAAACTGTTGCATTGTCCCATGTAAAACCGTCTTTTTCAACAACAGAGCCTGCTATTGCAGAAACAGATGCGTTGTCATTGACAGTCGCAGCCGATGCACTGGCAAACGCAGAGGACATACAGCAAATTACCATACTAAGCGCAACAAGCACGCTTATAAGCTTTACTGTTCTTTTGGTTTTCATTTGTTTTACTCCTTTCAAAATTTTTGTATTTGTTAGAAAAACCTAATCAAATCAATAATATCATATTATAGTCACATAATCTATTGTTTTATAAGCTGTAAATTAAAAAACGGCGATATATACAGATTTGCTGTCCGTTTTTTATGCACATTTTAACTAAAATTTACCGGTTATGTGGAAATCTTACAATAAAAGCTGATGTGTATTATGCTTTTTGCTAAGTGTATTTTCGACGATTTTTCATACATAAAAAGCAGGCAGTGGCCTGCACTTGTTCGGGCAGACAGCATCATATAGCTTTTACACTTCTATGCCCGGTTGCTTCCGAGACATTTAGGACATGTTTCAGACGGATATACATATATGATGTCGTTGGGATATGATGAAGTGGCTAAAATTTGCCTTACACATTCATTTAATAATCAAACCACAAAAGAATACATCGGCAAATTTGATGTTTCTGATGAAGAACTTAATTTAATTAAAAATACTCTTGCTAAAGTGGATATGAGTGATTATGACAGATTAATTCAATTATGTGATTCGTTGGCAGGCAGTGAGGGTGTGTTGGATATTGAAGAGCGTATGGGGGATGTGAAGCAAAGATATGGTTATTATCCGCAAGAAAAATGGGATTCAAATATTAGATTAAAAAAATACTTTGAAGAAAAAGCCGGAAAAGATATATATGAGATAGTTGATAAAACTTTTAGACTATGAAATTCCGGTTTATCAAGACGAAAAATCAAATTTGTTGAGGAGAATAGAAATATGATGCCTACAATAATAGAGGCTGAAAAAATATTGGAAGAAGCCGAACAGTGCAATCTCGGTTCTTGGGAAAATCATAGTCGTGTCGCGGCACACTGTGCTGAAAAAATTGCTGAATTATGCGAGGAAATTCTCAAAAAATTTCTCTAACGAAAACCTGTGCGTATTTATTGATTACCTCCGTTTTGAAAGCAGAAAGTATCACCTGACAACAGTTTTCGCCGGCAAAGAAACGCAGTAATTCCCTAACGCCTTCGTGTAATGGCTTTTTATTTGCTGTGTTTTTGCTGTTGCTGACTATAATTTTCTTAAAAATACCAGTAGAGCATATTTGGTGCTCCGTTTTGAGTTTCTAAGAAACTTGACTTATTGGAGTCTAATTTGTCAGTGAGAAGTCTGAGTGCTTCACCGAAGCGTTGATAGTGTACAACCTCGCGTTCCCTGAGGAAACGAATCGGGTCGAGTACATCCGGGTCGTCGCAGTACCTCAGAATGTTGTCGTAGGTGGTTCTTGCCTTTTGCTCTGAGAAAGCAAATAAACACAACGTATTGCCTTTGGCAATATACAATATTAAAAATTCCAATGAATATTGATAATCCTGCTTTACACAAATATCCAAATCTTCTTAATCGTGAATTTGATCAGGTTCTGCCTAATCGGTTCTGGGTAACGGATATTACATATATCCCGACAGCTAAAGGAATGGTGTATATGTGTGCTGTTGTAGATTTATGCGGAAAAATGGTAATAGCTTACCGTATTGGTTCTGATATGACAGCTTCGCTTGTTACAGATACTATCCGTGAGGCTAAACAAAAAGAAAAGGTCACTGATGGACTCGCACTCCACAGTGACCAAGGGTCGCAATACACATCCCAAGTATATCATGACCTACTTACAGAGTACCACATTAAGCCCTCTATGTCCAGTCCCGGTTGTCCTTATGACAATGCTGCTATGGAGAATTTCTTTGGCACTCTTAAAACAGAATGTTTGTATCATATGAATTTTGCTAATCGTTCTGAGGTTGAACAAGCGGTTGCCGAATATGTTCAATTCTACAATTATGAACGTATCAACTTAAAAGACGGCCTTACTCCGTTTGAAATCCGGAGTAAAGCCGCGTAATTTAATGATATTCTACGATAGGGTCTTCTTTTATTTGTCTATTTTCCTGGATACTGTCCAAATACAAGCGGTGGCTGTAAATTTTACTGTCAGACTAACAGATTAAACTTCTACGGGCTGTCCAACGGGAGTCTTTACGGTGAGACCTGCAACAAACTTCTGGATGATAGTTGCATCCTTAACGTTGACCTCTGTGTTGATATCTGCATCTGCACAGATGAATGCTTCACCTCTGAATGCGGATACAAGACCTGCAGTTGCCTTCTGAATAAGAGTTGCA
>JAFQQF010000020.1 GCA_017411385.1 Ruminococcus sp.
CTAATTTTTCTTCTTTGCTATGATTCTTATTTGTCCCACCTTTTGGCCTTCCCATCTTTTTTCAACTCCTTTTCTTTATTCTAACATAAAAAGTGATGGTAGACACTTTTTTGTGTCTACCATCACTATATCATTTCAACTAAAAAGTCGGAGCATTTTTTATTTAGAAAATTGTAGATTTTCTCTTTTTAGGCACGGGGGCTGTTTTTTTCAGTTCAAAGCATTCATCACACATAGAAGCTACCTCAGGTGAATGGCTGACAAGAATAACGCACTTACCCGCCTTGGAAAGGCTGCGGAATATTTCCATAATATCCTTCTGTGTATCAGTATCAAGGTTACCTGTAGGTTCATCTGCAAGGATAATATCCGGATTGTAAGAAAGTGCTCTGGCAATGGCAACGCGCTGTTGCTGACCGCCGGAAAGATGAAGAACACGTCTGTTTGCTTCATCCTCATCAAGACCAACATTCATAAGAAGCTCCTGTGCACGTGCTTTCTTATCTACTCCTTTTACCCCTGCTATATCCATAGAAAGGATTACATTTTCCAAAGCAGTAAATTTAGTGATAAGATTGTAGCTCTGGAATATTACACCTATATATTTACTGCGGAATTTGTATTTATCTATACTCTTGATATCTTCACCATTGTAGCAAATACTGCCCGATGACGGAGAAGCAAGCCCCGAAAGCAGAGACAGAAGGGTAGTTTTACCTGCACCGGACTTGCCGACAATACAATACATTCTGCCTTTTTCAAACTCGTAGGAAACATCCCGAAGGACAGGAGCGTTACCGTAAGAAAAACAAATATTATTTAAAGATAAAACAGACATAATACACACTCCTTAATCTCTGTTAGCAAGAATCTTCAGCGGTTCGTAGCGCATTATGAACAACATTGAAGCAGCACCTGCAACAACAGTCAGACCTAAAGCTATGAGAAGCATCTGAAGAACAACAGTAAGATTCATTGCAGAGTTAACCTCAGAAATATAGTCTGCAGCCTGTGGGAACATATCGCCCATAAATCCGCCGCCTGAGAACATATCGGGAGGAGTACCCATATCTGAAACCATACCGTCGGGCATACCGCTCATACTGCCGGGTCTGCCAAAGTTGCTTTCAACTTTATCAAACTGAGTTTGCTGGGATGTAATCTGATTTTCAAGCAAAGCATTGGTTACAGGCACAGCAGACACACCGCCTATAACTACGCCTATAATTACTGCTATAAGTGTGACAGCAAACAGCTCAGTCATAAACTGAAGGGCAACCTTTACCTTCTTCATACCCATTGCAGTGAGAACACCGATTTCATATTTGCGCTCACGGACACTGAAAATATTGAGCACAATAAGGATGACTGCACCGATAATTAGTATTACAAGCAAAAACCAACCTGCCATAGTGCTGAGGGTTTTAAGCGGTGCAAGACTGCTTTCAAAGCTTGAGATATCAGAAGATGAAATTGTGTAGGATTCATCCAATCCAAGCTCACGAGCTTCTTCTTCAAAGAGGTAATAGGACTCTGCATCAGCAAACACGTATGTTGCAGAAAGAGATGAGCTTAAAGCTGTCTCATATTGTCTGCCTGTATCGGAATCAGTTACGGTTTGTGAATTTTCCTCGGAGGAATTTACAATTGACTCCAGTGCTGTATAACTCATATAGATTTTATTTGCAGGGTCGCTGGAGGAAAAGCCCATGGGGCTGAAGCTGTTTTCGTTTGCTGATGGATCAGAATAAATACCGACAACAGTAAGGGTGTAAATCTCTTCTTCATTATTGGGGTTGGAAAGCTCAATTTCATCGCCTGTTGCAATAGAGTTGTATGCCGAAAGCTCCTCTGAGATTATACAATCATACTCGGAGGTACCCTCATCAAAAGCATTACCCTCGGTTACGTGGGCTGTACCGTCAACAAATGAAGTCATTGCAGAGTCGGATGAGTAACCCACAATGGTAAAATCGCCCTGTGACATACCTGACATACCCATCATCATGCCCATCCGAAAATCGCCCTGTCCGCCTCCCTGAGGCATCATACCTTCAAATGACTCACCTTTTTCTGATGACTGTGTATCATTTGATGTTTCTGTGTCTGTGCTGACAGGTTCGAAGTTTTCGGTACCATTTAAGGATACTGTGGATGAATAATAAAAATCCTTAATAGACTCAGCACCTGCATAAACCTGATATTCTTCAAGTGTGAGGGCTGTAGCGCCACCCATCATCTCCTGAAATTGCTCTCGGTCGAAGGAGGGACGTTCACCATCGCCCTGCTTTGTACCGTTACCTCTGTTCCCACGCATATCGTTCATCATTGACTGACGGTCAAATGATATTGTAGCTGTAACTGAGAGAGTTTCCAAAGCCTCCTTCTTGGCACTTTCAGAAGCCTGACGGATAGAAAGACCTACACAACATGAGGTTGCAATTACAAGAACAATAATACCTATGAGAATATTTCTGCCCTTTGACCTTGCAATGCATCTGAGTGCATTTCTGATAATAAACAAAATAATCTTCCTTTCATTAATAAAATATTGCTCTCAAAACATAAAAAATGAACTTGAACATAATGCCACAGTAATTTGAAAATTATGTGAAATATTATGAATTTTATATAATTAACATCTTTTTATGTATAAGTCAAAAAATATTCGTGCAATTATAATGCTTTGTGAGAATTTTAGTTATATTACTTGGTGATATACTTGTTGCCGTGTGCTTATGCACTAAAAAATGAGGAGTGGTTATATTGAAAAAGAGTTTTTACTTGAAGCCGAAGCTTTTTTCTGCAATGAAAACCTACAGCAAGCAACAGTTTTTAAAAGACCTTGTGGCAGGTATCATTGTAGCAATCATTGCTTTACCTTTGTCTATTGCTCTTGCCCTTGCGTCGGGCGTTGAGCCTGCATGCGGTATTTACACAGCTATTGCGGCAGGATTTGTTGTATCCTTCCTTGGAGGAAGCCGAGTGCAGATTGCAGGTCCTACTGCCGCTTTTGCAACCATTGTAGCGGGTGTTGTTGCTACACAGGGTATGGACGGACTGTTCATTGCAACAGTTATTGCAGGTATAATGTTGATACTGATGGGTATCCTCAAGCTTGGTTCTCTGATTAAATTTATCCCCCACACCATCACAACAGGTTTTACAGCAGGTATTGCAGTTACAATCTTCATCGGTCAGATTAAAGATTTTCTTGGGCTTACCTATGCAGAGGAACTCAAACCAATTGAAACTATCGAAAAAATCGAAGCTAACATTGCATCCATAGGCACCTTCAGCTGGCAGTCATTGGTTGTAGGACTTGTATGTCTTGCAATACTTATCTTTTATCCAAAGATAGAAAAACGCGTGCCTCCTTCGCTGATTGCTGTTGTGGCAGGCGCTCTGATGGTCGCATTTATTCCCACCTTTGATGAGGGTGTATATACAATCGGCGACCTTTACTCTATACCTTCGGGACTTCCCAAGGTTGACTTTGCCGGTATGGATTTCAGCTTTGAAAAAATTAAAGCTGTGCTTCCTGATGCTTTTACCATTGCTATCTTGGCGGCTATTGAATCCCTGCTTTCCTGCGTTGTGGCAGACAGTATGGTTAACTCAAGACACAACTCCAACATGGAGCTTGTGGCACAGGGTGCAGGAAACATAGCTTCTGTATTCTTTGGCGGTATCCCCGCAACAGGTGCCATTGCAAGAACAGCAGCAAACGCAAAAAACGGCGGCAGAACACCTATAGCAGGTATGGTACACGCCATTGTACTTTTGCTAGTACTCTTATTCCTTATGCCTTACGCAGAGCTTATTCCCATGCCTGCAATTGCGGCTATTCTGTTTATTGTTGCATATAATATGAGTGAGTACAAGAAGTTCTGGCGTATACTCAAAACCGCACCCAAGAGTGATATCATTGTTATGGTGACAACCTTTGTACTGACCGTTATTTTTGACTTGGTTGTTGCTATTGTGGTTGGTCTTGTGCTGGCAGCAATACTTCTTATGAAGCGTATGAGTGAAGAAACCTCTGTTGAGGGTTGGAAATATATTGACCCTGAAAACGACAAAGACAGTATTGAACTCAAGGCAGTTCCCAAGAATGTGAGAGTTTACGAAATCAGCGGTCCTTTGTTCTTTGGCACAGCAGACACCATCATGGATATTCGCCTTAAAGACTACACACGCTGTCTGATACTGAGAATGAGAAGCGTTACATCTCTTGATGCAACTGCAATGAATGCTATTGAAAGTTTGAACAACAAATGTAAAAAGCAAGGTGTTCACCTAATTCTTTCACATGTAAACAGTCAGCCGATGGCGGTTATGAAGAAGGCGGGTTTTGTTGATACTGTAGGCGAAGAAAACTTCTGTATGCATATTGACGAGGCACTTGCACTTGCAAGCAAGATTACTGCATAAGGAGAGAGAAAATGGTTAAACATATTATTCTGTGGCAACTGAAAGATGAGCTGTCAGACTCTCAAAAAGCCGATGTTAAATCAGGCATCAAGGAAGGTCTAGAAGGGCTTAAAGGACAGATAGACGGACTTGTGGAAATAAAAGTTGAAACAAAGGGTCTGCCCTCTTCCAATGCAGATGTTATGCTTTACTCAGTTTTTGAAAACGAAGAAGCACTCAAAAACTACGCTGTGCATCCTGCACACGTTTTGGTTGCTGACACCAAGGTAAGACCTTACACAAAAACACGTTTGTGTCTTGACTTTGAAAGCTAAAAGAAAAAGCCTGCTGAAAAATCAGCAGGTTTTCTTTTATGAAACATAATTCTCTTTTCTTCTTGTCTTTGTAACAAAAAGGCTGTATAATTGCTATATTAATAAAGCAAAGGACGTTTAATATATGAGAAAAATCAAAACCTTCTTAAGACGTGTTGCATCGGGTAGCTTCAAGCGCTTTTTCCGAAACCTCAATATTGTCCACAAAGAATCCGGCAAAAACAGGGTGATACTCTTCTTTGATATGGTTTTCAGTATGTTCAGGTACGGAGTAGGTTATCTTGATTATATGACCTTCGGATATGCTTACATCAAAAAGGACAAGCGAAAGACCTTTATGACTATGGACGACAACATCCAGATGTGCAGAAGGATGAACAATCCCGAAGCCTCTGACGTGTTTGAAAATAAGCTTATTTTCAGCAAAACATTCTCTGAGTATCTTAACAGAGATTTTGTGGATTTGCAGGAAGGCTTTGAAAAATTCGAAGCCTTTTGCAAGAATAAGAACACCTTCTTTGCAAAACAACCTGTATCCTTCGGCGGACTGGGAGTAAAAAAAATCACTCTTGAAGGACAGGATTTGAAAGCTCTATATGACGAACTGATTGAAAACAAAATGTTCCTAGCTGAGGAAACAATCGTTCAGCATGAGGAAATGAACAAGCTCTGCAGTCGCTCTGTAAACACAATCCGTATCGTAACAATCCTGAGTGACACAGGCAAAGCACATCTGATTTATGCACTTATTCGCATTGGCTCCGGCAAAAACGATGTTGACAACGTTACAAGCGGTGGTATGTATACTTTGCTTTCGCCTGAAGGTAAAATCACTCATCCCTGCTTCTGCGACAAAACCGTTTCTTATTACACAGAGCATCCATTCACAGGCTGTCCTTTTATCGGATTTGAGGTTCCCTACTTCAAGGAAGCCGTTGAGCTTTGCTGTGAAGCGGCAAAGGTTGAAAACAGAATGCGATACATCGGCTGGGATATTGCTATCACTCCCACAGGCCCTGTGCTTGTTGAGGGTAACAGCCTTCCCGGTTATGATATGCCTCAGAATCACCGCTTCCACGATGATGGATGCGGAATCAAGGCAATCTTTGAAAAAGCAATCAACGACTAAAAAAGAAAACTCCATCGGTGTTTACACATCGGTGGAGTTTTTTGTGATGTAGATTAATGTGGTGGAAAGAAGTTTACGTCTTCCTGCTTAAGGTGTCTGAGTCTGCACTCGTAGGCTTCTATGGCTTCTTTCTCAAATGCTACCTCTCCCTCAAAGCCTGCAAGGCTGAATATATGCTTTGCAAGGTAAGGATTAAAAGGAAGCAAGGGGCCGATTACATAGGTTGCAAAGAAGTTCTTATAATGAATTCCTTCTGCGGTGTCATCGGGGGTATTTCCGCAGCCGCCCAGAACCTTCATAAAGGAATCTTTGAAATCACCATAGCAGAACGAAAACTGTGATTTATAGCCAACAACCTCAATATCATTAAAGCATCCAAGATAATGAGAATTGTGACGGAAATAGTGAGTTTTTCTTTTGGAATAAAACGGGAATAACCCCAATGCCTCCCACTTGTTTTCGTCATCGGCAATATACTCGCCAAAAAGCTCCATAGCGTTGCCTGTTGCAAGGAACACCACCCCGTCTTCAATAAGCTCTCTGAGCCGCTCCTTGTAAGGCATCAGATACTTGATTGCAAAAAGCTGGTTATTCTCTGACATAGAGCCTATATAAATCATATCTACACGTTCTTTTGCAAAAAGGGGCTTGTCCTGATAATGGGTTTCTGTAATCTCTGCATCTTTAAGGCTTGATTTGATGTAGAGGATGTTTCCTGCATCGCCATAAAGAGTACAAAGCTCAGGAAAGAGAATTTCAATTTTCATTACTGTATCCCCTTTCCTTCATAATACGCTCTTTTACAGCATCGCGTACATCTCTGCCAAGCTGTGCAGTGTAAATGTCGTAGATTACATATACTTTATCAATACCATCAAGGTCAGCGTAATCCAAAACCTCCATGTGCTTTGGTACACAGATAACCTTATCCTCACCTATTCCTGCCAAACGAAATCTTAAGCGGTGGTCAAGGTATCTGTCACCGCCGATTACAATCCTCTTGATTTTCTCATCATTGAGGAACTCATAATCAGTATCATAAATCCAAGCCATTGTTTCGTAGTTGCGGGTATTATCGAAGGTTTCATCGGTAACCATAAGGATAAGCTTGTTACCTTCGTCTTTGTTAATGTTCTCAAAGACTGTGGAAACTGCTGTTCCGTTCTGGGTTTTTGCAAGCTGAGTGATAATTTCCACTCCGCAAACGGTCTGATTTCCTTCACGTGAAACGGGAGGCTGAATGCCCTTGAGGGTTTCAGAAATATCAGAGGGTGAAATTCCTAAATCCCTGAGGGTTGCAATTATAGCCGCTGAGTTATAGATATTATGTATTGCTGAGGAAATAAGAGGATATTCAAAGGAACCGTCTTTATCCTTGATTGTAAGGGTGTTGTTTTCTTTGGATACACTCTCAACAAAATAATCTCTTTTTGGAGTTTTGAAGGAACAGCCTGTGCAATAAAACTCACCCATACTGCGATAGTTACGGTAAGTAAACTCAGGCTTTGAGCCGCAAACAGGACAGATAGGAAAATCATCCGCAAGAGTATCAAATGGATTGGTTTTGCAATCTGTCACACCGAAATAAACTCTTCTGTTCTGCTCGCCTATCCTCGAGCATATCGGGTCGTCACTGCATAAGACAACTACAGAGTCAGGCGAACCCTTGGTTGCTCTGTTAAGTCTGTATTGTATGTACTCTGGGTTTGCGTTTCTATACATAGAGTCCCTTGCAACATTGTTGATTACAATGTACTGAGGCTTAAGCTGTGAAATATTACGAGGTGAGGACAGCTCGTCAACCTCAATTACTGCAACCTGTTTTGTGGAGCGGTTGAAGATATTGACAGCATCCAAAAGGCATCGTGCCTGTCCTGCGTGGTGGTTGGCACCCCAGTCATTAAAAGAAACTGTGTAACCGAGGGCACGTAGTGAGTCGGCAAGCATATTTGAAATTGTAGTTTTACCGTTGGTACCTGTAACGCAGATAGTAAGCTCGGGCTTTTTGACCATTTCGAGGAAGTCGGGGCAAAAACGCATAGACACCATACCGGGTTTATCGTCACGTGTATGTCCTGTGAGCTTCCACAACCACAAGGCAAGCTTACCGCCCCACAAAGCTATAAGAAAGCGTAATTTTTTCATTTTACACCTCTGATAATAATTATTTTTTGGTAAGATGAAGTTTTCTGAGTATCTTTGTAATTTTCTCTTTATCCATAATCTCAGTAAGAGCACCAAGCTTGTAGGAAAGGAAAAGATAAACCGCACCGCCTGCAAGAGCATAAATCGCAAGCTGAACCAAGAGAAGAAGTCCTCTTGTATCTGTCACCTTCCAGAAATACTTTATAACAAGCACCACGGCTGTCATTGCACAAGTGGGAATAATGGTGCGCAAGAAAGTAACAACAGAAGGCATATAATTCAGTTTAAAGCTTCGGTACAAGCTTATAAGTAAAATCGCAAGGGTTACTACCTGACCGACAATACTTGCTGCAGTTGCACCCAAGTAAGCAGGAATACCCATATAATCGAATAGATATATTAAAGGAAGGTCAAGGCAGGTATTAATAACTATACCGATGATTGTGGCAATAATAACAGGTCTGCCTTTGCCAATACTCTGCATTGCCATACTGACAACAGAAACCACACTGCCAAAAACATTCAGAACAATTGCAAGAGCAAGGATGTTTCCGCCATACTCACTCTGTCCGTAGAAAAGTCTGTATACAGGCTCAGAGAGAATTACGACACCTGTTGCAAGAGGAATTGACACAACAATAATTGCACCTATTCCCTGATTGAGCTTCAGGTTGACTTCTTTCATTTTGCCCTGAGCAAAGCTTTCCGCCATATGAGGCGCAATACTGTTTGTGAGTCCCATAGCAAGTGCTACAACAATCATACAGATTTTGGGAATCCAAGTAGATGCGATGCTTGAAATCATTTGGGTGTCAACATCAGAAAAACCTGTATTTTTCAAGCCTATAAGCAGAAGCTTCATATCTACAATATTATAGATGCTTGCAGACACAGATACAATAACAATAGTAAAGCAATAAGTAAACAGTTTTTTGAGTACATTCTTTGTGGAATCGGGAATTTCTTCCGCATCCTCAGCCTTGAATTCAAAGAGCTCTTTGCTTTGTCTGCGTTTAACAGTAATATAAATGAGTGCTGCCGCGGCACCCATAAAAGCACCAAAGAGAGCTACACAAACACCTGCTGCTGTACTCCACTTGAAAACATAAATAACAAGGTAGGAACCAAGAAGCACAAAAGCAATCCTGACAAACTGCTCTATAACTTGACTGGTTGAAGAAGGGGCAATGCATTTATGCCCCTGCAAATAACCCCTGCGCATACTGAGAAATGGTACAATCAACAAGCAATAGGAAATTGCCCTGACAGCCATTGCGATTTCAGGAACAGTAACGCCCTCGGTCATATCGGAAATAAAATATTTACCGATAAGGTTTGCAAAAATCTGCAGAATAAGAAATGCTGCCACAGAAAGAACAACTACAACCCTCAGTCCAAGCTTATAAGCCTTTTCCTTTGAGCGAAGCATTCCCTTTGAGGCATATTCGCTGATAAGAATACTTATTGCCACAGGAATACCCGAGGTTGAAACATCAAGAAAGAGAACATAAATATTATAAGCAAATGAATAGATAATACTTCCTCTTTCACCAATGATGCTATAGAAAGGAATGCTGTAAACAGCACCCAAAAGCTTTGTGATGATAATGGCAATATAAGCAATAACGGCACCCTCGATAAAGCCGTTCTTTTTTACTTTACCACCCATATAATACCTCCCGTCAAATAAGAACATAGCTACACGAGTCATAAAATAATAATATATTATACCACACTAAAATACTTATTTCAACTAAAAGAAAAGAGCGAAAACAACAAGAAAAGCTATATCTTTCTTGACAAAACCGCAGGGATATTATAAAATATTTCCTACATCATATATAGATATGCCCCTTAGTTAAATGGATATAAGAACCCGACCCATTAGCAAAATCAAAGATTTTGAATTGGTGCCCCGGAACCTTGATACTTCGCTTTGATCGTATTAATAAACCCCTCTTTAGGAGGTAGGTTTTCGATACATTGTAACTTCAATACTAAATATAGCCTACGCCCCCTTAGTTAAATGGATATAAGAACCCGACCCATTAGCAAAATCAAAGATTTTGAATGGGTGCCCCGGAACCTTGATACTTCGCTTCGCTCGTATTAATAAACCCCTCTTTAGGAGGTAGGTTTTCGATACATTGTAACTTCAATACTAAATATAGCCTACGCCCCCTTAGTTAAATGGATATAATAAACCCCTCCTAAGGGTTAGTTGTGAGTTCGATTCTCGCAGGGGGTGCCAAGAAAAAAGTCACTTTTGTCTACCAACAAAGGTGACTTTTTTCAATGATATACGGTCCCTGTTTGAACGGATGATATACGCTTCGCGTATGAAGAACATATGTTATATCGTTCTTACTTAGCGTATATATCCCTGCCGATAGACAAATATCATCACCATTAGTTAATTACTTTAGAAATGATTATATATAAAACTACAAAACTCCCCTTACAATTAATATAGTAAGGGGAGTTTTAGTTGAAGAAGCAGTTTATCTTCTTTTTTTCTTAACAGAGCCGTGTTTGTGATTTACAACTCTTTTTGTATTGTTGTGCTTACCTTTTTGGTTTAGCTTATTTGCAGGTTTTTCTGCAGATAAAGGAGTCACCAAGCAATTCTTGCCTGTACCGATTAGGTCGTGTCTGCCTGCCTTACGCAGAGCATCATGAACAATCCTGTGATTTTCAGGCTTGTAGTACTGCAAAAGTGCTCTCTGCTCCGCTTTTTCGCGAGGAGTGCGGGGCACATAGACTTCTTCCATTGTATATGGGTCAAGTCCTGTGTAGAACATACAGGTAGAAACAGTACCTGGTGTGGGATAAAAATCCTGCACCTGCTCGGGGTGCAGTCCTTCCTTTTTGAGGAATTTGGCAAGCTCGATAGCATCGTTCAAGGTACTGCCCGGGTGTGAAGACATAAGGTAAGGCACAAGATACTGCTTTTTGCCAAGACTTTCTGTCAGCTCATAAAAACGCTTTTTGAAGCGGTTGTATACAGACACAGGAGGCTTACCCATACGATTTAATACATTCTCGGAGCAATGCTCGGGAGCTACCTTGAGCTGTCCGCTTACATGATGCTCCACAAGCTCTTTGAAAAAGGTTTCGTCATCGTCTGCAATAAGATAGTCAAAACGAATTCCCGAACGGATAAACACCTTTTTCACCTTTGGAAGGCTTCGAAGTTTACGAAGTAGCGAAAGATAATCACTGTGATCCACCTTTACAGCTGGACACATTGTGGGTGCTAAGCACTTTTTATCGGGACAAAGTCCGCGTTTGAGCTGAACATCGCAGGATGTTCCTCTGAAGTTTGCAGTAGGTCCTCCTACATCGTGGATATAGCCTTTAAAATCGGGCATTTCTGTTATAATCCTTGCTTCTTCGATTACGGACTCGTGACTTCTTGAGCTGATTTGTCTGCCCTGATGATAAGCTAAGGAGCAGAAATTACAGGCACCGTAACAGCCTCGATTATGAATAATTGAAAACTTAACCTCTTCAATACCGGGTACTCCGCCCAAGGCTTCATACGACGGATGATATGTTCTCATAAAAGGCAATGCATAAACCTCGTCCATTTCCTCGCTTGTCAATGAAGGCATGGGCGGATTTTGGATTACAATTTTATCCCCGTGACGCTGGATAACCATACCGCCTCTGATTGCATCGTGTTCCTGCTGTTGGATACGGCAGGATTTCGCATAATTGCGTTTACCTTTTTCGGAAGGCTCAGATACCGCATCAAAGGAAGGACACTCTTTAACGGGACCGGGGGTGTAGTCATGGGTTTTCACAGCATAGCAGGTACCGCGAATGTCGGTGAGTGTTTTTGCATTCTCCCCTGCACTCAAGCGGTCGGCTATCTCTACGATGTGCTTTTCGCCCATTCCGTACATAAGCAGGTCGGCTTCTGCATCAATGAGGATTGAAGGCCGAACCTTATCGTCCCAGTAATCGTAATGAGCAAAGCGTCTAAGGGATGCTTCAAGTCCTCCTATGGCTATAAACACGTCACCGAAAATACGGCGGATATTTCTTGAGTAAACAATGGTGGCTCGGTCAGGCCGTGCACCTGCTTTTCCTCCTGCTGTGTAGGCGTCGTCAGACCTTGGCTTTTTAGCAGCAGTATAATGTGCAACCATAGAGTCAATATTACCGCCGTTTACAAGAAAACCAAGACGTGGAACTCCGAAGCGATTATAGTCAGCATCAGACCTTGGCTGAGGCAGAATACAGACCTTGTAGCCTTTGCTTTCAAGAACACGGGAAATTATAGCCGTGCCGAAGGATGGATGGTCAACATAAGAGTCACCTGTAACCAAAACAAAGTCAGGTATATCCCATCCGCGCTCTTGCATTTCTTTTTTTGTAATAGGTAAAAAGGGCATACAAGCCACCTCACATTAAAATCAAATATACTATATCATACTTTGATGATAAGTGCAAACAGCATATTTATGTAAAAACAACATAAAATATTCATTTATTTTTCTGCTTTTTATTTTTTAGCTATTTACAAAACCTTATATTTTGAGTTAAAATAATTGTATGTTTTATAAACATAAGTCAAAATTGGAAGGTTTGATAATTATGAAAATCAGAATAGGTATATTCGGATACGGAAACCTTGGCAGAGGTATTGAGAATGCAATCCGCCAAAATCCTGATATGGAGCTTGTTGCTGTTTTTACACGCCGTGACCCCAAAACACTCACAATCGGTTCACCTGATGTAACGGTTGCAAGTGCCTGTGATGTTGGCGACTATAAAGATAAAATAGATGTTATGATTCTATGCGGCGGCTCTGCAACCGACCTGCCTCAGCAGACACCAGAGCTTGCTAAAATGTTCACGGTTGTGGACTCCTTTGATACCCACGCAAGAATCCCTGAGCATTTCGAAAATGTTAACAAAGCCGCTAAGGAAGGCGGAAACGTTGCAATGATTTCTGTAGGCTGGGACCCCGGTATGTTCTCGCTTAACAGACTTTATGCAAGTGCTGTTCTTCCTGAGGGTAAGGACTATACCTTCTGGGGCAAGGGTGTAAGTCAAGGTCACTCCGATGCAATCAGAAGAATTGAGGGTGTTCTGGATGCGAAGCAGTACACAATACCTGTGGATAAAGCTCTGGAAGCTGTAAGAAGCGGTATTGCCCCTGAGCTTTCAACCAGAGAAAAGCACACAAGAGAGTGCTTTGTGGTTGCAGAAGACGGTGCTGACAAGGCTCGTATTGAAAAAGAAATCAAAGAAATGCCCAACTACTTTGCTGATTACGACACCACAGTTCATTTTATTTCAATGGATGAATTAAAGCGTAACCACTCAGGCATCCCCCACGGTGGCTTTGTTATCCGCACAGGAAAAACCGGTGCAAATAGTGAGCATAATCACGTAATTGAGTACAGCTTAAAGCTTGACTCAAACCCTGAGTTTACAGCTTCTGTTATTGTAGCCTTTGCACGTGCGGCATACAGACTGACAAACAATGGCGAAACAGGCTGTAAGACTGTGTTTGACATTCCCCCTGCCCTGCTCAGTATGAAGAGTGCAGAAGAATTGAGAAAAGAAATGCTTTGATATCAAACAAAAGGATTTGCTGTTTTTTCAGCAAATCCTTTATTGTTTTATCGTTAAAATCTTTATATTATAAAAGCTTTAATTTATCGTTTATTTCTCTTGACAAGAGGTAACCGTTGTGTTAAAATATCTTTTGTCTGATACGGAGAGGTGTCCGAGCGGTTTAAGGAGCTAGTCTTGAAAACTAGTGATACCGAAAGGTACCAAGGGTTCGAATCCCTTCCTCTCCGCCAATTTTATCAATTATATATTTTTATATAGTTCACCATTGCACGGAGGATTACTCAAGTGGTGAAGAGGCTCCCCTGCTAAGGGAGTAGGTCGGGTAACCGGCGCGAGAGTTCGAATCTCTTGTCCTCCGCCAGCAAAACACCAAGTCAAAAGACTTGGTGTTTTGCTTTTATGTCAGTAATAAGCCATCATCATTTTTAAGGAAGTATATATATGACTAAAATCACAAAAGAAACCTTTGATATTGCATACGACATACTTGAAAGCTCTTTTATACCTGCTGAACTCAAAGAGCGTGAGGTATTACTCGAACAATGGGAAAAAGGTGAAGTTGTTATTGAAGGTATTGAATTTGAAAGCAAGCTTGCAGGGACTATTATTTTATGGGTATTTGATGACTTTATTTTTGCAGAAAACTTTGCAATAAAGGAAGAACACCGAAGCAAAGGCTTAGGAGCTGAGCTTCTGAATGATATCATTAATACCTATCAGGGCAAAAGAATAATTCTGGAAGTTGAGCCTGCAAAAAATACTGCACAGAAAAGGCGTATTGAGTTTTATGAGCGGAATGGCTTTACTCTCTCCCCTTTCGGATACATTCAGCCACCTCTTAGAAAAGAGTGTGAGGATGTAGCCTTACAGATAATGCACACAGGTGACAGCCTTACAAAAACAGAATTCGAGTGTATCAGAGAAAAGCTCTTTAGAATTGTATATAAAAGTTTGTAAATATCGGATAATAATTGGTTACAAAAAGTTACATTCCTTTATATTGTGCTTTAGCTTGTATATATTGTATAAATTCTCATATTTATTACTATATTTATTGTTTTATTGAAACTTTTATTGCAAAAAGGGTTGAAATGAGAGGACCTTCGTGTTATAATGTTTACAAAGTTGTAACTAACTATTGTAATTTTGTAATCATCCAATCTTTTGGTTTTGGGGTTAAACCCCTTATACGATGGAGGTCCTTGTCATATGTTTCGTTTTAAAAAGCTAATATCTTTATGTCTTATATTAATAACAATCGCTACTATGGCGATTGGCTCAAGCTCTTTGCTGAATGTTTCTGCAGCAGGCACAGGCATCGGTCTTGCCGAACATGCGCTGAATGCTTATTACAGCGGTTGGAGCTATGTTTACGGCGGATGCTCAGCAGGTGCTGTTGACTGTTCAGGTCTTATATATATGTATTCTGGTGCAGGCAGCAGATTTGATATGATGGGATCTTCCTATGAAACAGGCTCTACATCCTATGGTATTCCCAATATTCACGGACTTGGTCTTTACCGTCCCGGTCATGTTGGTGTTTATGTAGGCTCAGGTATGGCTGTTGATGCAAGAGGCGAAGATTACGGTGTTTGCTATGAGTCAGCAGGTTCTTTCAACTGGACAAACTGGTTCAAGGTTGCAGGTGTTTCCTACCCCACAGACGGATGGGAATACTTTAACGGAAGTTACTATTACTATGAAGACGGCGAATACCTGACAGATACATACATTGAGATTGACGGAGTTTCTTACTACCTTGACTATACAGGTGCAAGTTCTTCTACCCCCGGTGATACAAGCGGTGTTGTGGATGATTCTTCCTCCTCTTCAAGCTCATCAAGCAACGTAATGCAGTTTGGCGATTACGGCGATAACGTTATTGAGCTTCAGTTAAGACTCACAGAGCTTGGCTTCTACAATGGTCCTGTAACCGGTTACTTCGGCGAGCAGACCGAGGCAGCTTACATCAGATTCCAGAAAGCCGCAGGCGTTTATGTTGACGGTATTGCAGGCGAAGGCGACAGAGAGATTCTCTACTCTGACGATGCTCCTACAGGTAACATTGCTGAGGTTGGCACAAGCATCGAAGAAACCGATGTTGAAAATGAAGCTGAAACAGAAAATGAAATTGAAACTGAAACAACTACAGAAAGCACAACTTTTGAAACATTCGTAAACGGTTCATACAATGATGACGTATACAAGATTCAGACAGAGCTTGCAAACCTTGGCTACTTCACAGAAGAAGCTACAGGCTACTACGGCTCTTTGACAGAATCTGCTGTAACACAGTTCCAGCTTGACAACGGACTTGAAGCTACCGGTGAGGTTGATGAAATCACCTACACAACTCTCTTCAGCTCTAAAGCTTTGGAAAACTCAGATGCTGATAAATCCAGCGAAAAAAATATTGTCCGCAATCCCAATGCTATTATAGCTGAAACAACCACTCCACCTCAGGTTATAGCCAGTGCTCCTGTGATTAATAATCAGTTAACCTCCCCTACAGAGGCTACCGAGATTGTGCTTAAATCTGCACAGCTTGCTTCAAAGGCTTTGGAGGGAATTAACGTTGACACACAGGAAGCTGCAAAAGCTTCTAAGAACAACGGCTCATTCCTTGTTTGGTTCATTGTAATGATTGCTTTTATGTCTGCTGCGTTCTGGATTGTATTCTCAACGGAGAAGAAAAAGAAAAAAGCAAAATTCGAGAGAATTAAGGCAAGAGCAAACAGAAACTGGTAAACAAAATCAAACCGCTCAGAGAACATCTGAGCGGTCTTTTTGTATCTATAAGAGCTTGTGATATGAAGAAATCCGCCATAGCAAAACTATGGCGGATTATGTACTTTATCAAGTTTTGATTATTCTGAAAGCTCAGATGTGCAATGAGGACAACGTGTTGCTTTGATGTCAATCTCAGTACAGCAGAAGGGACACTTCTTGGTTGTGGGCTCTGCCTTGGGAGCTTCCTTCTTAGGAACAAAGCCTCTTACCTTTGCAACTGCCTTTACAAGCAGAAATACAACAAAAGCAAGAATAAGGAAGTAAATAATTGCAGAAATAAAGTTACCGTAACAGAAGGTAGGAACACCTGCTTCTTTCAAAGCTGCTGCAGTAAGCTCTACGCCTTCGGGCACTTCCTTGAGAGGAATTAACATACTTGAAAAATCCATTCCGCCTGTGATAAGAGAAATGAAAGGCATAATCACATCGTCAACAAGTGACTTGATGATTCCCTGAAAAGCGGCACCGATTACAACACCGACTGCCATATCCAGCACGTTACCCTTAGAGATAAACTCTTTGAATTCATTAAAGAACTTTTTCATTACTGAACACCCCGTATTTAATTATTTATTAAGAACAGCCTTATGAAAGACCTTCTTGCCCTTTTTGATTACCACATAACCCTTGGAGAAGTTTTCCTCTGTGAGGCTTGCGAACATATCTGTTACCTTCTCATCATCAACAAGAACTCCGCCCTGCTGAATAAGACGCTTAGCCTCACCCTTGGAGGGACAAAGCTTACACTTAACAAGAACATCCTGCACGGTTATTTTGCCGTCTGTGAAATCATCAGCACTAAGCTCGGTAGAGGGCATATTTTCAATATCGCCGCCTGTTGTAAACAGAGCTCTTGCAGTAGCCTGAGCTTTTACAGCCTCTTCCTCACCGTGAATCAGCTTTGTAACCTCGAAAGCAAGGATTTCTTTTACCTTGTTAATCTCAGGGCCTTCGCACTTTGAAAGCTCGTCGATATAATCAAGATGCAAGAATGTGAGCATTTTCATACACTTGATAACATCAGCATCATCAACGTTTCTCCAATACTGGTAGAAATCGTAGGGAGATGTTTTCTCAGGGTCAAGCCAGAGGGCGCCTTTTTCGGTTTTACCCATCTTCTTGCCCTCAGATGTGAGAAGAAGTGAACAGGTAAAGGCGTTAACCTTTGTTGACTCGGGCACAGGCTTGCCTGTTTCCTCTGCCTCCTTAGCGGCAATACGACGGATAAGCTCAACACCGCCTATCATATTACTCCACTGGTCGTCACCGCCCAATTCCATCATGCAGCCATACTCCTGATTGAGCACATAGAAGTCGTAGCTCTGCATAAGCATATAGTTAAGCTCAAAGAATGTAAGACCGCGCTCCATTCTCTGCTTGTAGCACTCAGCGGCAAGCATCTTGGAGATTGTGAAGTGAACACCAACCTTTTTGATAAAGTCGATGTAGTTAAGGTCTAAAAGCCAATCTGCATTGTTTACAGCGATTGCCTTACCGTCAGAGAAATCAATCAGGCGTGACATCTGCTTTTTGAAGCACTCAACGTTGTGCTTGATGTCATCCATTGTAAGCATTTTGCGCATATCGCTCTTGCCTGAGGGGTCACCGATAACACCTGTGCCACCGCCGAAAAGTGCAATGGGAACATGGCCTGCACGCTGAAGGTGGGACATAAGGATAATCGGAATAAAGTGACCGATGTGCAAAGAATCAGCTGTGGGGTCAAAGCCTACATAGAAGCGTACAGGACCTGCATCAAGCTGTTTTCTGATTTCTTCTTCGTTTGTGCACTGGGCAATAATGCCACGTGCTTTCAGTTCGTCAAAAACGTTCATTGGTATCATTCCTTTATCTGGATAATCTAATATTTATAAAGACAAGTATAAATGTATTTTACTCAGCGGTCAAGAGTTTTCTTTACTCGCTGACAATATTGTTGCGTTCAAGCCACTGCTGGTATGTAATCATAACATCACGGGGCTTGGCACCTTGATAGGGGCCTACGATGCCCATCTTCTCCATATCGTCAATCATTCTGCCAGCACGGGCATAGCCAACACGGAGTCGGCGCTGAAGCATCGAGGTTGACGCCTGTCCCGCTTCGATAACGTACTTGATTGCTTCTTCCATCTTGTCGTCAACTTCAATGTCGCCGTCATCGTCGGAGTCTTTTGCCTTCTTGTCCATTTCCTCCGCGGCAATACGACGGATTGTTTCTTCAATCTCTTCGTTATACTGAGCTTGATGGTTTTTCTTAATGTAACCCGTAACGCCCTCAATTTCCTCATCAGAAGCATAGCAACCCTGAACACGGACAGGTTTTGAAGCTCCTACAGGTGAGAAAAGCATATCACCGCGGCCGATAAGGCTTTCTGCACCGCCGCAGTCAAGTATAATACGGGAATCCTGACCTGTACTAACCTTAAGGGCAATTCGTGAAGGAATATTTGCCTTAATCAGACCTGTGATAACGTTAACAGTAGGACGCTGAGTTGCAAGCACAAGATGCATGCCTGCGGCACGAGCCATCTGTGCAAGACGGCAGATTGCGTCTTCAACCTCTTTGGCGGCTACCATCATAAGGTCGGCAAGCTCGTCAATAGCGATAACAATTCGGGGAAGCTTTTCCTTGGGAACAGGAAGTCCGTTTACTTCCATACAAACAGGCTCTGCATCTTCTCCCTCACTCTGAGCATTCTTGTTTTCTTCTATGTAGCTTAAATTTGACTCAACAAGACTGTTGAAGGAAAGGATATCCTTACAATCATATTCGGAAAAGAGCTTGTATCTCTGCATCATTTCTGTAACCGCCCAGTTGAGCGCACCTGCCGCTTTCTTAGCATCGGAAACAACAGGAATAAGCAGATGAGGAAGTCCTTTGTACTTAGAAAACTCAACCATTTTAGGGTCAACAAGAAGGAGCTTGACCTCGTCGGGAGTAGCACGGAAAAGGATACTCATAAGCAAGGAATTAACACACACAGACTTACCTGAGCCTGTAGTACCTGCAATAAGCAGATGAGGCATTTTGGCTAGGTCTGCTGTAACAATATTGCCTGATATATCCTTACCAAGCACACAGGTGAGCTTGCTGGATGCTGTCTGGAATTCTGTAGACTCAATAAGCTGACGCATTGTTACCATGCTCACAAACTTATTGGGAACCTCAATTCCTACAGCTGCCTTGCCGGGGATGGGTGCTTCAATACGCACACCGTCAGCCGCTAGAGAAAGTGCAATATCATCTGCTAGATTTGTAATTTTGTTAATTTTGACACCGGGGGCAGGCTTAAGCTCATATCTGGTTACAGAAGGACCTCGGCAGATATTGCTGATGGTAACCTTTACACCAAAGCTCTCCAGAGTTTCCAGAAGCTTCTGGGCATTTCCCTGAAGCTCGCGCATTGCGTCGGCATCGTTTGAATCATTAGAAGGACGAAGCAGCTGCACAGGAGGATATGTATACTTGGGTGCAGGCTTTTTATCAGCCTCATTCTGCTTGATTTCAGAAGCAACAGCACGGGTTTCCTCTGCTATATCAACCTTTTCCTCTTCAGAAGGTGAAGATGGGTCAACCGAAACTGTCTGAGGGTCTGCCTGCTTAGCGCCGGGAGCTACCACGGGAGTTTCCTTACTGCGAGTAATACCTCTTGCCACAAGCGATGCTTTTGTGGCATCATCACCTGTATATTCCTCCTGAGCTATGAGGATAGAGCTGATTAATTTATCCGATGCGTTATCGGTAGCAGGTGCTGAGTCTGCTTCTGTGAGCACATCATCGGGAGGGTCGATGCCCTTTTTACGTGACGGCTTGCCTTCAGAGATAGGAATATCTATTCTGCTGTCATTCTTTTTCTTTTTATTCTTATTCTTGGGTTCCTCGATAACACGTACCGAATCCTCTGCATAATCGGCTTCTTCGTATTCCCTGTCGCGGTTTCTGGCATTCCTCAGAGCTGTCATCTGACGCTTTGTTACGTTTGCTATATCCACAAGTGAAACACCCGTTAGTATCATAACACATACAACAAGAGAAAGTATTGCAATAAACTTGGGCAGGAAGTTATCACCGCAGAGTTTTACAAGAGGATATCCTAAAATACAGCTGATAATTCCGCCACCGATACCTGTTGATGTGTCAGAGGAATCGGTATAGGAAAGCCCCATAGACTTGAAGAAGCCTACCTCCTTATATTCACCTGAGCCAAACATAAAGAACAATGAGGAAACTAGAAGGATAATCAAAGTTGAAAGAATCAGCTTTGTAAAGAGCCTTGACACCTGTTTTTCCTTTGCTGTCATTATGGCAAGGTAACCTAATAAAAACGGTATGAGAATAAAGCCGAAGCCAAACACACCGTACATAAAGCCTCTGAGTGTGCTCCAAAAAGCTTCGCCGGGGAAAATCACCAACACCATTAAAAGTATTGCGCTAGCTAAGAGGAGTATTGCTTTTATCTGAGGGTTCATTGGTGAATACTGCACCTGCTCTCTTCCCTTCTGAGAAGAGGATTTCTTTTTCTGCGTACTTGCTTTTTTAGTACTTGAAGTACGCTTCTTTGTACTTTTTGTCTGAGCCAAAATTGTTCCTCCGTTTATAAATCCTTTATCTGATGATTATACGAAAGATATAATCTGTCCTGTTACAAGCTCAATAATGCTGATTACGGTAATGACTGTACCCATAAGTGAAGCATAAATAACAAATATGTAAGTTTTATCGGTTCTGAGAAGCCACTTGAAAAGGGCAATGGAAAGGTAACCTACTACTGCTGAGGTAATCATACCTACGATTACGGGTCCAAAATCAACCTGCAAACCGCCTTCCTGAGAAAGAGCATCAAAAAACTCCAACACAGCAGCGGCAAGGATTGAAGGGATTGCAAGGATGAATGTGTAATCAAGAGCCTTCTGCTTGGAGATACCTCTGCTTTGTCCTGCGGCAAGGGTTGAACCTGAGCGTGAAAGACCGGGAAGAATTGCAGCTACAACCTGAACACAGCCTACAACCAAAGCATCAACAACACCGTAGTTTTCCTTAGGCTCTGCTTTACCAAGAAGAAGGAGTGCTTCTCTGCGTCTGTTGAGAAGAATACCTACAAGAAGAAGCACGGATGTAAGAAGAAGAGAGATACCGGTAACAATGAAGAACTTTGGATCTCCTGTAAAAACCTCTGCCAAATCCTTAACCTTCATATCGTTGCCGATGGGAACGAAAAGGAAAAACAAGGGCAAAAGTCCTATAATAAGCATAAATACAAGGTTTCTGTCCTCATCCATATTCTTAAAGGAGAACTTTCCTGTGAAAATATCCTTGATTATAGAGAACACAGCTTTAATCAAGCGGAATATCAGCTTGTGATAAAAAGCACAAACAGACACAAGCGTGCCAACATGGAGCATTACATTGAAGAAAAGATTATCCTCTGTAATGCCGAAAAAGTGCTGAAAAATGTTAAGATGTCCGCTGCTCGACACAGGCAGAAACTCCGTAAGTCCCTGTACTACGCCCTGAAGTATTGAAAGTATGTAATCCATGGTTTCCTCCTTAATACCTTTCAAATTTATACAATATAGATTATTAATAATGACTTGAATATATGTAAGGACAGCTTAAGGATTTTTATCCTTGCTGTCTTTGCTGTTCTCTTCAATCATACCATAGAGGCAATCCATTGCATCAGAGAGAGTTCCTACAGAATCAATAAGGCCCTCGTCAACCGCTTCCTGCCCTTCTAAGATAGTGCCGATATCAAGGACAAGCTCGCCTGTATTGAGCACAAGCTGGTTGTATCTATCCTTTGAGATGTTGGAGTTATCCGATACAAAGGTTGTGATTCTGTCCTGCATTCTGCGAAAATACTCAAAGGTTTGCGGAGCACCAACTGTAAGACCTGTTGTACGAACAGGGTGAACAGTCATAGAAGCACTCTTTGCAATAAAGCTGTGCTTGCTTGCTACTGCAAGAGGGATTCCGATTGAGTGACCACCGCCAAGAACAATAGAAACCACAGGCTTTTTCATCCCTGCAATAACCTCAGCAATGGCAAGTCCCGCTTCAACATCTCCTCCGCAGGTGTTGAGAAGCACCATCAAGCCGTGAATCCTGTCATCCTCGTCTACTGCCACAAGCTGAGGTATAACGTGCTCATACTTTGTAGCTTTGTTTTGACCCTGCAAGACAAAATGACCTTCTATCTGCCCTACTATTGTGAGGCAATGAACGATTTTGCCATTTCGGTTTACAAGAACCGAGCCGGTTTCATTAATCTGCTCTGTGTGTTGTTCGTTTATAGGACTGTCGTTTTGAATTGAGCTCTCTTCCTCACAGGGATTCTTTACAAAGGTGTCCTCATGAGAATTAGAATCGTGATGATTTTTACGCTCTTTATCTTTCATTAAAATGCACCTCTGGGATAGTTTTCCCCACAAGCACAAGATAATGTATATAATTATCAATATTATATCACTATATTGCAAAATCTTCAAGTTTTTATGTATAATTCTTTTTCACAATATTGTTGTGAAAATTTGTGGTATCCTACTATATTAAGGAGTGAAATATTTTGGACACGAATCTTATAATAATTTATTCGGTTATTATAGTAATACTTGTTGCTATGTCGGCGTTCTGCTCTTGCAGTGAAACCGTGTTTTCCTGTGCAAGCACCATCAGACTAAAAAGGTGGGCTGACGAGGGCAATAAAAAAGCAAAACGTGCTTTGCAAATTGCAAATAATTACGACAAAGCTCTGACAGCAATCCTCATTATGAACAACGTGGTAAACCTTGGATGTTCTTCCCTTGCCACGGTGCTGTTCCTAGAAATTTTCCCCAACTACGGTGCCGCAATTTCCACAGGTGTGATGACTTTCTTGGTACTTACATTCGGTGAAATCATCCCCAAATGCTTTGGCAAGGAAAAGTGTGACAAGCTGGCACTTTCCATTGGCGGTATACTCAATGCGATGATTGTTGTGTTAACCCCTTTTGTGTACTTGTTTATCGGCATCAAAAAGCTTGCCCTTAAGATTTTCAGCGTTAAAGGCGAGGACTCAACAGTTACAGAGGATGAACTAAAATACATCGTCGAAGAGATTGAGGAGCAAGGTATTCTTGAAAAACAAGAAAGCGAAATGGTTCGCTCTGTTCTTGACTTTGACGAAACTACAGTTGTGGAAGTACTCACCCCCAGAGTTGACGTTACAGCTCTGAATATTGATGAAGAGCACGACAGGATTATGGAGATTATCAAAACACAGAGATACTCCAGAATACCTGTTTACGAGGAAACCATTGACAATATTGTTGGCATTCTTCACACATGGGACTACCTTGATGCGGCGGCAAGCGGTAATATCCCTGACCTTCGCAAGCTTATTGGTCCCGTACAGTTTATTTTCCAGACTCAGAACCTCTCCTCTGTGCTGACAGAGTTCAGACGCAGACGGCTTCACATGGCGGTTGTCACAGATGAATACGGCGGGACTTTGGGTATTGTTACCATGGAGGACTTGCTGGAGGAAATCGTCGGTGAAATCTGGGACGAAGACGAGGAAATCGAAAGCAACATACAGAAAATCAGCGATGGTCAATGGAGAGTTGACGGTGATATGGAGCTTGACGAAATGTACGAGCTCTTCGGAATGAAGAAAAACGAGGAAGACTCAGACTTCGTAACTGTCGGCGGATTTATCTCGGAAACTCTGGGCACAATCCCCAAAAATGGTGACAGCTTTGAATTCCGCGGTCTTTCCATCACAGTTGATAGTGTAACAAACCAACGAATTGATACTGTTACAATAAAGCTTCTTGACAAAGAAGAGGACAAGCAAGAGGAATAACCCCTCTTCCCTATATAAAAAATTGCCTGAGTGCGAACCTAAATCGGCTTGCACTCAGGCTTTTTTGTTAACTTATTTATGCTTTTGCATAACAAACTGACAGGGATGCACAAAAATCCCCAAAGTACACTATACAACAGGCAAACCTGACCTAAGATATTGAAAGGCATTTTAGAATAATCCCATACCTTCATACCAAAAGACAGGTTTACAACACAACCAACTGCAAACTCTATACTCGTGATAACAAGAGAGCCCAAAACACACTTCTCAGGCAAGCCCAGACGCGGAAAACGAGTATATAACTTATATAGTGAAAGCAGACATGCTCCACCTGTTAACACCATACTCCAATGAGTACGTTGCCGCCATAACAGTTCAATACCGCCATAGGTAAGACCACCTACGGTAAAAATCAAAATATCTCTGCTGATATATTTACGCATTATTATCACCATTAATATAATGCACAAATAATCGCTGATAATGCAAAAGAGGTGTTGCAGTTGCAACACCTCTTAATAATTCGCTGTATAGCTTCAATAATCAATTCAGATTAATAGTTCTCTGCCTTGATTCTGAAGTGAGCCTGAGGATGGAAGCACACAGGGCAAAGCTCGGGAGCCTCTGTGCCGATAACGATGTGACCGCAGTTGCCGCATTCCCAGATAACGATGGAGCCCTTCTTGAAAACTTCACCCTCGGTTACGTTCTTAAGAAGCTTGCGATAACGCTCCTCATGAGCTTTCTCGATAGCTGCTACACCCTCGAACTGGTCTGCAATAGCATCAAAACCCTCTTCTCTTGCCTCTTTAGCAAAGGTAGCATACATATCTGTCCACTCGTAGTTCTCGCCCTCTGCTGCTGCAACAAGGTTCTGAGCAGTTGTGCCGATACCCTCTAAATGCTTGAACCAGAGCTTAGCGTGCTCCTTCTCGTTGTTTGCTGTTTCCTCGAAAATCTGAGCAATCTGAACGAAGCCCTCAGCACGTGCCTTGGATGCGAAATATGTGTATTTGTTTCTTGCCTGTGACTCACCTGCAAATGCTGCCTGCAGATTAGCCTCTGTCTTTGAGCCTTTAAGATTCATAATAGCACCTCTTTATTATAGTTAATTTATAAAACAGTAATCATTACTGTTTTCTTTAATAAGATTATATTACATAGCTTTCAGTTTGTCAAGTATATCTTGCTTGGTATATAAAGAATTTATTACCTCAAGCAAAGCGTTGGATGAAAGATATGTAGGCAAGCCCAATTCCTGCATAAGCTTTTTGCGAAGGAGAGCAGAATTCTCCCTGCCTGAAAGCCCCATCTCGAAGAAATCCGACTTGGTTATGAGCTCTTTTTGGGGCAAATCACTACCCTGCCCCACATTAACTGAGCTCTTTATTAAAGCTTCTCTAAGAATATCAAGGCTCAAGCCTTCAACTCCGAGCAAGCCTTCCTTAGAGGGTGTGTCCTTGCGTTTTTCTTTGCCCTTAATCTGAGGAATGTAACAATGCTTAATCTGTGATTCGGGCACAATACCTTTGAGAAAATTACGAATTACAAAGCCTGCAGAGTCACTATCGGTCATAACAAGGAGTCCCCGCTCCTTTGAAAGCTTTCTAATTAGCTCCTGCTTTTCCTTGTCCTTAAAAACACGAAACCCCGAGGTGGTGATTATGGGAGCATCTATAAATTCCTGCAAACGCTGTTTGTCATACTTACCCTCTACTATGACAGCTTCCTTTATTTTAAGCATAGTCAAGCTCCCTCTTTGCAATCAGCATTAAATCGGCAATGAGCTTTTCAAGGGCTGCTTCTTCATTTACAGTAACAGTATTGAGCTTTGCACTCAAATCCACAATGGCGGCAAGGCTCTCTCTCAAGGCATTGGTCGAAAGCTTTTTGGATTTTCCCGTAGCCTTAGTGAGCACCCAAGCACGCTTGCCATAACCAAAAAAATCTGCTGTTTCGTTCATCATTGCTCCTGAGGTGGTGGTAACTCTTGCTCTGTATAAATCCACATAAGCAAGACCTAAAACGCGAAGAATATCGCGGGCATCCTCCCGCTGAGCAAAAAGCTGATAAAGCTGTGTATACGCTTTGTCTGCATTGCAGAAGATTACGTTATCCACCAAATCAAAAACCTTTGCTTCGAGCTTCTTTACAACAGTGGCTTCCACCATATCAAGGGTGATTTCGTCGCTGTTTCCTGCAAAGGCACAAACCTTGTCAAGCTCTAATCTGAGGGTAGCCAAATCTGTACCGCAATAGTAGATAATCCTTGACGCCACAGGCAGAGAGAGCTTTTTTCCCAGCTTGTCTGCCCAAGTGGAAATCTGATGCTCCAAGGCTGTTGCCGAACGCATATTAAGCTCGGCAACTGTACCCATTCCCAGTTTGTCCACCATATCGCAGAAAGGTTTGAAACGACTGCGTTTCTTCTTTTCATCTGAGGATTTCTCAGAAGTTTTTTCCTTTGACGACAGGGCACTGAAGCTGAAAATCACAACAGTTGACAACGGGATGTTCTTCAGCACCTCTGCAAAGGACTCATACTGCTCCTTTGAAAGCTTGTTGATGTCCATATCACTTACAAGGACACAGTTATACTCTGCCATAAAAGGCACTGAGCCGATTGCATCTGCTATTGACTGAATATCAGCATCCCCTGCGAAGCTGTGAAAAGCAAACTCCGAGGGTTCCTTGCCGGCGACGGCAGTAACCAGCTCTTTGGTGTAATGCTTTACAAGGTATTTTTCGTCACCAAAGATTACGTATATATTATTGAATTTTTTTGAGGATATATGCTTCTTGAAGCTTTTTTCATCCATATAAGCCATAGTTACCTCACCGCTTGAGTTTTATATCATAAGTAATATCCGTACCTGTTATTACCCTTGAAGCTATGGGAGCACAGACCTCTGCTGATGCCAAAGCCAAATAATCATCACCGGGGATAATCAAGGTATCACAGGACATAAGACCTATATTTTCCACGTAACCGTGAGTAATTATAATGTCAGGATTACGGTACGTTGAAGATAGATTTTCGCAGTCACCGTCTTCAGGGAGAATTAGAAGCTCTGTGTCCCCTGCTGTGACATATTCAAACACGGAACCTTCTGAAACAATCAGCTCAACACAAGCTTTGTCCCAAAGATTTACAGTATGATTTCTGCTGTAATATGTAATTTTGGCGTCTGATTCTCCTGTTTTTTCAACACTATTATCATACAGCAAAACAGATGTATAGTCAAACTCATTTACAAGATTTTCTGAAAACACATAAGAGTTTTCCTCAGATGTAGAAACAAGCACATTTCTATCACTTTTGAATATATCTTCAACCACATTACTCAGGCTGTATAGTTTCCATATACTTCCACCACAGCAGAGCACAGCATGCCCTTCTGAGCTTTCAATCACTACAGAAAGGGCAGTTCCCGTATCAGGCACATACAAGGTAAGGACCGATTCTCTTCTCAGATTATACGCAAGCGACCCCCAAACAAGAATCAACGCGGAAAATATCACTGTTATTCTGTATGCATTTTTTGTGTTTATGAGATAGGCAACAGCAACAAGCATTAACGTTAAAGAAAGCCAGATATAAAAATAAGGCTTGTCGGTTTCTATATAAGCAAAAGGAAGCTTTGACAAGGCTTCACACACGAACACAAGATAGTGATAGTACAATCTGACCACAAAGGCGAAAAGGTCACTTATCAAAGGCAGAAAGCTTATGTAATGAGTAAGCGCACAAAGTGCTATACAAACAATTACCACGGTCATAAACGGTACTACCAAAAGATTTGAAATCACTGTTACAAGTGAGAATCCGCCAAACACAAGAATTAATATCGGCAAAGTCCACAAGGTTGCACAAATACTGCATGCAGCTATATTAACAAAATAGCTCACCGTCTTATTCACTAAATCAAAACTCATAAATGTGAATTTTTCAAAGAAAGCCAAAACATTCTCTGAAAGCCTGTTGCTCCACACAACTATACCCAAAGTTGCTGAAAACGACAAAAGCATTCCCACATCGCCTACCGCATAAGGGTTAAATAGTAATATAATAAGAGCCGCCGCACCTATTGAATTTATAGAATCGCTCCGCCTGAAAATCAAGTTTCCTACGGTGAAAATTATAAGCATAACCGCTGAGCGGATAACAGGAAATCCAAAGCCTGTAAGCAAGGCAAAAAATATTATTGAAAGTATAATAAAGCCTGCACACACAAACCGATTTTTGAATAAACGCTTATAATACTTTGTCATAAGAGCGGTAATAATCGAAAGATGTAGGCCCGAAACCACCACTATATGAGAAAGACCGCAGGTTCTCAGCAACGACTTGAACTCAAGGGGTAATGAATGCTTCTCACCTAAAAAGAGTGCAGACGAGAATGCTGCAACATCAGGCGAAAGCTCCATATACAAAGCTGTTCTGAGCTTACACCTCAGGTTCATTATGTGGTACATCAACGGTTTATAAGAAGGTTTGATAATCTCCACTTCAGGGTCAAAGAGCATAAACGCTCTCAGATACAGACCTCTTGAAAGCTCACTTGCGGTACTTTTAGTGAGAAGAGAAGTAAACTCCAGCTTGTCATAAGGCTCTGAAAATATATGTTCATAGGTAAAGAGTGTCAGACCTGTGTTCACCTTTTCTCCATCTATGGTATCTACATCAAGCTCATAAATGTAAAAACGCTCGCTGTTATACACTTCTCTTTTCTGCGTTGCCACTACTGTGCAGGTTTTCTCGTTAAACTTTTCCTGTACAGGCAAGACTTTGGTATAAGTGACACCCATAAAAAGCACAACAGACAACACTACGGTTATGAACGCCACAGGCAGAGTCCCCTCTTTCCTCACAGAGGGAATGAGCATAGAAATCAAAAACAAAGCCAAAGCACCTGCGGCGATAGCAATACACAAAGCTTCTGACAAATAAAAACAAGCTGTCAGAACACATAGACAGGTAAGTCCTGTGAGTCCTAACAGCCGTTTCATAAAAATCAGTCCTTAAAATTATACTAAATAATTACTTGAAGAAAAGAGGAAGCTTTTCGAGGAAAACAATGTCATCTCTGTCTGCAGCATCGCCTTCAGCAAGAACAGCAGCCTTGCCCACAACAATACCGCCTGATGCTTCGACAAGCTGTTCCATCGCTTTAAGGCTTTCACCTGTGGAAATAACATCATCAAGTATAAGCACGCGCTTGCCTGCTACAGCTTTAACCTCGCTTTCTCCTAAATGAAGAGTCTGCTGAGATGCAGTTGTGATAGACTTCACGGTAACGCTTACAGGATTCTTCATATAAACCTTGAGTCCCTTGCGTGCTACAACGTATTTACCGCAACCCTGACGTGCAAACTCATAAGCCAGAGGGATAGACTTTGCTTCAGCTGTGAGGACAACATCATGCTCAGGGCAGACCTTGAGAAGCTCTGCAGAGGCTTTTTCTGTAATTTCTATGTCGTTGAAAAGGATAAAAGCCGCAATGTCAAGATGCTCGTTAACTTCAAACATCTCAAGCTCACGCTCGCATCCGGCAATTGTCATTTTATAAGTAGTGCTCATTTTGTTAGCCTCCCTGAAATCAACAGATTTTCTCTGTAAGCTTGGTGCCGCCTACAAGGTGGAAATGCAGATGAAGTACCGTCTGTGCTCCATCCTCACCGCAGTTGTTGATTATTCTGTATCCGTTGGTAAGACCTTTGATGCGTGCAATCTCGGGAATTTTTGAGAAAAGGTATGCGATGATGCCGCTGTTTTCTTCGGTTATATCGTTTGCACAGGTGAGCACATGCTCTTTTGGGATAATCACAACGTGCACAGGTGCACAGGGATTTATATCTTCAAAAGCAAGGATTTTATCGTCCTCGTAAACCTTGGTGGAGGGAATCTCTCCATTTACAATTTTACAAAAAATGCAATCCATTTCAATAGCTCCTTTAATAAAAGTTATACTTAAATTTTATAGCCTTTTGTGTCAGGAGTCAAGGTTTTTTGTAAGAAAAAAATGCACCTTCGTATCAGGAAGGTGCATTTTACACATTTATTAAATTAAGCTTTTTTAGCTTTGATTTTCTTTTCTTCTCCGCGGATAAGACGTTTTATGTTTTCCCGGTGCATAATTGTTACGAACAATCCAATCAGTGCCATAATCACGGTTGTTGTGATAACATAGCTCAGACGAATAGGAGCATCTGTACCCAAAGAGGGCTTATACACAAAAAAGAAAGTAATTACAAAGTTCCATACAGAGATTGCCACAGCGGCTGCAAGAGAACCTATAGAGATAATTTTTGTGCTAAAGAAGAATATAAGCCAAACAGCTAATGTAAGCACCAGCATCCAAGGTACAGGGTCGAGAATCAGAAGGATACCAGCCATTGTGGTAATACCCTTACCGCCGCGGAAACCGAAAAATACAGGAAAGCTGTGGCCTAACACACAAAAAACACCTGCAAGGTACTTGCCGTAAGCGGTATACTCAAACCGAAGGCTTTCTGAGAGAGCATTGATAGCAGTACTGTCAAAATCCATATTGAAAATCCACAGAGTTATAAGCACGGAAATGATACCCTTAAGGCAATCAAAAACAAAGGTGAAAATAGCAGGAACAACACCGACGCTACGAAGTACATTAGTAAAGCCTGCATTGCCCGAACCCATTTCTCTTACATCCTTTTTGCTTGAAAGCTTTGTGAAAATCACTGCAAAGCTGAAGCTTCCCAGAAGATAAGAAATCAATGCACAAGCAATAATTCTCCACCAATAGATTGTAATAAACTGCATCAGTCTTTATCTCCTCTCTCACGAACTACAATACGCACGGGAGTGCCCTCAAGTCCAAAGGTTTCTCTTATTCTGTTCTCAAGATATCTCTGGTATGAGAAATGGAAAAGCTCAGCATTATTGCAGAAGAAAACAAATGTAGGAGGCTTTGTGCTGGGCTGAGTAACATAGTAAATCTTAAGACGTCTGCCTTTATCCGAAGGAGGCTGAACGCGGACCGTTGCCTCAGCGAGAAGCTCGTTTAAAACACCTGTTTTTATACGCATTGCGTTAGTGTTGGCTACGTATTTGATAAGTTCAAAGAGTCTGTCGATACGTTGACCGGTCTTTGCGGAAATGAAGAGTGTGGGTGCATAGGACATAAAGCCAAAGTCCAAATCAAGCTGTTTTCTGAACTCGCTCATAGTCTTATCGTCTTTTTCGATAGCATCCCACTTATTAACGCAGATTATACATCCCTTGCCTGCTTCGTGTGCCATACCTGCAATTTTAGTATCCTGCTCGGTGGGGCCTTCCTCTGCATCAATCATAATTACACAGACATCACAGCGTTCAATCGCCATTTTTGCACGGATAATGCTGTATTTTTCAATAGCATTGTCAATCTTATTCTTGCGGCGTATACCTGCGGTATCAATGAAGATAAACTCGCCGTGGGAATTGGAAACTTTAGAGTCGATACTGTCACGGGTTGTACCTGCAATATTGGAAACGATACTTCTCTCCTGTCCTGTTACACGGTTAACAAGTGAGGATTTACCAACATTGGGTTTACCGATAATGGCAACAGAGATAACCTCAGAGTCTGTGTCCTCGTAGTCACTTTCGGGGATAAGGTCAAAAACAGCATCCAGCAAATCGCCTGTGCCGTGGCCGTGAACAGAGGAAACCTGAATGGGCTCCCCTAATCCCAGATTATAGAACTCGTAAAAATCGGGGTCGGGTTCGCCAATGCGGTCGCATTTATTCACGCAGAGAACAACGGGCTTGCCGCTTTTCTGGAGCATCTGTGCAACCTCAGCATCGGTAGCAACCAAACCTGAACGTACATCGGTTACAAGGATTGTAACGTCTGCTGTTTCAATTGCGAGCTGTGCCTGACGGCGCATCTGAGAGAGGATAATATCATCGGAATAAGGCTCAATACCGCCTGTATCAATAAGGGTTGCGTGTCTATTAAGCCACTCAACTTCTCCGTAGATTCTGTCACGGGTAACACCCGGAGTGTCGTCAACAATAGAAATACGCTGACCTGTAAGCTTATTGAACAAGGTGGATTTACCAACGTTAGGTCTACCCACAATGGCTATTACGGGTTTTGCCATATTTCCCACTCCCCTTTCTTTATATAAAATCTGTATTTATCTAATTAAGGCTTCAAGCAGGGCTTCTCCTGAGTTCTGCACAGAAGTCAGCTGAACATTTAGTGCATTTGATGCTTCATTAACTGTCACGTCATCAAGGAATACATCCTCGTCACGGCGAAGCATACACACAGGGATAAGCACCTCATCGCCTAAGGCTTCATTTTTCAGCTGAGAAATAAGGTCCTGCCCTACTATAAGTCCTGAAACGTTAATCATTTTACCAAAGAAATTGTTGACAATCGGCTTAACGTTTACTCGTACATTCGGAAATTTTTCAGAGAGCATAGCACAAAGTTCTCTAAGATAAGGTGCGGCTGAAACTCCGCAAGCGATGGTTTTTGTTCTTATAAGCTCAGAATTTGCCTGCGCATCTTCCAAAGCGAAGGTAAACTCCTCTTTTTGCAACGCAATAAGCCCTACACCGTTTTCAAGGCAAGGGTAATCCTCGTAATATTCTGACTCTGGTATTAAACGCTCCGCCTTAATGTAAAGTTCATCGGAAGCGAAGATAATTCTTCTGCCGAATTTTTCTACACACTCGTCACCATATTTTTGCACAATATCAAGGACTTCTGATGCTGTTTCCTTATTAAACGGTGTAAGAGGATATAGCCCTTCGCGGTGGTCGGTAAGACCTACAGGGACAACCGCCACAGAGTTTACATTGAGAGCAATAAGGTCCCCAAGAGAACGCTCGAGCTCCTTGCCGTCGTTGATGCCCGGGCAGATTACAAGCTGACAGTTCATATCAATACCCGCCTGCGCAAACCGAGTCATTGCCTTTAAGGACTCGCCTGCAAAGCGGTTATTCATCATCATACAGCGAAGCTCGGGATTGGTTGTGTGAACCGAGATATTCACGGGACTTATGTGCATCGTTATGATACGCTCGATTTCGTGCTCGGACAGGTTTGTAAGGGTGATGTAGTTGCCAAAAAGGAAAGAAAGTCGGCTGTCGTCATCCTTGAAATATAGAGTTTCCCTCATACCCTTTGGCATCTGGTCAATAAAGCAAAAAATACACTTATTGCGACAGGAATGTTCCTTGTCCATAAGATAAGAGTCAAACTCCATACCAAGCTCATCGTACTCAGGCTTGCGGGCAACAGCGGTTTTCTTTTCTCCCTCAGAGATAAACTCAACTGTTACTTCACGCTCAAGCTGATAAAATCGGTAATCGAGAACATCTACAATTTCGTGTCCGTTAAGAGTAAGCAGAGTATCCCCTGCTTTTATACCGCAGCGGTCAGCACTGCTTGATTTTACAACAGAATTAACTTTTACTGCCACTGAGGCACCTCCTTAAAAAACAAAAGGGCGGTCAGATATACTGCCGCCTTGTATCTTTTGTCTAAGACTCTGCATAAAGAGTAATTCAAAAAGAATTAGTCTTCCTTAACAGTGATAACCTGTCTGCCGTTATACATACCGCAGTTAGCGCATACCTTGTGGGGAGCCTTGAACTCACCGCAGTTGGGGCATGTGCTCAGAGCGGGTGCATCCAGCTTCCATACGTTTGAACGTCTTTTATCTCTTCTTGCCTGTGAATGTTTGTTCTTTGGTACTGCCATTTTACAGTCCTCCTTATATTTATGTATTAATCAAGTAACTGTCTTAAAACCTCGAGTCGAGGGTCGATTGGGCGGTTATCGCAGGAGCACTCACCCTCGTTCAAATCTGCACCGCATTTGGGGCACAGTCCTTTGCAATCTTCATCGCAAAGATACTTGAGAGGTAACTCCAGTAAGATATCGCTTAAGACCAACTCATCGAGTTCAAGGCGAAAATCGGGAGTTTCAATATAGTCGCCATCGTCATCACCGCAAAGTGAAGTAATAAGCCTGTGCTCAAAGGAAAGCTTCATATCTTCACTAAGGGGTTTCATACAACGGTCGCAAGGACGGCAGTAAAGAAACTCAGCATCGACGTAAAGACGAACTATTCCTGTTTTGTTGCAGGCTGTAGCGGTCACTTTTACAGGAGAGTTAAACGGATATCCCCCATCAATTTCGATATCGCTAATTGCCAGTTCGAAGCTGACTGTCTTAGCAGCTCCGTCGCGTTCGAAAACTTCTTTAAGGTCAAAAACCATATAACACCTCAAAAACACAATGACGCATAATAAAACATCGTTTAATATTATATATGGAGAAAGTAGTTTTGTCAATATCGAATTTGCCGATAATTAGGACTTTTGAGGCACTTTTGCTTATGTATTATGCAACATATTGTATATAAGACTGAAAAGATAAAACAAAAAGTGCCACAGTTAAGACCATGGCACTTAATTGAATGTTTACATTAAACTATCAGATTGCCTCACAAACAGCCTTAAGACCCTCGGGGAGGTCCTCTTCTGCTGCAGAAATGAGGAATGTGATTTTGGTTTCGCTGTCCTCTGCAAGCTTGTTAACCTTAGTAACGAAAGCTTCAAGACCCTCAATAGCCTCAGGACAAATTTTGAATGTGGAATCTACGAGGATATCTGATACATCGTAGTTACCTGCGCAGATACCGGAAAGGAAACCAAGAAGCATATCATAGCCACTGATTTCATAATGGTCAGAGTCGATAAGACGAGCTTTATGTGTGATATCATAGGTGAGCTTTGAGCCCTTCTCGATTACTACAACGTTACCAGTGGATGCTGCTGCAGTATCGTTTGCCAGTGCGATGAGCTTCTTTGTTTTGCCCGAACCCTTTTTGCCGATAATGAGTGTTACCATAAGTTTTACCTCCGTAATGTTTTTTAGACCAGTCTTGCTTCCAAGGCTGCTTTTTCCTGCTCGTATCCCGGTTTGCCAAGGAGAGCAAACATATTCTTCTTGTAGCTCTCAACACCGGGCTGGTTAAAGGGATTTACACCAAGAAGATAACCGGAGATTGCGCAAGCCTTCTCAAAGAAGTAGATAAGATAGCCAAGCTCAGCCTCTGTCATCTCGGAAACGTTCAGAACGATATTGGGAACACCGCCGTCATTGTGAGCAAGAACTGTACCCTCAAAAGCCTTGCGGTTGATGAAGTCCATAGTCTTGCCACAGAGGAAGTTGAGTCCGTCTACGTTCTCGGGGTCTGTGCCCATGGTGATTTCCTTTTTGCATTTGTCAAAAAGAACAACAGTTTCGAAGAGATCTCTTCTGCCGTCCTGAATGTACTGACCCATAGAGTGGAGGTCTGTGGAGAAAACAACGCTTGCAGGGAAAATACCCTTGTTGTCCTTACCCTCACTCTCGCCGTAAAGCTGCTTGAACCACTCAGACATCATTGTAAAGGCAGGCTCGTAGGAAACCAGAACCTCTGTTGTTTTGCCCTTGCGATATAAGCAGTTACGAAGTGCTGCGTACTTGTAGCAATCGTTGGTGAATACATCCTCGTTGTCAAAATCAGCCTGTGCCTTCTGAGCTCCAGCCATAAGAGCATCAACATCTGCACCTGCAACAGCGATAGGAAGAAGACCAACTGCTGTGAGAACAGAATATCTGCCGCCAACATCATCGGGAACTACGAAGGTTTCGTAGCCCTCGCGGTCAGCAAGCTGCTTGAGTGTGCCGCGAGCCTTGTCGGTTGTGCAGTAAATACGCTCCTTTGCGCCTTCCTTGCCGTACTTTTTCTCGAGAAGCTCTCTGAGCACGCGGAAAGCTATAGCAGGCTCAGTAGTTGTGCCTGATTTTGAAATCATATTTATGGATACGTCCTTACCCTCACAAAGCTCAATAAGCTCAGCAAGTGCTGTGGAGCTGATAGAGTTACCTGCATAGTAAATCTGAGGTGTATCCTTACAAAGAGCGTTGTAGTTAGGGGAAGTAAGAAATTCGATAGCAGCACGGGCACCGAGATAGGAACCGCCGATACCGATTACTATGAATACATCAGTATTGCTCTGGATACGCTTTGCAGCTTCTTTGATGCGTGCAAATTCTTCTTTGTCATAATCTGTGGGCAGAGTCAGCCAGCCGATGAAATCATTACCCAGACCTGTGCCTGTGTGAAGAGCCTCGTGAGCTGCCTTGACCTGAGGAGCGATAGCAGTAAGCTCCTCCTGTGTGACAAAGCCTTGAACGTGTTTGTCAGAAAGATAAGTAGGCATTGTAATCCTCCATTTTTGTGCGACCTCTCGCACCGAGTTTTAGTTATTGGTATTATACTCTATTTCATAGCATAATGCAAGGAGAATTTTACAATTTCACTAATTTATTTGTAAATAATCACAAAGAACATAATTTTTGCCATAAAAGTTTATAAACAGAGGTGAAGGTCATAGGGCTTATGCTCTCTGAAGTAACGATATTATACTCATCAACTGTTGAACCTGAATACAAATATGTAAGCTTGCCAACCACTGTTCCTTTCTCAACAGGTGCTTCCAGCTCTTCTGACAAAACATACTCTGTCTTTATATTATCAGAGCTACCCTTTGGCAGAAGGAGGCTGTCTGAAATTTCGCAGGTAAGAGGCACTTCTGAAAGCATACCCTTTTTCACCTTGATTGGTGTAAGACAACCCTCAGGCAAAGGCAATTTCTCGGTTTTATAGTTTGCAAAGCCGTAATCAAGTAGCTTTGCGCTGTCAGAAAATCTTGAGGTACCTGTGCTACATCCGAGAACCACAGCAACCAAAGACAGGCCGTCGCGTTCCGCAGTAGCTGACATACAGCTTCCTGCCTGACTGGTGGTTCCTGTTTTGAGTCCTGTAATACCCTTGTAGGATTTGAGAAGCTTGTTTGTATTTACAATCTGGGTTTCTCCGCCTCTGAGATAATCAAGCCATATTGATGAAAATTCAAATATATCTTCGTGCTTTATAAGCTCGGCAGACATCAGAGCAACATCGTAGGCAGAAGTAAGGTGCCCCTCCTCATCAAGCCCGTTACAGTTTTTGAAGGTGGTATCATTCATACCGAGAGATTTTGCTTTTTCGTTCATTTTGGAAACAAATTCTTCCTCACTTCCACAGATATGCTCGGCTAACGCTACAGCCGCATCATTTGCAGAGGCTACAACCACAGCTTTTATCATATCGTGGACAGACATTGTTTCTCCTACTTCAAGCCAAATATCAGAGCCTCCCATAGAGGATGCGTGAGCAGAGGTTGTAACTACGTCGTCATAGGAAATCTTGCCTTCATCCATAGCTTCAAAAACAAGTACAAGAGTCATCACTTTGGTTATGGAGGCACAGGCACGGATTTCGTGGGAGTTTTTCTCGAATAACACTTTACGGCTTTTGGGTTCAATGAGTATTGCCGAGGGAGCAGATATTTCTTCTGCTGACAAAGCCGACGCTCTCACAGGAAAAGCTAAAACGAAAGACAAAAGTACACAAACTGCCAAAAGACAGGATACAAATTTTCGGCACAGTACAGAGTCACGTTTAATCTTTGCAAACATAAAAAGCACCTCTTTCATATTTATCAATAAATATGAAAGAAGCGCTTTATGTATTCTTCTTATATCAGGCTTTTCCGATAATACATACTGCGTGGGCTGACATACCCTCCATATTGCCTGTAAATCCAAGTTTTTCTTCTGTGGTAGCTTTTACATTTACAGCATCCACATCCACCATACATACCTTTGCAATATTCTCACGCATTTCAAAAAGATAAGGCTTAATTTTTGGTTTCTGAGCTATTAGGGTAGCATCAATATTTCCTACCTTGTAACCCTTTTCCTTCAAAACAGCAACTACCCTTTCTAAGAGCTTCATACTGTCTGCACCCTTGTATGCAGGGTCAGTATCAGGGAAAAGTCCGCCAATGTCACCCAAAGCGGCAGCTCCAAGGAGAGCATCCATTACTGCATGAACAAGTACGTCCGCATCAGAATGTCCGTCAAGCCCAAGCTCAAAAGGAATATTAACTCCTCCTATAATCAAGGCTCTGCCTTCTGTTAGTCTGTGAACATCATAGCCGTGTCCGATTCGAAGCATTATTATTCCTCCCCTGCTCGTCTTCTGAGAATCCCCTCTGCAAGAGGTACATCCTGCGGAGTTGTTACTTTGATATTTGTATAATCACCGATTACAATCTGTACTTTAGCACCTACGGTTTCTACCAAAGCACAATCGTCTGTGAAATCTGCACCTACATTTTTCTGCAGTGCAGTCAGGTATAACTCCTTTTCAAAAACCTGAGGTGTCTGTGCCGCCCGAAGAGTTGAACGCAACGGGGTTGCAATTATGAATCCGTCTTCATCCACAATCTTGATGGTGTCAGTCACAGGTACAGCAAGGGCAGACGCCTTGTTATTTATTCCTGCTTCAACCACTCTGTCGATATCCTCGGGGAGTATCAGAGGTCTTGCCCCGTCGTGAATGGCAAAATGAGTTGTCTGCTCACTTGCTGCCTTTATCCCTGCTGTAACACTATCTGAACGAGTAGCTCCGCCCACAGCATAGGCTCTGACTTTTACAGCATTTTCTTTCTTAACGATTTCTTCTATCTGTGCTCTGTCAGACTCACGGCAAACAACTACAACTTCGCTTATACTCTGAGCTTTTTCAAAAGCAAGTAAGGTATGAGCGATAACAGGTTTTGAAAGAATTCTTATAAACTGCTTGCTTATTTCGGATTTCATTCTGGTGGAGTTACCTGCCGCAACTACCACGGCTGTAACGTGTGTTTTATTATTCATATTCAGCTTCAGCTCTCCCTTATGTCAGGTAAGGATTGAAGAAATGAGCAATCCAATCTATTCCCCAAATTATCAGGCAAGCACCCACGATGAAAAGTATCATCCAAAGCATCTGCCATGTGCGATGCTTGGAGCCCGTTTTTTCTTCAAATTTTTCTTCATAGGATTTTGAGACTTCGCTATTCTGTGTAGAAGCATCAACCTGTATTCTGTCTTCCTCTGTGGCAAGACCTACCCCTACGCAAACATCAAAAGCTTTGTTGTAATACTCAAAAGGCACCAAAACCCGATAATCACTCTCTGAATAAACCTTGGCATTGTAGGAATTATATACATCCTTGTCTTTGCTTTCAAACGCACAAGGAATACCTTCGTCTTTGAGTGAATTTTCCAACATTGCAATAAAGGTTCCTTTAACCTCGGCTATACACACCACACTATCGGGTGCAACGTCGGAAACGGGATTTGAGCACGCATCGCAAACTTCGTTGTCTTTTGTAAACAGCTTCTTGCAAGAAGAGCAATATTTCATAGGAAACACCTTCCTTTATTATTCTTTTATGATAATACCACAACGCAAATTTTTTTGCAACACAAAAGGATGCCGATAAACAGCATCCTTCTGCATAAAGCTTACATAATCACAGGCTGATACTGTACCTTAGAAAGAGCGCGTTCAACACAATCGGGGATTAGCTCAAACTTTGCAACCAAAGAGTTAGGCTTTTTCTTCGGATCATCCTGACCGAAGGGTACAAAGTATACGTTTTTTGTATTGAGCAATCTGCCGATATTCTGAGCTGAAGCGCCCAATCCGTCGTTGGTGGCAATGCATAGAAGCAAGGGGCGTTTAATCCTCAAGTGGGATTTTGCCGCCATAGTTACCGCTGTATCTGTGATTCCCTGCGAAAGTTTTCCGAGGGTGTTTCCTGTACAGGGGGCTATCAATAGAACATCACACATTTCCTTTGGTCCTATGGGCTCTGCCTGCGATATAGTGTGGATTACCTTGTTTTCAGTTATTCTCTCTATTTCCGAAATAAATTCCTCTGCTTTTCCAAAGCGTGTGTCGGTAGAATATGCGGTTTCTGACATTATGGGCAGAACCTTATATCCACGATTTATAAGCTCCTGTATTTGGGGAATTGTTTTCGAAAAGGTGCAGAACGAACCGCACAGGGCATAGCCTACGGTTATTCCTGTCACCTGTCATCCTCCTCAAGAATGTGATAAATTGTTTTTTTTACTATTTCTCCTGCGGTTTTTGGTGCCGCCTTACCGGGTAAAGACAGAGCGTGAATATGTGTTATACCAAGCCGCTTAGCTGCATATTTATCTACACCGCCCTCACCTGAAGCTAAATCTATGACCACGGCGTGCAGAGCGATTTTCGCAAGGAGCACACAGGAAAGAACGTAAGCAGGAATTGTATTGAATATAACATCAAAGCTTTCAAGCTTATACAGTTCATCTGTTTGAACCGCTTTCGCGCCCAAAATTTCTATCCATGCAAGGTCTTCGGGCTTTCGAGCACTCACAGTTAAATCTGCACCTAAGCTTACAAGCATCTTTGTGAGCACCTTGCCTATTCTGCCAAAGCCGCACACAAGGCACTTTGCACCGTTTATGGTGCCCTCAAAGGAGCGCATAGCAATCTCCAAAGCGCCCTCAGCAGTAGCGAGTGCATTAAGCACAGCAAACTCTTCCCTATCGTAATAATCCACTGCAAAGGGTAACAGTTCGGGACAGACAGATTCAAGGCGCGACTTCATTCCGCAGAAGATTTTTTTACCCTTCATTGCAGAAATAAGCTCTGCATCAAGGCTTAGGTCCTCCTTTGAAAAAGGGGCAGATATTAAACCTTTCTGATTCACGCAGGGCAAAGGAAGGATTATCACCTCGCTCATAAGTGCCGCTTCAAAGGGAGAGGTTACCTCCACGTTCTTCATATCAATAACAGAATCAAACCCTCCGAGAGCTACAGCAAAGCCATCATCACTCAAAGAGCGTGCACAGTAAAGCTGGCGTTTATCACCGCCGATTATCGCAAAAGAACCACAGCCTATATTCATAATACACACCACAACATTTCTTAGGTCTTTGTGATATTTTATGCATCAAACCTTTTAGTGGTGCGATAAAGACATAAAAAAGCACCGATGAAAAACATCGGCACTTTAATAATTAAGATTACAATATTTTCTGTAAGAACTGCTGAAGTCTGGGGTGTTTGGGAGTATCGAAAACTTCCTTGGGAGTACCGTCTTCAAGAACCTTTCCCTCATCAATAAAGAGTACTCGGGAGGCTACCTCTCTAGCAAAGCCCATTTCGTGAGTAACCACCACCATTGTCATACCCTCCTGTGCAAGAGAACGCATAACGTCAAGTACCTCTCCTACCATCTCAGGGTCAAGCGCTGAGGTAGGCTCGTCAAAGAGCATAACGTCGGGCTTCATACACAGAGCACGGACAATGGCAACTCGCTGCTGCTGACCGCCTGAAAGGGTTGAAGGATACACATCCGCCTTTTCCTGAAGTCCTACACGGGAAAGAAGCTCTATTGCAGTTTCTTTTGCTGCAGCATTAATCTCCTTCAAAGAGCGAATATCCTCTGCATTGTAAGACTTCCCGAAGAGTTTTCTGAGTCGTGCCTTACGGGCTTTCTTCTTTGCCACATATACAGGTGCAAGTGTCATATTCTGAAGCACTGTTTTATTTTTGAAAAGGTTGAAGTGCTGGAACACCATACCGATTTTCTGACGGTGAACGTTGATGTCAACCTTCATATCTGCAATGTCTACATCGTGAAAAAAGATATTGCCCGAGGTTGGGTCCTCCATACAGTTGAGGCATCGGAGAAGTGTGGATTTACCTGAGCCTGAGGGGCCTAAGATAACAACAATCTCGCCTTTATTGATTTCAAGGTTAATTCCGTCAAGAACTACATTTTCATCGAAAACTTTTCTGAGATTACAAACTCTTATCACTTTTCCTCAGCCTCCTCTCGATTATTTTAATAAGCAGGCTGATGAGCAGAACCATTATAATATAGATAACTGCCATTGCCAGATAAGGCACCATAAACTCGTAGGAGTTTGTGCCTGCTGTATTAAACGCCTTGTAAAGGTCTGTTGCACCGACAAAGCTTACAACGGATGTTTCCTTAATAAGAGCGATGAACTCGTTGCCCATGGTAGGGATGATATTCTTAATCGCCTGAGGAATAACAATCTTCATCATTGTAGCGGAAAAGCTCAGACCCATTGCACGGCCGCCCTCCATCTGTCCTCTGTCAACAGAAAGAATACCGCCGCGCATAATCTCAGATATGTAGGCACCGCTGTTAAGTCCGAAAACAAGGACAGAAACATTAACGGATGTAATGTTCATACCAATCAGAGGGAAAAGAACATAGTAGAAAAGCAGAAGCTGAACAACTATGGGAGTACCTCTGAAAAAGGATACATAGATACTGCAGACGGCATTCAAAAAACGAACGATAAATTTATACTTTGGCGATACTCTCACCGCTGCAATAAGCGTACCGATAACAATACCGATAAACAGACCAAGCACGGCAATTATCGCTGTGTTTTTTAGTCCCTCGAGCACCATTTTATAACCATTATTGGCTATCATATACTCGAGAAAGATTTCGATTTTTCTACCAAAATTACCCATACAAATTACCTTTACATAAAACAAATGCCCCACCTTAGAAAGGTGAGGTATTTGTATTGATTTTTAAACTTAAGCCAAAGCGTTGATGGACTCTGTAATAAAGAGTGCAGGCTCCTTGTCGATGATTACATAATCAAGGTTGCCGTTGAGCATATCCTGAACTGCAAGTGAACCGTTCTGATAGCCGACACCTGTAACTGAAAGGCCTGCAAAGCCCCAGTCTGCATCACCCTGAACATAGAACTGACCTGTTGTGCCGTTCTGATAACCTACCTTAGTGTCTGTGCCGAGGCTGTTGAGCTTTGCTTCAATCTCATCAGGAGAAGTGATACCGTCAAATGTAGTGTCGTCAGACTTTACGATAAGACGCTGGGAAGCCTCATAGTAAGACTCTGTGAAGTCAACAGACTCCTTACGTGTTTCGTTGATTGTAAGACCAGCCATTGCGATGTCGCACTTGTGCTGACCAACAGAAAGGCAAACTGCATCGAACTCCATATTGTTGATAACAAGCTCCATACCGAGGTAATCTGCAAGAAGCTTTGCGATTTCCATATCAATACCGAGGTACTTGTCACCCTCCATATACTCGAAAGGCTCGAAAGCAGCATTTGTTGCAACTACGAGCTGATCCTTTGCTTCGTCGTACTGTGCGGACTCTACCAGCTCAGGTGTGCCCTCGCCGAAGTACTTGTTGCAGATTGCATCAAGTGTACCGTCTTCCTTAATCTGCTTGATAAATGCGTTGGTCTTCTCAAGAAGCTCGGGCTGAGCTTTGTCCACACCGAATGCATAGAACTCCTGAGTGAGGTCAACCTCAACAACCTTTGCTGTTTTTGCTGTGTTCTCTGTGCATCCCACCATCATAGTAGCAAGCATAAGAACTGCCATAATAAGTGCTAAAAACTTTTTCATGTGTAAATCCTCCATTAAAATAGTGCGGAAATCCGCTTTCTGACCAAAGCCAGTATGCTGTTAAGTATAAGTTATCTGAGTGTGTTTGTCAACAACAGGAGTGAATATTTATTCAGTTGTTTAACAATGTGTTTATTTAAGGTTTGCTCTATGGTAAATATGCCTAATATAAAGAAAAACCTGCATAAGCAGGTCCTTCAAAACATTCACACTTTGCATAAAATATGCATACTAAATCTTACATTCCGTTCCACAGATAACGTTTTAAATCAACCCTGCCGTCTTTGACCTCTACACCCTCTGCTTCTAAAAGCTCCTGCTGACGGTTTATTCCGCCGAACGCAAAAGCAGAGGATAGCTCACCAAAGCGGTTAACAACACGAAAACAAGGTATACTATCGGGTTCGGGATTCGAATGAAGTGCATACCCCACCACCTGCGACCAATGGGGATTGCCTGCAAGGAGTGCAATCTGCCCGTAGGTAGCTACCTTGCCATAAGGAATTTTTCTGACAACAGCATATATTTTTTCAAAGGTATTCATATAATCATCCTTATTAATTGATAATGATATGAGTTACAGCTTCTTCTCCATTATTACAAATCTGCCTCTTGCCCAGAATGCTTCGCCTACATCGACAAAACCGAGCTTGTGATAAAGAGAAAGTGCCTTGGGATTACCGGAGAAGGTGTCAAGGTGGATAGAGTCAAAGCCCTCTTCCTTTGCGGTTTGCTCAACATACTCCATTACCTTGGTGGCGAGTCCCTGACGGTGATAAGTGGGAGAAACGCAAAGCCTGTGAACAACACACCATTTTGCATCGGGATACTGCCAGTCAGCATTATAGTAATCGGGGTCGGCATCACAGTTCATAACATAAGCTGTAAGTATCTCACCATTATTAACACCAACAATAAGCTCGCCTGCTTCAATATCAGCACTTAATACAACTTTGTTCGGATATTCGTCACTCCACTGATTGATACCGCTATTTATCATATTGTTCACAACTGCTTTATAAAGAGAAATCACCTGAGGCAAATCTTCTGTTTTTGCTTTTCTGAAAGTCAGTTTCATAATTATTCCTTGTCTGATAAAACATCTAATTCTGCTGACAATTTTTCTTTCATTTCATTAAGTTCAACATCTGACGGTCGGTTATCATCGCTATACATCTTATCCATCGGATACCACCAGACAGGTCCTTTTCCATTGTTACCATACTCCCCTAAATCTCCGCTAACTCTTGGAAACAGGTGCCAATGCAAATGGGTTTCACCGTTACCTAATAGCTCATAGTTCATTTTCTCTGCACCGAAAGCCTTAGCAACAGCTTGAGCTACTATAGACATTTCTTCCAAAAACTTCATTTTATATAAATTATCTAAATGGAACAGCTCTGTTACATGTTCTTTACAAAGAAATAATGTGTATCCCTTAAAATGCTGATTATCTCCAATAACCACATAACCTGTTTCCAATTCCTTCACAAAATAGGGATTGGTTCCGTTCTTAATCATATCAATTCTATCACAAATAAAACACATAGCATACACCTCAACAAAGGCAATTCATTGAATCAGTTAAAACTAAGCGTGCCACTGATTCTACGTGGGAGGTGCGGGGGAACATATCTACGGGGGTTACCTCTTGGGTTTTATAGCCGAGTTCTGCAAAGAGCTTTAAATCCCGGGCAAGAGTTGCAGGGTCGCAGGATACATAGACAATTCGACGGGGTTTCATAGAGGCAACTGTTGTGATAAGCTCTGAGTCGCATCCCTTTCGGGGTGGGTCAAGGATTACCACATCTGGTTTAACGCCCTCACTTTCAAGCTGTGCGGCGGCATCCTTTGCATCAGCACAGATAAAACGAGCGTTGGTTATTCCGTTATTGATTGCATTCTTCTTTGCATCCTCAATAGCTTTGGGAACAATCTCAACACCTACAAGCTCCTTACAAGCCTTTGCCATTGAGAGTCCTATGGTGCCTGTACCGCAGTAAAGGTCAATGAGTGTTTCATCACCTTGAAGGCTTGCATAATCCCTTGCTATACTGTAAAGCCGCTCTGCCTGAGTGCGGTTTACCTGATAGAAGGACTGGGGAGAAATAAGAAATTTAAGTGAGCACAGCTCATCGGTAATATAGTCTTCGCCGTAAATTGTACGGAAGCTTTTACCAACAATAACATTTGTTTTTTCTTTGTTAGAATTAATAATTATACTTTTTACATTGGGAAGCTCACTTGTAAAGCGACTTATAAGCTCGGCTTCACAGGGAATTTTGTCGCCGTTAATAACAACGCATACCATAAGCTCGTCTGTGGCTTCGCCGTATCTTAAATACAAATGGCGGACAAGACCTGAGTGAGTCTGTTCGTCGTAGACGGAAATATTATTTTCTTCTATAAACTCTCTGAGGATTTTTGAGGCGGTGAGAAAAACCTCGGGCTGAAGCATACAGTCCATACTGTCAACGATTCTGTGGCTGTGACGTGAGAAAAAGCCCATTGCAACTTTACCCTCGGAATTAAGACCTACAGGAATCTGAGCTTTGTTGCGGTAACGACTGGAGTTCTGTGCTCCTACTATAGGATTGACTTTGGTATCAATACCGCCGATACGGCTTATGGCATCGGCAACGCGCTTTTCTTTATATGCAAGCTCTGCTTCGTAAGATATGTGATTATACACACAGCCTCCGCAAAGGTGGGACACCCTACACTCTGACTCTATACGATCTGATGAAGGATTTATTATCTCCTCTATTTTACCGTAGGCAAGTGTTTTTTTGACCTTGAGGATTTTAACCCTGAGCTTGTCACCTACTGCAGACATAGGCACAAACACAGCAAGACCGTCCTCGGTTCTGCCGATACCAACGCCCTCTGAGGACATTGCAGTTATATTCAGATTTATAATATCGTTTTTGCGAAGTTCCATAAGTCACCTGAATTATATATAGTTAATATAATATACAAAGTTATTTTATCATCTAACTATGGTTTTGGCAACGGCTAAACATTAAAAAGAGTAACAATATTGACACAGATATTTATTTTTCATATAATTTTTAATATAATAATTAAGTTAAATTGATTACTGTATTTTCGGAGATGATAAATATGAAATACGACCACATACTTGAAAATATAAAAAGAATTCACTTTATCGGAATAGGCGGAAGCGGAATGTGCCCTTTGGCTGAAATTCTGCATACCGAAGGCTTTGAGCTTTCAGGCTCTGATGCAAATGAGTCTGATACTCTGCAGAGAATCAGAAGCTACAACATCCCTGTGTATATGGGGCACAGAGCTGAAAACATCGAGGGTGCTGAGCTTGTGGTATATACAGCGGCCGTAAAAGCAGATAATCCCGAGCTTGTTGCCGCAAACGAAAAAGGCATCCCCTGCCTTGAGCGAAGCGTTATGCTGGGTATTGTTACCAGAAGATACAACAGAAGCATCGCAGTTGCAGGTACTCACGGCAAAACCACAACCACAGCTATGATTTCACAGGTACTTATCGGAAGCGGGTTTGACCCTTCTGCAATTATCGGCGGAAAGCTTAACTTCATTGGTGGTAACAGCTATGTGGGACAGAGTGACATTATTGTGTGCGAAGCCTGCGAATATGTAGACACCTTCTTACAGCTTACCCCCTATGTATCTGTAATCCTTAACATAGACGCCGACCACCTTGACTACTTCAAAACCTTTGACAACATAAAGACATCTTTTAATAAATTCGCAAACCAGACCACAAAAGCCCTTGTATTCAACGGCGACGACGAGGCTTGCCACGAAGCACTGGGTAGTGTACCTCTTGAAAAAATCACCTTTGGCTTTAATGACGGTAACGATTATCAAGCTGTAAACATTGTATCTAACGGAATGAACCAGAGCTTCGATTTACTTTACAAGGGCGAATTGATTACCAGAATTGAGCTAATTGTGCCCGGCAAGCACAATATTGCTAATGCTTTGGCGACGGCGGCTACTGCACACTATATGGGTGCTACCCCTGCTGAGATTGCAGAGAATCTGAAAAAATTCTCAGGCGTCCACAGAAGGTTTGAGGTGCTTGGGCACCCCTGCGGTATAACCGTTGCTGATGACTTTGCACACCATCCTACAGAGCTTTCCGCTGTTCTCTCCTCTGCTATGAATATGGGCTTTAAGAAGGTTTACGCTGTGTTCCAACCTCACACATATTCAAGAACAGCTATACTTTTGGACGACTTTGCACAAGCTCTCTCCATTCCCGATGAGGCAATTATCTCAGAAATTTTGGCTGTTCGAGAAGTCAACACCTACGGCATTGAGTCAAGGGATTTGGGAGTAAAAATTGAGGGTGCCAAGTGCATTGACACCTTTGAAGAAATCACAGAGTACATCAAAGAAAACGCAAAAGAAGGCGACTTGGTACTAACCTTGGGCGGAGGCAACGTATATATGTGTTCCAATATGATTCTTAAAGCTCTCAAGGAAAAAGAGCACAACGAAAGCTGATTTAAACAAACGAACCACCGATTGCAAAATGCAGTCGGTGGCTTTTTTATTCATTTAATTTCAAGCGAAACGGAGGCAGATAGCTTACGAAGCAACAAAGACATAGGGTATATCAACAAACCTGCAATAAGATTGCTGATACCGTGAATTACATCAAAAGGTATTCCCGAAATTATCCAAGCAACTGTCTGTCTGAAGTCAAGTCCAAAAAACAAAGCCTGTGCAGGTGAATACAATATTCCAAACAAAAAGCCGTGAAGCGAGCATATTGCCGGATATACTACTACTGCCCACTTCCTTGGTATATTGCGAGGCAGAAGCATTATTGCTCCCCAAAGCAGAGTCCATACATACAGATATGGCACCCACCAAACATTGAAGCCTGAGATAAGTCCGTCAAGAAGCACGTAGATATATATTGGAATTAGAGCCTTTTTGCGGTATACAACGGTAAGAAGTATGGTAAACATTCCAAGCAGGTGGATATTTGGCAGAAACTCCATAAGCTTCTTTGAAGCGAACATCAATGCTCCGAACATTGCAAACAACACCATTTCAAACAAAGTGAGTTTTAGCCTCTGTTTATTTGATTTATCTTGGTTTTGATTACTTTGTATAAACCATTTCATAATGAGCTCCGTTTTCAATTTCGGTCATATCAACGCCTGTCATCATCATTTCGCCTTCCTTGTTAAAAGCCCAATACGCACCATTAACATCGTAATCAGCAAACATACCGTTTACAGTTTTAACATACAAACCGAATGCACCCTCGTCGCCTGCGATTATTTCGTGTGCAAGCAAAGCCTTTCCTACAACATTTTCATCAGTATTGATTAAAAATGTAACTGAGTTCTCCCCTACTACAACTTCAAAAAAGAAGTTGTTTTTGCCCTCGCCAAAGGTTATGTTCTTGGTATAGGTAGCATTTGCCCATACTGATGCGTACTCATCAGGAGTAGTTGAAACAGCAGAATCGGCAGACGATACAGTTGGGTCTGAGTCAGCAGGAGTTTCAGTGCAGGCAGACATAGTGAACATAAGCAATACGCACAGAAGTATTGCCAGTACGGATGCAAGCAGACGGCTTGCGGTTTTTGTGATTTTCATAATAATCCTTCTTTCTTCTTACACCCATAAACAAAAGAAAACGCACCCTCCGAAAGAGAGTGCGTAAATTACAAGCCTTTATAAAATGCAAGTACCCTACCCTCCTTGTTGCCCGAGGACCGTTTACATCACACGAAACGATAAGCATTCCGACTTGTGCCTAAGGCAGATACGGTAATGGCTGTTGCGATGGATTCTCACCATACTTTCCTTATCCCCGTGCTAAAATGCACGGTTGCATTTGCAATGCCGATTCGCGTTTTATTTACTTGTGCTTTAAATTTGGAACAAATCCAAAGCTATTATAGCATATTCTGAGAAAAAAGCAAGAAAAAGTGCGACAGAAAAGACCATCGCACCTTATCGCTAATATTATTAATCGTTATCTGTAAAAGCATTTGCAGAATCAGGGATGTATTCTTCGAGCTTGAGAGTAAGCTCGCCCTGTGCACGATTTCTCTGCACAGAGAAAACAACCTCATCCCCTACCGACTTCTTATTTAGAATGGCTTCAACATCATCAGAAGTTTTGACCTCTTTGCCGTCAACAGAAAGTATGCGGTCGCCGCTCTTGAAGCCTGCTTCTTCTGCATTGGTACCGCGACCAACGCTGTAAACATAGCAGCCCATATCGGAAAGACCATACATCCATGCAAGCTGGACAGAGTCAACGTCGATAAACTCCATCCCTGTATATACTCTGCCTCTGATGTAGCCAAACTCCTTTAAATCAGAAATAGCATCAACGGCTTTATTAACAGGAATTGCAAAGCCCAAGCCCTCAACCTCAGAGCCAGAGGATTTTGCAACAACAATACCGATAAGTGCACCCTGTGCATCAAAAAGACCTCCGCCTGAGTTGCCGGGGTTTATGGCTGTATCTGTCTGCAAAAGTGTCATAGTCTGTCCGTCAACAACCAAATCGCGGTCAAGTGCACTGATAATTCCCTCTGTAACAGAACCGCCAAGCTGTCCCAAGGGATTACCGATTGCAACAGTACGCTGTCCTACCCTAAGATTATCAGAGTTACCAAAAACAGCTGCAGTAAGCCCTTCGGCTTCAATCTTAAGAAGTGCCAAATCAATCTGCTCATCAGAACCCAGAAGCCTTGCATCATAGCTTTCACCTGTGCGAAGAGTAACGGTAATCTTCTGAGCACCTTCTATTACGTGATGATTGGTTACAAGATAACCTGTACTGTCAATAATGACACCTGAGCCCGCGCCTGACTCGATATACTGTTGAGCAAACACACCTGTCTTTACTGACTCAGTGGTAATCTCAACAACAGCATCCGCAGTACGCTCAACAATTTCAACAGTCGAAAGCTCAGCTACCTGAGTATCTGATGAATTATAATCGGGAGTAAGCTGATTAATAGTTATTGAGCCGCCCGAAATGGTATGCTTATTTCTATTGCTTAAATGATTGACAGCAATAGCTGAAACAGCACCAAAAACGCTTGAAAGCACAATACAGAGTACAAGCAAAAGAGCTGTGGGAGTTTTCTTGTTGCGTTTTTTCCGTTCGGTCTTTTTACTCTCCGGAGCTTTGTAGGGAGCGAAGTTCTCCTCTGACAGCACAGGTGAGCTCTCAGTATTCCACTCACAAGAATTTTGCAACACAGGCTGATAATCAGGTGACTGTTCATCAAGTGATACAGGTACAGTATCCTGCACAGATTGCAACTGCTCTGAAACAGGAGCTTCGCTGTAATCAACATGGTATTCGTAAGGGTTGTTCTCTACATTCGCCTGCGGTTGCTGAGGTTCATTAACTATAGGTTCCGGCTTATTTTCACTATTATATATATTCTCATATGGATTATTTGACATACTATACCTCCAAAACTTACAATCATTTTCACTATTATACTATATCCTTTAAGTGACGTCTATATGAAAATCCATTAACAATATATAAAAATTGAAAAAAGCATAGTCGACCGCCATTCAGACAGTCGACTATGTTTTAAATGCAGATTAATCGGAAAACCACCTTGAAAGCACAGCTATTAAGCTTTGATAAATTTGACTGTGTTAATAACATCAACTAATCGGTGCAAAAAACAGCAGACGGACTGCCTAAAAACAAGTCCGTCTGCTTTAAAACACAAACTACTTACGGTTGTTCTTTTCTTTTTCAAAGCATTTTTTGTCAAAGGAAGGGTTAAATGCATAGAAGTTTTTGCTGTCTAGCTTATCGGTAAGAATTCTCAGGCTTTCACCGAAACGCTGATAATGGACAATCTCTCGCTCTCTGAGGAAACGAATCGGGTCTATAACATCTGGATCATCGCAATACCTTAGGATGTTATCGTAGGTTGTGCGAGCCTTTTGCTCTGCTGCCATATCTTCGTGGAGGTCGGTGATAGGGTCGCCCTTGACCTGAATATACGCTGCAGTGAAAGGTACTCCTGCTGCTGATGCAGGGTAAACGCCTGTGGTGTGATCCACAAAGTATGAATCAAATCCGTGTGCTTTAATCTGTTCCTCAGTCAAATTCTTTGTTAGCTGATAGACAATGGCACCAATCATTTCCAAGTGTCCTAACTCTTCGGTACCAATATCGTTAAGGGTTGCTTTGAGCTCAGGAACAGGCATTGAAAATCTCTGGCTGAGGTATCTTAGAGATGCGCCCAGCTCGCCGTCAGGACCGCCGTACTGACTAATAATAATCTGTGCAAGCTTTGGATTTGTCTGCTTGATTTTCACAGGATACTGAAGTCTTTTTTCATATACAAACATAGCTCTTTACTCTCCCTCCCAAGGCCAAGGGTCGTTTACCCATGTCCATTTTCTCGGGTTTTCGTTACTCATCTTAAGTGGTCCGTATTTTTCCTCGTATTCTTTTTTGAGAGGCTTGAGCTTTTCTTCGCACTCTGCAATCTTTGCAATCATTGCTTCATCCTTGGGATGCGTATCAAGGAAAAGTCTGTATTCGTGGATTGCAAATGCGTAGGTAGAAATCTTACGAAGCAACATTTCTCTTGATGTCATCGCTTAACACCTCTGCACTTTTCTCCGTACCAAGGCTTGTCGAGAGCAGGAAACATTGTTCCTGCTTCAAACCCGCGGACTGCTGTATAGCTGTCTGCTCCGTTTGGCTGGAAAGGTACATACGCCATACCTTCTACGGTTTTATCAGGAAGAGAAGGAATACCGTAAGTTTTCATATAATCTCTTATAAAATCCATTGTTTTCTCCTTTCTTCAAGCAAGGTTAATTTGCCTGTGCTTGTCATCACATATTATGCAAAAAAGCATTGCGTGGTTACTTCAACGCAAAAAAATAAAAGCCTTCGAAAAACGAAAGCTTTTATATAATTAAACTAAGGTAATGGCTCACCTACTGGGTAATTGATTTCCATTCCTGCTATATACTTCTGAACTAAGGTTGCATCTTTTATAGTAATAGACAAATCTAAGTCTGTATCTGCAGCTAACAGTTCCTTACCTGACACATTCACAAAACCTGCTATATGCTTCTGGATAGTTGTTACATCCTTAACTGTTACCGCACGGTCACCATCAGAATCACCGTAATAGCCTTTAACGTGGTTTTCTGCACAAAGAACACAATCATCAGAGTAATTAAAGGTAGAGTAATCAGGGTTTATAGCTTTACAAACCGAACAAAGATAGTTGGAATAATGGGGATGCGCGGTATCATAATGAAGCAGTGCGGCATGGTCACACTGATGCTCCTGCTGAGATTTATAGTTGTAGTCAGGCACACCAATCCAGCAATCCTCAACATTTCTAGTTCTGAGAAAAACACCGATTCCATCATCACTGCCGTCAATGTTAGTATTGCCCTCTATGGTATGAATAACATCGCCGTCAGTATAATAAACAAAGCCTACATGGCTGAAATCCCAAGTGAAGAACAAATCGCCTGTCTGGGGGGTGTATTCGCTGCCGTCATACCAAGGTATATCAAAGTATCCGGGGTCAGGTGCGGCAATGGCACAGTTTCTCAGAACATCAAGGGGAACATCCGCCTGACGAGCACACCACGACACAAACATTGCACACCAAGGCTCATAGGTAAGACCATACCAGTCACCATATTTGGTATAGCAATATTCCTCTTCCATATAGCCAATCTGAGTCTTTGCCACCTCAATAATATCAAGACGTTGGTTTCCTGTGTTCACATGCGTATTCTCGTACTCTTCAGCCTTGACTACCAAGGAAAAAGGCAGAGTTACCAGCAAAAGCAACAATACCATCGCAAGTGAAAATACTCTTTTTGCAGATACGAACATATACAAAATCCCCTCCAACCATATAAATGAAATTATATCATTCTATAGTTACATATTCAATAGTTTTTATTTAAATTCATCACATTCATAATTCATATAAACAGTCACAAAAGTGTTATAGGCAAAAAACAGATGGTTTATTCAACCATCTGCTTTTTTAAGTAAAAAATTAATTATTCATCATATCCTGAAGGGTTATTGCTCTGCCAGCGCCAAGTATCCTCACACATATCCTGAATGGTAAGCTCAGCCTGCCAATTAAGCACACGCTTGGCTTTATCGGGGAGAGCGTAAACCTCGTCAAGGTCCCCTGCCCTACGCGGTGCAATCACATAAGGAACATCAATACCGGTAACATCTACGAAGGCGTTTCTTAGCTCAAGGACAGTTGTGCCTTTACCTGTACCAAGGTTAAAAGCATCACAGCCTGTATTACCAAGTGTCCATTCAATTGCCTTAACGTGTCCCTTAGCCAAATCCACAACATGGATGTAATCCCTTGAACCCGTACCGTCACGAGTTTCGTAGTCATTACCGAAAACATTGAGCTTTTCAAGCTTTCCTACTGCCACCTGTGAAATATAAGGCATCAGGTTATTGGGAATACCCTTGGGAGATTCGCCGATAAGACCGCTCTTATGAGCACCGATAGGATTAAAATATCTGAGCAAAGCCACACACCAATCAGAGTTGGAGGCACATAAATCCCTGAGAATTTCCTCGATGAAAAGTTTTGTTTTACCATAAGGGTTTATGGCTCCAAGCTTCATATCCTCAGTAAGAGGCACGGTATTATCCCCTGCATAAACTGTGGCGGAGGATGAAAAGACAAGCTTTCTGACGCCATACTCCTCCATAACATTTATAAGAGCAATTGTGCTTATCAGATTATTCTCATAATACATCATAGGCTTCTTTACAGACTCGCCTACCGCCTTGTAGCCTGCAAAGTGAATAACTGCTTCGATTTCGTTTTCAGAGAAAATTGTTCTGAGCAATGCCCTATCACAAACATCCCCCTCATAAAACTTAACGCTTTTACCTGTTATCTTTTCTACACGATGCAGAGCTTCAGCACAACTGTTATAAAGGTTGTCAACAACCACCACATCGTAGCCTGCTTCTAGCATTTCAACACAGGTATGACTACCGATAAATCCGGCACCACCGGTAACAAGAATTGACATAGCTTTCACCTCGTAATTCTGAAACAATAAAAAACTGTAAACTTAATTCATCTGCTTAATGCTGATCATCAGACCTACGTTTCAGTATTTCTTTAACAAGCTCTTTATGCAACAACATATATAGAGCTATATAAACAACGCAAACAAATAAGCCATTTATGACAAGTTCTAAAACTCCTGTCAGCTTTACAAAAACAGAAAAAATGTATTGAAGAACAACGGTTAATATAAACACAGCAATCCATTTACCATATACCTTTGTAAAATATCCTTTTAAATCTATAAAAAGATGCTTTTTGTATAAGTAATTCATTCCTGCGGTTCTTATCAAATATGAAACACAAACTGCAACAGATGCACCTATAATGCCAAACCAATTTAGAAAAACTATAGCCAACACAACATTTGTAATTGCCATAACAGCATATATAAGTGACTGTTGTTTAATAATGTCCTTAGCCAGAAGTGTTGTTCTGGCAATTTGTTGTGGAACATCTATAAGTGACGGAAAGATGAGAATTAATGCACTATAATAAACCGCTTCGTAGCCCTCACCCATCCAAACGTCAACAAAAGCTTCTCCAACACAGAGAAAACCAACATAAATCAAACCTAAAGTAAAAACATGAAATTGACCTACCTGAACCATAAGCTTTGTGAGCTTTTCTTTAACCTTTTCACTACGGATAAGCTTTGAAACCCGCGGCATAAACATACCGTTGACAGCATCTGCAAAAGTGTATACATAGCCCTCAAGGGTTGCCGCCAGACTGAATAAGGTTATTTCCTTAGAGCCAATGAGTGCTGCAATTATTGTAGGCATAACAGTAAATATACACCTGTGTGCCAGTTCTTTAACAGTAACCCATACGGTAAATGAAAAAAGGCTCTTTGCTGTTGTATTATCCCATGTGCGCAGATTTGCTCTTTGCTTGGTTTTTCTTCTGATTAAAATGTACTTTATTCCTATAACAATACAGTTAATCAGCGCATTTACAACAACTAAAGAATAAACCCCCAAATTGCATAGAAGACATACAATAATTAAAACAACAATCAAAACCTTGCTAATAAGGTTACAAAGCTTAACATCTGCAAATCTCTCATTAGCCATTAAGACGCTGTTAAAGGTTGTAAAAGGAAAAGAGATAACACTATACACACTTACGATAATAAACAATCTCTTGAATATATGTATCTCTTCCATAGTAAGCTTTAAGTATATATTATCTATGAAAAAGAAGAAAACAGTAAGACAAATTGCAATCAATGCCGAGATAGCAAAAAACACTTTATACACTACGCCCATAAAGCGATTTGCCTCGTCATACTTATTCTCGGCATAATACCCAGATAAGAATTTTGTAACAGCTGCACCGATACCAAAATCTAACAAGAACAAATTAATAACGGATAACGCCAGAGTATACAAAGCGTACTGGTCGTCACCAATTGTTCGTATCATCCACGGAGTGTATAACAAGCCGGAAAGGATGTTGAATGCAATTGTAGCATAGGATACTACAGCTCCCCAAAAGAACTGATGATTATTCTTGGAAACTATGCTTTTTTTCAAGAACGTCACCTTCTTTAATAAATGCTTTGGAGTAGTAGCCTTCCATTGCACCTAAAAACATCAATACTATCAAGAAATAATAAGGATTTGCTTCGATAATAGGTTCAACCATCAGATTTAAGAATATTGCCAGCATTAAGCTTTCAAAAACAATTGCTTCGTTTTTCTTATCATAAGTCTTAAGTGATTTGCAAAAACGAAAACAATTCACAACACTAACTACCGTGATTACAACTAACAGTACAAACGGAATAACACCCACGCGGTTATATACATCCAGCCAGATATTGTGAAGATAGCTATGATCAGTATTTTGTGTCAAATACTCACCACCGAAAGGATGAGCAATAAATGAAAAATCATCAAAGAAAATACTCCAAACATCAAATCTGTTAAGCTCTGTTTCTGAAGTAAACCTCTGAACAATTTTTGTGGAATAAAAAACATCACCCAAACCGGCTATATTCAAAGACACAAGTATTATTGCTAAAGACATCACTGCTAGTAATACTATTGCAACAATGACTTTTCTTTTCAAAGATACATTAACATCTGCCATCCAAACAATTAATCGCCAAAATAACAACACAACAAAAATAACAACCAATGACCTGTTAGCCAAAAAGATTGTAAGTAATAATGAGATCGCAATAACAACAGATGAGATAATCTTATATACAGGTTTATAAGATGTAAACAGTACTCCCAGACACGCGCCTGTTGCAAATGTATACAGCATTTCGGTCGTTTTTACGTTAACTAATTCTCCACGCCAAAAATCCACCGATTGACGGTAGTAGTTATACAAATCCAAATAATCAGATCTTATATAAGCTACAACATTAAGCACACCATGCAAATACATACCCAAGGACAAAACGAAAATTAAAAGTATAAAAGCGTTTTTTTTCACGGCGGTTTCTATATAGACACTACCTAAAATGTATGCACTCCAAGGTCCGATAAGATACAGAATAATTGTATTGATATCCATACCGTAATGAAACCAGTAAAAAGAAAAATAGCACACAGAAAACAACATCAAAAGCAAAACGTTTGAAGAAATTTGTATATTGCGAGCATACAAAAAAAACATAAGTGCAATAAGTGCCGCAAATATATAGCCGGGTAAGTTGAACAAGGCAATTGAAAAGCAAAATAGAATTATCAAAAAAATATATTCAAATATAGTTTTATGTATTTTTAGCATTATAAACTCCCAGTTAGTATCGATTATTCAGAAGCAACTCACACAGAGGATAAGGCAAGAAGGTGAAAATTAAAGTTAAAATATAGCGTTTTCCTTTTTTATATCTAACCTCAGACAATACTTCCTTTGCCTTTTTTCTATCCCTATCCAACATATATTCTCTGCTGCTAGTCATTTTATATCGGTCGATTAGGTTAAGAACAGAGTCTTTCTTTTTATCTGAAATTTCATTGTCGGACAGAATATCAGCTAATCTAAAGCAGAAAATCCAATTTTGAACATGAAAGCTTTGCCTTGTTGCAGTACTGAACTCTCGTCTATAAACAGTTGTTTCAATTTTTGAAACAGCTACATTATTTTTAAGTCCAAGACGGTACCACACGTCTGTATCCTCGCCGATTTTTATACCCGGTTCAAATCGAATACCGTTTTTTTTGAGCATTTCACGCTTTGCGCAAACTGAGTTTGTATGTACAACTGAATATGAGGTTGAGTTAAGAAGCCCAAGGAAGTCGTCAGTTTCAAAATCCTCATCATAGTCCTTTAATTCATGACTGCTATGAATGCTGTTCTCATTGGGTAAAACAACCTCGTGAGATGTTACAAAAGCTTCGGATTTAGGATACTTTTCAATTAAGCCATTAAGGATTTCCAGATGATTAGGCTTCCACAAATCATCTGCATCAAGAAAACAGACATAATCACCACGGGCATTAGAAACACCTGTGTTTCTTGCAACAGAAACTCCACCGTTATTCTGATTTATCAAACGCAACTTCGGACCATTGATAGAAAAAAGAGCTTCGTCCAAATTATCAGAAGAGCCATCATTGACTATAATAATTTCATAATCGTTGAAGGTCTGAGAGTATATGCTTTCTACTGCAGAACAAATTGTATCCGCTTTATTATATACTGGTATAATAACCGAAAATCTCATATTAACTCCTTTTTAATTCAAAGGTTCTGTTATATATAAATTCAATAACCAAAAAGATTTGAAGCTTCAAATCTCTTTGGTTATTGTTCGAGGAGGGCAGGTTACCTGCCCCCCTCGACCTTAACGAGCACTAAAGCTCATTTAAGTTAAAGGATTATAGCTTAGTCAACCATCTTACCTTCAGCATCAAAGGTATGATAACCTGCGATAATCAGACCGTTGGTATCCTTAGCCATAAGATAGATTCTGTCGTTTGCTGCAAGCTTGCCGTTCCACATAGCATAGTAGAGGTCACCTTCGAACTCAAATACACCGCCTGTGTAGAAGGCACCATCAACAACGTAATACAGACTGCCATCAATTTCTGCAATCTCATTGTTATAGAAAGCGCCGGTTTCATCAGTATATCTCCAGCCCTTTTCTGTATATACCTTGCCAGTAGCAACGTGACCGTTCCACTCTACAAAGTAATACTCGCCGTTAATTTCACGAGTAGCGGATACGCCTGTGTTATCAAACATACCGTCAACCATGTAGTAGATTGCTCCGTTGATGGTAGCAAACTCGTTATCATAGAGTCTGCCTGTTTCATCAGTATAGTGCCAGCCAGCCTTTGTAAGACCGTTTACATATTCGGCACCGATGTACTGCTTACCTGTGGGAACATGACCATTCCACTCAACAAAGTACAAGCCGCCGTTGATTTCACGCACCTTGGAAACACCTGTGCGGTCCATCTGACCATGTACCATATAGTAAACAGCTCCGTCAATTGTAGTAAACTCATTGTTATAGAGTCTACCTGTTTCGTCAGCATAGTGCCAGCCTGCAGTTGTGAAACCGTTTACATACTCAGCACCGATGTACTGCTTGCCGGGTGTTACAAGGCCGTTCCACTCGATGAAGTAAAGCTCACCGTTTACTTCACGAACCTTGGAAACGCCTGTGCGGTCCATCTGACCATGTACCATATAGTAAATCTTGCCGTCGATAGTAGCGAACTCATTATCGTAGAGTCTGCCTGTTTCATCAGTATAATGCCAACCTGCAGTTGTGAGGCCGTTTACATACTCAGCACCGATGTACTGCTTGCCTGTGGGAACATGACCATTCCACTCGATGAAGTAAAGCTCACCGTTTACTTCGCGAACCTTGGAAACACCGCTGTTCTCCATCAGACCCTTTACCATATAGTAAACCTTGCCGTCAATTGTCGCAAACTCGTTATCATAGAGTCTGCCTGTTTCATCAGTATAGTGCCAACCAGCCTTTGTAAGACCGTTTGCCTCACTTGCGGAGATATAAATCTTGCCTGTAGGAATGTTACCGTTCCACTCTACGAAGTAAAGACCGCCGTCAATCTCCTTCACCAAAGATGCTCCGGTCTTGGAGGGTTGACCGTTTACAATATAAAGAACCTTACCATCAATCTCTACGAACTCATTGTTGTAGATACGACCTGTTTCGTCTGTGTAGATGTAACCTGCATTTACAAGACCGTTTGTCATATCTGCGGGAATGTAAATCTTGCCTGTTTCAACAACACCTGTACCGTTTACAAAGTAGAGATTGTCGTTCTTCTCGATTACGCCAAGACCCTTGGCAGGCTGTCCGTTAACAATGTAGTAAACCTTACCATCGATAGTATAGAAATCGTTGTCAATAAGCTTGCCGTCTTCACCGAAGTAGTTCCAACCTGTGTTTACAAGGCCGTTTGTACGCTCTGCAACAACGTAAACCTTACCTGTCATAACAACGCCGTTCCACTCAACATAGTAGAGATCGCCGTCGATATCAACAACGCCGCCTGCAGTAACCTTACCGTCGATTACATAGTAAAGTGTGCCATCAAGGTTGTATACGCCTGTGTAATCCAGAGGACCGTTTACAACACCGTCTTCGTCGATATCATAGATGAACAGGTTACTGATACCTGCACCCTCGAAGGGACGGAGAAGCTGAATGCCCTTGAGAAGGATACCATCCTTGTTGAACCAGTATTCCTTACCGCCGATAGTCTGGAAGTGATTTGCAACGTACTTACCTGCGAAGTAGTACTTAGCACTACGCTCGCCGTTGTACATTACATAAACCCACTGACCCTCAGTGTGAACACCATTCTCATCGAAGGAATATTCAATACCATCAATGTTAAATCTGCCGTCCTTAAGAGCAGCAAATGTTGTCTTGTCAAAGTAATAATAATTACCTGCTTCAACAATCCAACCTGTTCCAAGGTTACCTGCGATAGCATAGTAAATGTTGCCGTCAATTTCAACGAGACCGTTTACGTTGGAAACCTCGCCGCAGTCGCAAGCAATTTTGCCGTCAGCAACCTTAAATGTGTGGCCTGTTGCAGGGATAATTGTACCCCAGTTTACTACAGAGCCGCAACCATCAAAGCTATCGCAAGGAGCATCTGCAGTATTACCGCAAGCACAACCTACACAAACAGTTCTGCCTGTGTAACCTGACTCTGTGCAAGTAGCAGCCTTATCAGCAACAGCTACAGGTGTGTGAATGTGCCAGCTTTCCTTAGCGTTCTTTTCAACCTGAGTGACAAGGTTTCTGTGCTTGTCCATCTCTGTGTCAACAATATATTCCTCGGAGGAGAAAGTATCTGTATCGCCATTAACGAACTCAACCTCACCTCTTAATACTGCCATACAAAGAGCAATTCTGAACTGACCGTCACCCTTCCACATCTGAGATGGTGTGCTGAGGAAATTACATACACCCTTGCCATCATTTACACAATCGGGATAATCAATATGGTTGGTGTATTCCCATGTGCGAATAGGGAGGGATGCAAGTACTGTTTCATCGCTGTCAACGAGATCGCCGTTGCGTGTGAATGTAATTGTTGCATTGTTGTGCTTATCATCTACTGTATATTCAGCATCAAAGCCTGTTGCTACATCCATATAATCAAGCTGCCATACGCTGGAACCATCAAGATTGATATGAGTAGAAACTTTGTTGATAGTGCTGATATCATTAACTTCAAGGTTCATATAATAAACAGAGCCGATGGGAAGCTTATCAAGAGTAGCATCAGCAGGAACAAAGCTTACTGCGGGAGCATCATCTGTTGCATCAACAACAAGTTGACGTGTAATCGCTCTGTAGTTACCAGCGTTATCAGCAATTTCAAAACGGAATGTATGAATGCCGTCTGAAAGGCTAACGTCTGCACTGATATAACCATTATTAGCACAGGAAACGCCCTTTGTTATCAAAACACCGTCTACATAAAGCTTAGCAGAACTTGTATCAAGACCAGTGTAATTATTGAGAGTTGTGTTCTCAATAGCTTCAGCCATAACGGTAACATTCCCATTTGTTACAGTCTGTCCATTCATGGACTCGTAAGTATCGGAATTCTTAACGATACTTACATTTTTAAAGATAGGAGCATCACGGTCTTCAACAACTGTAGAATAGTCAACAGTAATATCATCAATATATACTGTGAACTTAGTCTTTATATTGGGAATGTTATTTGCTGTTGCACTATCATAACCATCAGTATGATAGAAATAAAGGTTATTGAAACTTTCGCCTACACCAGAAGATTTTTCTGCATAAACGTAATACCAGCCTTCTTCCTCGTAACCAGGACCACCTGCTGTGCCATGGTCAAAAGGAATAGCATTGTTAAGGTCAAGTTCAAGACCTGTTGCTTCAGGAGTAAGATAAATCCAGAATCCAACGCCAACTGCATCAGTCATATCAACACCCAGGCCTGTGAGTTTAAGCATATTATAACCCATCGCATAGAAATCTGAATAATCACAGATTACTGCAAGAGCCTTCTCGCCGTTCTTAACCTGACCGGTTGTTGAATCTACAACCTGTAAATGACCGAACTCAAAACGACCTAACTCTTTATGAGCTGCATGCTTATTTCCATATCCAGTTCCAAAAGTCAAAGAATTAATGTTGCCGTCTTCAAAATCCCAGACAATCTCAGAACCTTTACCGAGATTAATATTTGCTTTAGCAGTTTTTGTTGTATCAAAAACAAGAGTAGCAGTTACAGAACCTGACGATATACCTACGTCTTCGTTACAAGTCGTGTACTCAAAACCATCGATTGTTCCAAGTTTATTATCAGAAAGTACAAATGTAAAGTCACTTTCTTTTACAACCACTGTGTTAAGACCATTGTTTACAGTAGCCTTCATGGCAAGAGTTGCTGTCTTACCAAAAGGTACTGTCATATTAGTCTGAACAAACTCAATTTCCTCAGGAATTACAACTTCGATGGAGTCTTCACCAACTACTTCTCCATTGTAAATCATCTGCACAGTAGCTGTGCCTACCTTACCGTTAGATGTGAACACACCGTTCTCAACAGCACCCATTGTTTCGTCTACAAGCTGCCATGTTACATCAGCAGGAATCTCAGCAGGACCGCCAGCGGAGTCTGCACCAATTGCATTAAATGTTACTGTAGAACCGGGAGTTACGTACTTACTCTCGCTGTCAGCCTCAATAGCTGCATGGTCAAATTTACCGTCAGCTACAGCCTTGGAGATAACAAGAATACCACCGAGAGTAGCTCTCTGACCGCCGTCAGAGGGACTGGACTTCATTGTGAGTTCGCCTGTACCCTCACGCTCGGAAATAAATGTTGAAGAACCGCCACCGTCGCAGTTAACAGCATCAACACAACCCATCGCAAGAAGCCACTCTGCAAGCTCACGCATTGTAGCACCTGCAGAATAAGGAGCCTGACGTCCATCGTTCATAAGAAGGATAAGTTCGCCTGTTTCCTTGATAGCAAGTACAGAACGGGGAGCTCTGCCACCATCAGCATGGTCATCGGACTTGTACTGGCTTACGCCGTCCTTGATAATCCAACCAAAGTTAGCAGAAATAGCCTGATATGTTCCCTCGGGAATAGGCTCAGAAGCACTGTGGAGAGATGCAACGCCATCTTCAGACACAGCAAGGAAGGTCTGAGCTGTACTGCTTCCATCAGCCTTTCTCTCATCGGAATAAACCTTACCGTTCCATACAAGAACACCATAGGGGTGGTCGTTGTCATAACGAAGGCAAGTGTTCATACCGCCTACTACATTGAGCCCAAGGTCGTTCTCAACATGAGCTGCCTGCTCAGTAAGTACCTGTGAACCCCACTGAGTACTATCCTCAAAGTTGCTGTTCTCATTAAGGCCCATATAAGTAGGCATTACAGAAATATTGGGGTTCTTGAGGTCAACCTCAATCAAGTGCAAAACGTTTCTGTTTGCACCTGTGTCGTCATTAAGAATAACTTCACTTTCAACCGCACCAGATGCAAGGTTGTAGTCATTCTTCTCGATGACATTGTAGAAGTCACAGCCACTATCGGAAATGTCAAAATCCAAAGAAGCTGCAAAAACCGACATAGGTACCATTGAGATAAGCAACAATGCTACCAATACAGTTGCTACAAATTTTTTCATAGCACATTTCTCCTTTTTTATTTTTATATAAAGCACCGAATGCAATATACCATAGTTTTTAACTAAAACAACAGAGTCACTTAAAGTATTCATCAATAGTTTCGAGCGTTTGATCCATGGGGAGTTTTACCTCAGCACATCCCTTGGCACAAGACAGGCGAAACTCTTCGTCGTCCATCATCAACTCTATTTTAGATGCAAGTTCATCCTTATCGAAAGCCGAAAGAACACCGTTTTTGCCTTCGATAACCTGTTGGTCAACACCGGAAAAAGATGTTGAAACAATAGGGATTTCTAGAATAATCGCTTCTGATAACGTAGTAACAAACCCCTCGTACCGTGATGACTGAACATATAAATCAGCCATAGCCATATAAGGATACGGGTTACTATCCAAACCATGAAGAAAAACAAAATCCTGCAGATTGTATTGGGTTATCAGATTTTCCAGATTATCTCTTTCGGGACCTTCCCCTACTATAATCCATAAGAACTCTCTGCCATGCTGTCTGAGGATATTTGCTGCCTCCAACGCCAAATCAAAGCCCTTTTGAGTAGACAAACGACCAACAGAAACCAGCACAAAACGTCCATCGGAATTGTACTCAACAGCAGGTTTACACAGAGCTTTATGCCTGATATCATCTTTCATAAGAAGATTGTATAAAAGTACAATCCTTTGAGGCTTTACATTATCAAAGCGCCGACGGAAATTGGTTACACACTTCTCAGAAACACCGAAAATTCCATGGAACTGAGGATAAGACTTCCTCATACATTCGAAGGCTTCATCAACATTCTCAATATGCAACCATGTAAACCTCTTTGCTTGTTCAAAACGTAGAGCCAAACAAGTCGTATAGTGGGCATATCCGTGATAGTCACAGACAATATCGTATTTTTCCTTGGGAAGTTTGGTTTTTTTACTACAAGTATTATAGAGTGTTGCTTTTTTGAAGAACCGACGGGACAAACGATCTATAAAAGAAGATAAAAGAAACTGCAATGCTGTCAGATATTTCTTATTTTTCCAGATTGATATAAAGCCGTTCTTAACACCTAGTTCATCACTTACAAGAATTGTACGCCATCGCTGGGGTATATCAGCTTCTATAACTCGAACATCTTTTGGAACAAAGTCCAAAAACGCACCTGTTTTCTCTACAAGGAGAACATCAATAGAGTATTTTTCTCTGTCCAGACTTCCTATTAAATTAAGCAAGGTCCTCTCCACACCACCACAGGTCATGGATTTGGTGATAAACAATACCTTTTTCATAATTCTCCTCTGCTTTGCAGAATCCTTATTTGATATATTCCGTGTACGGTCTAGTCACATCTATAACCTTATATGAATGGTGCGACACTTGTTTTTCTTTTGGAGGGTCTTTGGAATAATCACCATACTTTTGTCGAAGATATGCATCATAATCAGCGGGGATACGAACAGAAAGCCCCTCAAAAGACGCCATTGTTCCGATTCCATACTGTTCTGCAGGTGCATATTCAAGCTTTCCCTGCCAATTACCGTGATTACATATAAGAGTGCTGTCCTGCAGAGAATAACTTGCCAGAAAAGAATCGTATTCCCCCATTAAACGTGAGGTTTCCTTGGCAAAGCCAAACAAACGATAATACAGGCAAATAAGAGTAGTTCTTACATTGAGGCCCCACGTCATTCTTTTACCGTTGAGTCTGGCAAACTGTCTTCTGGTAAAGCATTTCTTTTTATTCTCGAATCGAATAGCCTCCTTCGAGTCATTCGGATATCCATCCAAAGAAAAAACATCAATGCTAATTCCATGATTCATCAAGACATCAGCAAAATCCGATTCAATCATTGTAGTTCTACTGTCACGCAACTTTGTCATAAGCAGCGGAAAATTCTTTTCTGTTCTGTAATTCTGCACAAATAGCCATTCAGGCAGTAATGCCGGAGCTTCTCTCAGGAATGTTTCGTAGTCAGGTCGCATAAGCGCAACATCAATATCATCATCCCAAGGAATGAACCCACCGTACTTTACCGCTCCCAATGCACTGCCACACACAAGAAAGTATGTAAGATTCAGCTTGTTGCAAACATCAATAAATAATTTTAAAATCTCAAACTCTTTTTTTTGCAGTTCATTCATATTGAGCACCTGTTATTGCTTTTAAAGCCTCGCTGTTTTTGCTGTTATTGTGATGGATTAAAGAAACCGAATGGGCGTTTACTGATACATCTCTTAACAAATCAATATCAAATAGAGCCATCTCCAATACATCCTGCAAGTCGGCTTTTGATGTAGCAGTTACCGCACAGTTATGCCTTATGAGATGTTTCATTGAGGAAATACAATCAGGACCATAAGCAAAAAGCGGAATACCCGAGGCAAGGCTGTCTGCAATCTTTGTTGAAACGGAATGCTTTACTTTATCAACATATTCCTCTTCGAAAGACTCCGTGTGCAGAAGCATATCAGATGAAGAAAAAGCTTTGTTGTATACATCACCTACAACAAATCCACACAAATTCACAGACTTTATGCCAAGAAATGCTTCGATAAGCTCTGATGAGCTTTGTGATGAATAAATGTTAAGCTTAATGCTTGTATGGTGCTTGGCATTAATTTCATCTAACGCACGGCCGATATCTGCAAGTGAATTATTACGACCATCACCGATATTTCCAAAATAAGAAATATTTTTAATCGAGGAAATATCACGCGGATTTCTGATTTTTTCTACGCCTGCACCTGTCATAATAACACTTGCAGACACACCAAAACAATCAGAATATTTACTCTTTAGTTCTTCGCTGATAACAACAAGCTCTTTAGTTTTTGACATTATTTTGCAAGTCGCTCTCTTGCGCATGGAAAACTGAATTCTGCCAATAATCCCGTGAGGTTTATTAATGAAATAATAATCGTCACAGATATAGGTGTATAATGGCAGATTGAAATCCTTTGCTATTCTAAGGGCTATATTATAGATAAAAGAAGAATATCCGGGTGCTAAAAAAATACAAGTTGGATTTTCACGCTTTATCCAGTATTTGAGATTTTTGGAATACCAACGGGAACACTTCCACACCAAATCACGAATAAGCAAAAGAGGGTATTTTATACCTACAGGTGAAGGAGGTACGGGCATCTCCCCTTCTTCCCGTTTCTCAATCAACCGATTAATCTCACCTTTATTGACCTCGCCGCCCGGTGTGCCGAAAAAAACGGATTTCAGCGCCTGCTTATCAGTAATACGATAGTATGAGCTACACATATAAATGTCAGGTGTTGTAGGTCTGACATACAGCTGGCAAAGCTCATCAGGTGTGAAGCAGGAAAACATATTGAGAAATGTTTTGCCCATATTGTTGAAAGTAGATATGGGGTTATGACTGATTAATAATACCTTCATTGATTTGAATACTCACTCTACCTGTTGAGAAAAACCTTAATAAGTCCCAAAGGTGAAACAAAAAAACCTTTTATGCTTTCAAATAAGAATTTAAAATAACATTTAATACGCAGATATGCATATGCCAACACCGCATGGTGACGTACTTTTACATATCTGATACTCTTTTTGTCTAACAAATCAAAATACTTTTTCTTTTGAGAATACAAATAATTCTCACCATCAATTTTTGTTTGCCCACTGGAGAGTCCACCCTCACCTGTGTGAACGTATGCTTTAACATCACACACAGGAACATGCAGGAATTTACCCTTAGCGTCTATGGCTTTCTGCATAAGATAGTATTCGTCACCAACATCAATAGCAGAAAAAGCGCCGATTTTTGAAAGGTAATCGCGCTTAAACATCATAGTATCCGTACCTGTTATATGATACAGCAAATGATATTTTGTCAAAGCTTCAGGCTCTGCAGATTTTATGTATTCTCTGTTTCTTATTTCAATTAACCTGTCAGAATCTGAATACAAAGCGATATTGGTTACGCTGTAATCAGCATTCTCCTTTATCATCGGTAAAACCTGATTGGTAATACGTTCTGGTAAATATACGTCGTCATCATCAAGGAAACATATATATTCACTTGTTGATGCAGAAATTCCAGCATTACGTGTTTTTGCCGAACCTAAAGTTGGGTGGTTCTGAATGTATGTCAATGAAATATCGGGATGCTCAATTCTGTATTTATCAACAATAAGCTGGACCTTTTCGTTCCATTGAGAATCATCATTATCATCAACAAGAATAATATCAAAGTTATTATATGTCTGGGTTGTTAAAGAATCCAGGGCACGTTGCAAAAAAGCATCACGTCTGTATGTAGCAACAATTATACTAACAGATGGCTTCATTCCTTACTCCCCTTTAAACTGTATGCATTTCTTTCTCTTCTTCCTTATTAGAATCAGCTGTACCGCCTTCAACAACTCCATCGTGGTTCACAACAGATTTGAATGTACCAAAAAAACATTTGCAATCAAATATAAAGCTCAGATTTTCTACATATTCTCCGTCATACCTTGCCTTAACGGGAATTGCAAGCTCGTCACGGCCGTTTATCTGTGCCCAGCCGGTTAATCCGGGCTTAACATCATTGGCACCATATTTATCACGCTCGGCAACCAAATCATCCTGATTATATAAAGCAGGTCTGGGACCGACCAAAGATATCTGACCTAACCATATATTAAAGAACTGTGGTAGCTCGTCGATAGAGTACTTGCGGATTAGTTTTTGAAACTTAGTCAGCTCTATTGTGCCTATGTCAAGCAAATGTGTTGCAACATTGCTGGGTGCCGAAACAGGCATAGAGCGAAATTTTAACATTACAAACTCTTTTTTATGTAAGCCAATTCTTCTTTGCTTGAACAGAATCGGACCCGGAGAATCAATTTTAATAATAATCGCAACAATCAGCATAGGAAGAATAAGAAAAAGGATTGCAATTGTTGAAATTATAATATCAAGAATTCGTTTAATACAACGTTTGTACATAACATATCTCCAAATCCAAAAAACAACAGGCAGCAAAACAGCCGTTTGTTGTATGAAATACTTATATTAGCTCAGATAAAAGATTACATTAATCAAGAATTGATGTCTAATCACAAGACTCGAGGCTATTGTAATTACCGAACAACCTCATAAAACATATTCATTATTATTTCTTCTGTAGAAGATTCATCAGGGTAAAACTCCATATAGCTTTCACCCTTAATATATTCGCCTTCCAGATAGCGAATATCAGTAAAATCAAAAGTTGAAACATTCTCAAAGAAACGCTCAAGCTCAGGCACAGAGCAATTTGACACCATATACTCAGACAACACCTCGACAGCATCAAAAAGGAACTCCTCGTCTGCTTCAACACACTGTGATGCTCTGTCTATAAAAGCATCCATATACTGGCGCTGACGTTCCATTCTGTTGTTATTGGAGCTATCCTCCATACCATATCGTGAGCGAACATAGGTAATTGACTGTTCACCCATAAGAGTTACTGTTTCGCCTTTGATTAAGGTATCGTCAACACCTGTGAAATCATCAAGAACAGTTACCTCTACACCGCCGACAAGGTCGTTGAGCGAAGGAACTGCATCCATTGTAACAGAAATATAGTCGTGAATTTCCACTCCGCCCAGAACCTTTGAAACTGCTTCTGCAGTATTACGGCAACTCTTCATACCTCCATCACCGTAAGTATGAGCAAGTGCCAACTGTTTATTGACGGAGCCAACCTTCTCACCTGCTAAACCAAGCACGGAAATTTCAGCCATTGTGTCACGATTAATATGAAGAGCTGAACAGGTTGAATTTTTATTATCAATCACAAAAAGCATCAGAAAGTCTGACTGTTGGTCATTATTATATGAGTTGTTATCAATTTCTCCCTCATACTTATCAAGACCTAAAAAGAGCATAGTTTCTACATTCTTTTTGATGTATTTTTCACCCTTATATGTAATCGTGTTATCTACAGGAGTAGCAACAGGAGTATTGCCCTGCTGATTTTCCCATTTTTGGAGTATCAGCAAGGCTAAAGACACAACTATAACAACTACTAAAAGAAAACAAATCGTTCTCAGCAGTTTTTTTCTTTTTATTTTTTTGTCACTATGTGTTTTGTGACTACTCATGCCTTTTTCTTGTTAACGGCTACTGTTGCTGTAAGTATGCAAAGTGCAAAACCTGCAACAATTGCAACGACTGCAAGTGTGGGATCACCTGTCTGAGGAGAGGTTGTTGCAGCCTTAGTGGAATCTACAACAATTGCAAAGGTCGAAAGCTCATCAGCTGTGAAGATAAGATACTGACCATCCTCAACCTTAGCATCTTCAATAAGCTTCCACTCGCCGTTGATGTACTGGATAAGACCTGCAAAGCCCTTGAGTGTATCGGCAGAAAGCTTAATCTTGAAAGCACCATGCTCATCATGCTCAAGGCAATCCTTAATATCAATATGGAATAAGTCGCTTACCTTAAGGTCAGAAGGAAGAATATCAAGGTCATCAACTATAGCATTAAGACCTGAGAACATATCTGTAAGGTCTGTGGAGTTCTTAATCTGATTGTAAGCATCCTCCATTTCTTTTTTGTCAGCTTCGCTGAGCTCGTTTCTGTCACCATAAGAAGTAATGTCCAGATTAGCAGTACAGCCATCGTCCTCGTTTTCAAACTCCTCAATAACAGGAGCCTTGTTGCCTGAGGGACTGCTTACGAATGAATCTGAAGCAGCACATACTGTAATACTGAGAGAGAACACCATAACAAGTGCCAGACAAATTGCGAATACCTTTTTCATTATAAATTCATCCTTTCAAGATAAAAATAATTACTGATTTATTGATTAACCCATATCAGATTCGCAGCAAAGCGCTCTGATATTCGGTAAAATCCTGTAAAAAACCATCACCGAGCTTTTTGGCAATGAAAGTGTATGCCTGCCCGATAAAAGGAGGTCTGCGACGAACGCTGTGACAATCGGAACCGACAAAATGGATTAATCCATCTTTTAGCATACGAAGAGCCTTGCGTTTGGTCTGAAATTCATTAAAGAAGCTTGCGTTTGTCTGCAAAAGCACTCCGCAATCAAGAAGAGTGTTAATCGCTTCTTTATTATTGTAAGGAAGGTAGCGCTCTATATGTGCGAGCACCAACGTTACCGTATTTGAACAAGCAATGTTTGTAAGCTCCCTTACCGATGTTTCTGACCATTTTCGCAAAGGCATTTCAACCAGAAGAAGACGGCTATCCCCTATTACAAGCTTTTCAAGCCCGTAAAGGTGACTTATACCTTCATAGTATGCCACCTCTGCACCGAGAAAAATTTGCGGCAATTCCTCTGAGTAATTAACAGTGAGCTCTTCAAAAGCCTTGTTGCGTCTTAAGAGAAACTCATCCACTGACTCATGCTCAGGCAAAAAATGAGGGGTGGCGACAACGTACTTGATGCCCTGCTGAGAAAGCATCGAAAGAAGCACTTTACTTTCTTCTACATTCTTACTGCCGTCATCTACAGCAGGAAGAATGTGGCTGTGAAAGTCAATCATTTTTGCTGTGAACCTGATGATGCATAGTACTTACGGTAATACTTTGAATACTTTTTATATCTGCCGTGAGTACCACCTAAACTTTCAGCCTCATTCATTACACAACCAAGAACATTTACGTTCGAAAGCTTAAGCTGTCTGAAACAAGCCTCAAGCTCTTTTTTCTCTGTGTAATCCTCTCTGATAACAACAATCATTCCGGTGATGTACTTGGAAATAGCAAGGGCATCGGATACAACGTTGACAGGAGGAAGGTCTACAATTATATAATCAAACTTCTCAGCAGCAAGTTTGAGGATTGACTCCATTCTTCTGGAGCCCAAAAGCTCAGAAGGGTTAGGAGGTAAATCACCTGAAGGCATAACATACCAGTTTTCAAGCAGGTTGGTTTTAAATGCACCCATCTGATGAGATTCGTAGCCCATAAGCAAATCTGTAAGACCGGGTGTACTGCTAATATCCATCTTTTTCGCTACGCTGGGAATACGAAGATCGCCGTCAATAAGAAGTACACTCTTACCGCTTTCAGCAAGAACGTATGAGAGGTTAATTGCGGTTGTACTCTTACCCTCACCTCGCATAGAGCTGGTTACACCGATAATTGGGCACTTAACTCCCTCAGGAAGAGTAAAGGAAAGATTTGCTCTAAGGAGCTTGTACTGTTCAACAGCAGTAAACTCAAGATTTTTGTGCAAAGTCTTTTTATTTGCAGTTGAGTCAAAAAAGAATCTGCTTGTCTTATTCTTTGTTGCCATTTTCCTCTACCTCCTTACTTAACGTTTTTCTTTCTCTGATAATAATAAGCATAGTGCTTATCAGATGAACCGAGGAGATTTGGAACCTTAGCAAGAATGGGATAATCGTAGGTTCTGAGTATATACTCGTCATCGTGGATTGTATCATCGAGAAGTGCTGCAATAACCAAAGCAATCAAAGCAACAACCGCACCAAAGAGTGTGCCGACTTCAGTAAATCTTGTGACATTTGGATAAACCTTTTGCTCTCTGACTGCGCCAACATCAACTACCTCCATGGAACTACCCTCAATAATTTCAGAGATTCTGTCCGGCAGTACCTCAGCAATTGTATTTACAATATCAGCTGCAACCTTCGGGTCATCAGTAGTAACTTTAACTTCAAGAATTTCCGTATCATTCACTGATGAAGCATCAATCATATTATAAAGCTCTGTCCAGGTATATTCAACGTCAAGCTTGCCCTTGAGTTTCTCATTAACCTGATCAAGAGTTGTTTTATTTTTAAGAATAACCGTGTAGGTTTTTACAAGGCTTTGAGCAGCAGTAAGCTCTGAAGAGCTGATACTGAAGCTTGAGCTGCCCAAAGAAAAGGAGCTGTTGTTTACATACAACATAATAGAAGAAGAGTACTGGGGAGTTATCAGCAAAGATGAATACAGGAAGCCTACTACACCACCTATAACAGCTACTAACACAACAAGCCAAATTCTTCTCCACACAGATTTTACAATATGTAAGAAATCTATAACATAATAATCCTGTGATTTTACCTTCTCATTCGTCATTGACTTAAACCCCTTAACAAAATGTTACTACATCCGATTGCAAATCTGCATATCGCAATCGACATTATTATACATATAAATAGTATCACAAGATAATGCTAATTACAAGTAAAATTTGATATATTTTAACAAAATTTCTCCTACCAAATAATGCAAAACGGTTTTTATTAGGAAACATCGCAAACGTTTATGTAATTAACACAATAAAGGCAGGCAGAAAACCTGCCTGCCCGCTACGCTCATTAACCGTTACAGGATGAACCTGAGCAACCGTTTCTGAGCATAAAGCTTTCACAATCGGTACACTTTTTCTCTGTGGGATTAGCCTCATGAGTTCCGATTTTGATAGTCTCCAACTTGCAATAGCCCTGCTCTGCATTATTATATGCACAGCTTCTGACTGAGCAATGGATGCACTTGTTTACGTTATTATCCATCATCTTTTTCTCACCTCGTTCTTATTATACCCTGCACCTCAGAAAGTATTCATTGCACACAAAGCAATCGTCATAGATATTATGTAAAGAGGTGATTTGTATGTCAGATATTATACTGGGCATTTTAGTAACAATTCTTTCTCTTGCAGGAGCGGTTTCACTTTTAAGATTTTTCCTTTTTCGTCTTTACAAAAGCAAAAATGACAAAACAATAATGCTAATTGCACCCTTAGAAGGAAACTGTGAAGATATAGAATACATTTTACGCAGCTGTGCTACACGTTTAAAATGGATGGGCAAAGTGCGTCCTTACAGAGTTGTTTGCCTCGACAACGGAATGTCCCCTGCGGCTAAAGAAATTTGTGAAGCAATTTGCAGAGAATATGAATTTATGGACATTCTGAACAAAAGAGAGCTAGACATATTATTAAACACAACCAAATGACAGCTGAAACACATAACAATATCAGTATTACTTATTGTTTCCTGCGTAGAAATGTATTATAATAAATGTTATAATTTACAAATACTGGTTTTTGAGGGACACATAATTATGACACAGGATGAAATGTATGAGGTATGCGGAACCGTAGAACGGATAGTGTATCGAAACGAAGAAAATGAATATACGGTTCTGGAAATCGGACTTGGGGATGATACCATCACCGCAGTAGGCATCATGCCTATGGTTTATGAGGGAGAAGAGTTGAAACTCATAGGCACATTTACAAGCCACTCAACCTATGGACAGCAGTTATCGGTATCCGCATTTGAGCGAAGTGTTCCAACCTCGGTTTTAGGAATTTTAAAGTATCTTTCGGGCGGAGCGATTAAAGGCATAGGGCCTTCTACCGCGGCACGACTTGTAAAAGAATTTGGCGAAAACACCCTTGAAATTCTTGAAAATGATCCCGAAAGAGTATCCCGACTTAAGGGAATATCCCTTGAAAAGGCTAAAAGCTTCAGCGAACAGCTTAAAGCAAACACCAGCATCCGAGAGCTTCTGGCATATCTGGGAGCTTTCGGAATTGACGCTCAAGACGCCATAGCTCTTTGGAAAAAATTCGGCTCAGACACTATACAGATTATCGAGGATAATCCTTATTTTTTGTGTACCGAGGGAAGTAATATAAGCTTTGAAACTGCAGACATAATAGCAAACAAGAAAAATTTCGCGCCTGATAGTAATGTAAGAATTCGCGCCGGTCTTGCCTATGTGTTAAGGCACAACCGCCGTTCAGGACACACCTGCCTGCCTCAGGATAAGCTCACAAGCAAAACCGCGGAGTTTCTGCAGGTTGAGCTTGTCTGTGTTCAATCTGCATTAGAGGGTATGATAAATGACGGTACTTTAGTCAGAGATATATTCCGTGACTGGGAATTTATCTTCCTGCCTGACCTTTATCAAAGCGAAAGCTACGCCTGTGCCAGAATGAAAATGCTTCTGAGATTCCCTGTTGCACCTATGAGTAATGCAAAAGAGTTGATTGAAGACGTTGAAAAACGTATGGGAATAGCCTATGCCGAGCTCCAAAAGGAAGCTATTATGCAAGCCTTGCAAAAAGGTCTTTTAGTACTCACAGGCGGACCCGGCACAGGTAAAACCACCACCCTCAATGCTATTATAAGCATCCTTAAATCCAAAGGTCAGACTGTACTTTTAGCCGCCCCCACAGGCAGAGCTGCTCAAAGGATGAGCGAGCTGACAGGCTGTGAAGCAAAAACCCTACACAGACTTCTTGAGGTTCAATACACAAAGGATGACCGCCCTGAATTCAAGAAAAACGAAATGAATATGCTCAATTGCGACGCTCTTATTGTAGACGAGCTTTCTATGGTTGATTCTCTGCTTTTCGAAAGTGTTCTTCGAGCCTTGCCCTTAGGCTGCAGAATTATTCTTGTGGGTGACAGTGACCAACTTCCATCAGTCGGTGCAGGAAATGTACTGGCAGATTTGGTAGCATCGCAGGTTATCCCTGTTGTGGCACTTAAAGAAATCTTCCGCCAGTCGCAGGAAAGCCTTATTGTAACCAACGCACACAAGATTGTAGGCGGTGTTATGCCTGAGCTTACAGTAAAGGATAATGACTTTTTCTTCCTACCCTGCTCAAATCCGACACAAGCAAGGGATTTGATAATAAGCCTATGCAGCGAACGCCTGCCAAGGAGCTACCAGCTCTCCCCCGTCAGCGACATTCAGGTGCTTTGTCCGGGAAGAAAAGGCATTCTGGGTACTCAGGAGCTTAACGTGCACCTGAGAGAAGCACTAAATCCACCTTCAAAGAAAAAAGACGAAATCACCTTTAACTTTCAAACCTACCGTACAGGCGACAAGGTTATGCAGGTAAAAAACAACTACAACATCACTTGGGTTAAGGAGTCAACAGGCGAATACGGAGAGGGCGTCTTCAACGGAGATATAGGAATTATTCAGGCTATCGACAAGGTTTCAAAGCGAATGCAAATTAAATTTGACGACAGAGTTGCTGTTTATGATTCAGACTGTGTTTCTGACCTTGAGCTGAGCTATGCTTGCACTGTACATAAAAGTCAGGGCAACGAGTTTGAGGCAGTTGTAATGCCTCTTATCAAAAACTCTCCCTATCTATTTTACAGAAATCTACTTTACACAGGTGTTACCAGAGCCAAAAAGCTTCTGATTATGGTGGGAAACAGAGAAACTGTGGAGCACATGGTAAACAACAATGTGAGAACGCTGAGATACAGCGGACTTAGATGGATGCTGGAACGTGAATAATATGGTAATTATAGAACGAAAATTTGTATTAAAAGATAGGCTGAAAAATGCTGTTTATCCCGAAAGGTGCCCTTACTGCACCCGAGTTGTACATTTAGGGGAGCTTTTCTGTGATAAATGTGCCAAGGAGTTCACAGACATCACATACCACACCTATGCAAGAGGGGGACATCTGACTGTTAGCGCAGTTCCGTACACAGATATATTCGCACAGGGAATCAAGCGTTTTAAATTCGACCGCGGTCAGCAATATTCATATCAGCTTGCACGCATAATGGCAGAAGCTATCGCAAAGGAATACAAAAACGAATGCTTCGATTATATCACCTATGTTCCCTTGCATCCTAAAAAATTCGAGGAACGCGGATATAATCAATCGGAGCTTCTGGCAAAGGATTTGTCCCGAATTTTGGGTATTCCTACTGAAAAGGCTTTGAAGAAAACAAGGAACAATCAGCCTCAGCACTCCATAAAGAAGGCATCGGAACGCGAAAAGAATGTAAAAGGAGTTTACAAACTATCAGACAAAAGCATTGCAGAAAACAAGCGAATCCTGTTGATTGATGACATAATAACCACGGGCAATACCCTCGGAGAATGTGCAAAGGTACTATATGAGGGAAAAGCTCAATGTGTATTATGTGCAACTTTTGCTATTGCAGTTACAAAAACAACTTGAAATCATCACAATGCTATAATATAATTATTAATAGTATGCAGAAAATTAACCGAAAGGAAGTTTATATATGGACATTGCACTTGACCTTGGAACCTGTAACACCAGAATATATGTAAACGAAAAAGGAAAGGTTCTTGACGAGCCTTCTGTTATAACCTACGATGCTATTCTCAACAAAATTATTGCCGCAGGCGGTGATGCCTATAAGATGCTTGGAAAAACTCCCACAAGAATTCACGCAGTGTATCCACTTGAAGGAGGAGTTATTGCAGAGCTTGACCTTGTAGAAGAAATGATTGGCATCTTTCTTTCAAAAGTCAGCACCAGCAAGGTAGTGATGCCAAGAGTTGTCGCTTGTATTCCCGGTGAGATTACCGAGGTTGAAAAGCGTGCCGTAGTCAATGCAATCTCCAGCTTCGGTGTAAGAAGAGTTTACCTTATCGAGTCTGCAAAGGCTGCAGCTATGGGTGCAGGACTAGACATTACAAGCCCTCACGGCTGTATGATTGTAGACATCGGCGGTGGTACCGCTGACATTGCAGTACTTTCTTTGGGTGGTGTATCTGTCAGCCGCACCATCAAGGAAGTAGGCAAGCAGATGGACGAAGAAATCATCAAATACGTTCGCCGCAAATACTCACTTATCATCGGAAGTACCACAGCAGAGCAATGCAAAAATGCCATCGGCTGTGTTATGCCGCCTACTGAAGAAAAAATCTTCCGTGTCAAAGGCAGAGATGCTATGAGAGGTCTTCCCAGATACGTTGATATGAAATCATCTGAGATTTACGAAGCAATCATCGAAACTGCAATGGGCGTTGTAAAAGGCATAATGGAAGTTTTGGAAAAAACACCTCCCGAGCTGATTGGTGACGTGTATACAGACGGAATCACGCTTTCCGGCGGTCTTTCTCAGCTTGAAGGCTTCTGTGAGCTGATTTCTCACTTTACAAAGCTTAATGTGCACCTTGCCGAAAATCCTTCAGATTGTGTTGTGAAGGGCTGCGGAAGTGCAATAGAATATATTGCAGATGTAGAATCAAGCGGAGTATCAAATGTAAACCCTCTTATGGCGGCTTATTGATTTACAAAGTTGAATAATCGGTATATAAAACGGTAACAGCAAAAAATGTTACCGTTTTGTTTATTTATTAACAAAGGCTACAACACCTTGTTACTCATAAACGAACTCATATGAACATATATATTAGCAGAACTTGTCCACAATCAACAATTTTAAATAGCAACAATTGTCAATTCTCACTAACAACACTCTTGTCAATTAACAAATATGCTGAAATCATCTGTTAATATTTGTGTATAATTTTTGTAACAAATATGTCAATTTTTGTTGCTTTATTCCACAGATTAATATATAATATTGTGTATAAGAAATATTGTGCATATTTTTAGCAAGTATGTGTTTTACCTTTATAAATCATCTCAGAAAAGGAGGTTCGTTTATGGACTATAATGCAGGGCTTCAGCACCAGAACGAACAGCTGAAAAGAGAAATAGAATTACTCAAAGCAGAACGCAAGCAGATAAAAAGCATCCGTGTGAAGCTGTCTGTGCTTCTGCTTGTTTTGTTGTTAATTTCTATGGTTACCACCACCTTTGCATGGTTTACAATTTCCAGCATTGCTTCTGTACATAATATGGAAATCACCATTGGCACTGGTGTTCAGCTCCTTATTTCTGACGAGGACCACGGAGCCACACTTACTGAGTATACTAATGAAATTACAGAGGTCGAGATTAACAAACAACTTTCTGCTTATAATACTTCTCTTGCAGAAATGGAAATTGACCCTCTCACCTCATCCGATGGTGTAAGACTTTATACTCAAAAAGGAACACAGCGAACAGCGAATGATGACAGTTTCCTTGAGTTCAAGCTATTCTTTATCGGCACCGAGGATATGTGGGTTCATCTTTCATCTGATGAAAGTGAAGCAGGCGCAGACAACGGAACCAAGGTTTCCACCTCCAGCACTGGTGCTCAAGCTGACATAATCAACTGTGCAAGAGTCAGCTTTACTGATGAGCAGGCAGGCACAACTGCTATCTATGAACCTAATCAAGGTTCAGCTGTTGCCGGTCAGAGCACATTCGACCTTCCCTACCCTATGGCTTACTCAAACAGCACAAGACTCTTCCACCTCGAAGCACTTACCCCAAAGATGATTACTGTAAGAGTCTGGATTGAGGGTGAAGACCCCCAGTGCGATGACGACGTACAGCTTGCAAACCTTCAGATACAGCTTAACTTTGAGGGCACCGACGACAATAACATCCCCGTAAACTGATAGTTATTTTACTATACTATTTATAATATTAAATCCCTCAGTCTTTCGGCGCATACATTTGCAAAGCCTACACAGACTGTTAAAACGAAACGGAGGGAACTAACTTTGTTTGGCAAAAAGAATAAAACCGAAGAGCCCTTTACCCCGCGCGACTTAGACGGTCTTAGAAAGGGCAACTGGTTTAACCACCGAGGTGTTCGGCGTGATGCCGAAAAGGTGACCAAGGAGGAAAAGAGAAAGAAGACGGCGCGTTGGCTAACATTGGTGCTGATTCTCATAATCATTATTCTCTGGCTTCTCTCCTGTATGGCTACCCAATGGGGTGATCTGGTTGTCAAGATGGACCGCGACTTGGAAACAAGAGGTGTTATCCTCTCTGAAACGGCAGATTTTGCCGAGCCTGCAATAATGCTCAGCGGTAAGAGTGCTGAAGAGGTTTACCACTTTACATACGATTGGTTTGAGGCTCGCGGAGTACTCAAAGATCTTGACAACATCGACGGCTCACACAACGGTGACGATTACTTTGCATATACTTTCTATCTGCAGAATAACGGAATCGAAACCTTTGACTACAACGCTTCACTGGAAGTTACAGGTGTAGCAAAGAGCTGTGACGAGGCTTGCAGAATTATGGTTTACAAAAACGGCGAGCCTACAATTTATGCCAAACCAATGCTTGGCACAGACACACCTGAAAAAATCGCAGGTGATGGTACTGACAATGCCGTAGCATTTTATGATAACGATACAGTATTTTCACACCTTTACGAGGACTTTACTCCAGGAGATGTGGACAAGTACACAGTAGTTATCTGGTTTGAAGGCGAGGATTCAGAATGTATCAACGATATCATGGGCGGACACATGCGACTTACAATGATGTTCGAGGCTGCTGAACTTGAAACTCAGTAAGTCCCCATTCCCCTTGGTATCATGATCCATTTGGATTATACATTAACCCCTTGGCTGAGGGGCAATCAGCCAAAAATATTTTATTTTGGAGGATTTTCTCTATGAAACGTTCAACTTTCAGAAAAAGCTCACTCATTTCTTCCGTAGCACTTCTTCTCGTTGCTATCGTAGCTCTGAGCGGCGCAACATTTGCATGGTTCTCAACATCTAACACAGCAACAGCATCTGGCGTAGATGTTACATCTGCAGCAGGTGGCGGTCTCCAGATTTCTGAAGACACTGCTACTTGGGGTTCCACAGTACAGTATAAAAACGGTGGAAACACAGGCCGTACTGCTACCCTCAATCCTGCTTCTTGTGCATTTGCAGACTCAGATCTTGCTGCTCCCAGCTTCTTCACTGGTCAAGCAACAGATACAGATAAATACGATGTAAACACAGATGGCTTCAGCTCTGCTACTACTGGTTTCTACAACAAGTATGACCTTTATGCAAAGAGCAAGGATGCTGGTACAATTTCTGTTTCACACACACCTGAAGCTAGCTGCGGTTATGCAAGAATCGCTATTGTAGACGTTACTGATTCAACTGCTGAGAAGCTCGTTTACTACTGGCGTCCCACAGATACCGATGATAAAGCTCCTGTTAAGGCTGCAGGTACAACTAATGTACTTGACGATACTTTTGAGGCAAGATTCGGCTCTGCTGATGGTGGCACAAACGTAATCGTAGAAAACGAATCTACAAAGAAAGATATCGCAGTAATCTCAGCCAATACACCCGCACACTTTGTTATCTATGTATGGTACGAGGGTCAGGATGTTGATTGTACATCTGTTCTGTCTGCAAAGGCATTTACAACTGCATTCAACTTCGAGTTGACACCTACACAGGCAGCTGGCTAATTCTAATTAATTTAACCACTACATCTAAGTAATTCAGGGAGGCATTTGCCGTGAACTCAAAAGTAAAAAATGTCTTAAATGTCATTCTTGACATTGTCATAGTACTGTTCCTTGTTTTTGCAACTGCAGTGCTTGTAATAGCTCTGACGCAGAAAACGGGAAATGTCTCCCACCTTTTCGGTTTTACTGCAAGAAGTATTCAGTCTGACTCAATGGAAGTATACAACGAGGATGGTTCACGTTCAAAAGAAGGTATCTTTGTCGGCGATATTGCTATATGTAAAATGTCTGATGAGGCTGCTTACAATGTTGGTGATATTGTACTCTTCTCAATGCCTGTTGTTAAAGAAGGCGACAGATACATTGAGTGTGATAACACACAAATACCTGAAACCACAATCTTCGTAATGCATGAAATTGTTGAAATTGTTGATGATAATGGTTTTGACTATTACAGAACACAAGGTAAGAACACTCTTGCACCAGACCTGAATCTGAAGATTGCAGAGGATATCATTGCTGTATATACAGGAACTCGTATTCCTGGTGTCGGTAAAGCAATTGACTTTGTTCAAACTTCTTTGGGTTTCTTGCTTTGCATTGTTCTTCCCATTCTTGTGTTTGTAATCATTCAGGCAATCAGAGTTATCAAAAACTTCATTGCTTACAAAGCTCAGAAGCTTGCAACAGAGGGAGCTCCCTCCACAGGCGAGCTTTCTGAGGAAGAAAAGCGCAGAATAGCCGAAGAATACATGAGGCAATTAGCCTCACAGAATGCTCAGCCCTCGACGGGCGATGCGCCTGCTGAAGGCGAGTAAATAATAAAGAAGCGAGGAAGCTTATTTATTATGAATTTTACTGACGTTCGATAGTTACACAACACGTCAGCAGAGTGGTGTGTAACTATTGATGTCCGTGACAGTTTGAATAATATACAAAAGTCCCTCCCCTTGTGAGATTGTGACAAAGTCACCTGCTTTTGTGTATTCTTCAGATTGCCTGCGGGTAAATCTTTTTTAAGTTCTTGTAAAGGAGATTAAAATTATGGATGGCATATTAAACTTTTTCTTTGAGTTCTTCGGTCAGTTTTTGGGAGGACTCTGGACTGCTATTTCCAATATCTTCAGAGGAATCGGTGATATGTTCAATTTCCCAAGATACGTGGAGATTGTAAACGCTCACACATCAGAGCTTGGCGGTGTTGCATGGCTTTACGCTGTTATCGGCATGCTTCTTATCATCGCTGTTTTGGTTCTGCTTGTATACCTTGTTGTTATGGGCTTAAAGAAGTTTGTCCGCTTCAGAAAGAAAGTTAATGACACTAACGACCTTGTTGAAGAGGTTCAGGCTCTCAACCGTGAGGTTATGCGCCTTAACCTTGAGAAGGACAAGATTCTTTCCATGAAGGTTTCTCAGATTGGCCTCAATCCCAACGAGATTGCAGAGCTTACAGGTGACGAGATTGATACTCTCAACGGCAATAACGACAAGCCCCTTGAGGAAGGCGAAAGCAGATTCTTCAAGCTTTCACAGGTTGACGCACTTTGGGCAGACTATGTTCCCCCTGTATACGACAACGAGATTACTCTCCCCGAAATCTGCGAAAGATTCAGAAACTTTGCTTGCTCCAGACTTGGTCTTTACTACGATATTAAGATTATCCGTCTGTTCCTTGCATCCTTTGCTTCCACAAGACTTATCATCCTTCAGGGTATTTCCGGTACAGGTAAAACCTCTCTCCCCTATGCTTTCGGTAAGTTCCTGCAAAACGATGCTATCATCACATCAATTCAGCCTTCCTGGCGTGACCGTTCTGAGCTGTTCGGTTACTTCAACGAATTTACAAAGCGTTACAACGAAACCGAGCTTCTTCGTGCTATGTACGAGGCTACTTATAACGAGAACATCTACCTGACAATCCTCGACGAAATGAACATCGCCCGTGTTGAGTACTACTTCGCTGAGATGCTTTCTATCCTTGAAATGCCCTCCAGAGATGAGTGGATTGTTGACCTTGTTCCCAACGTTTGGGAAAATGATCCCAAGCACCTTGATTCCGGTAAACTCCACCTTCCCCAGAACATGTGGTACATCGGTACAGCTAATAACGACGACTCTACATTTGCTATTACTGATAAGGTTTACGACCGTGCAATGCCCATCGACATTAACACAAAGGGTGTTCCCTTCGATGCTCCCTACACAGAGCCCCTTAACCTTTCTTACAAGCACCTTGAAGAAATGCTCGACTATTGCAAAGAGCACAACAAGGTATCAGAAGAGAACCTGCACAAGATTGAATTGCTTGACGACTATGTTATCGAGCACTTCAGACTTGCATTCGGTAACCGTATTGTTAAGCAGCTTCGTGAGTACGTTCCTGCTTTCGTAGGCTGCGGCGGTACTGAGCTTGACGGTCTTGACTACGTTCTTGCCAGAAAGGTTCTCAGAAAGTTTGAGTCCTTGAACCTTTCCTTCATCCGTGACGAAATCGACGGTCTTGTTGACTACCTCGACTTCCTCTTCGGTGAGCCTAACATGCTTGAGTGTAAAGAATACCTCAGAAGACTTCAGAAGCTCGTTTAATCTATTGTCTTTATTCTGCATTTTGTATGCAGCACATTGAATAACCTATTATAAAAAGTTTTTTTGAAAGAGGTGAGGAAATCCTAAATGGCAGATTTTAATAAATATTACCGTGCGTTTGTCCTCATGCAGGAAACGCTAAAAGGGGATTTCACTCATAGTTATATTGAGAGTAACTTAGCCGATGCCGACACAGGTAAGGATGAGCTTTCGGGTAAAAACTACAGCCGTGTTATTGACATGGACTGGGTTGAAGCCATTGAAGACGCTATCCCCTACATCGACAAGGCAATCCGCGAACAGCGCCGATTCATTATTCAGAACGAGGACATTGTGCCCATTGAAAAGGCACGTAAGATTACCTCAGAGTCCGTGCGTCATCTTGCACAGCACACAAACCTTATTGCTCGCGTTGAGGGTGACGACGTAACTCCCGAAAGAATTCTGGATATTCAGCGTGAGGAGAGCTTTGCTATTTACGAAAACCGCTTCCTCAGAACTCTGCTTGTGCATGCATCACGTTTTGTTGATGACAGATACAAGGAGATGAAGCATGCTCCCAATGACTCTTATCAGAAAATCCATATGACACGTCACCTTGTCCTCAACCATCAGGTTTTGGACTTTGAGCTGACCTACGCTAACGAAAGCCACGAACAGAAAGAGTTTGATATCAATGCTGATGTTTCTACACTGACTGACTTCCAGCGTGTAAGACGTCTTCGCCGTGTGCTTGCAGACTTCTCTGCCTCTCCTCTGATTCGTGCACTTACCAGTACAGAAATGGTACGTCCTCCTATTCAGCGTACCAACCTTATGACCAAAAACCCCAATTTCAAAAAATGTCTTGACCTTTACCTCTTCATTACATCCTACAAAAAGACAGGCTTTGAAATTGTCGGTAAGGATTATACAGGTAAGATGGACGAAGAAGTTCAGCTTGCTATGTATAATGTAATGTCTTATGAACACTTTGTTATAAGCATTGCAACCAACCCTGCTCTCAGACGTATGCTTCACGAGAAGTATCTGGAGGAAAATGCAAGACTTGAAACAGAATCCCTCCGCCCTGAGGAGCAGATTATCGCAGAAACCGAGAAGCGTATTGCTCAGGTTCGTGCTGAGGAAGCTCAGATAAGACTTGATGAAATCCGCGACCGTGAGAAGCAGATTAATGACCTGAACTCTCAGCTCAATCACGCTAAGTTCACACTCCGCCAGTATGAAACAAAGATGACGGAGATGAAGGGACTTATCAATCTGCACGAAAATACAATCCAGCAGTTGAAGGACCAGATTTTCGAGATTGAAAAAGAGAAAAAGGTTCTTTCTGATAAGGTTGAAGAGCTTACTGCTCAGGTTGAGGCTCAGACCGCTACAATCGAAGCTCAGGCTAAAGAGATTGCAACACTCAAGACTACAATTGACGCCAAGGATGCAGAGATTGCAAAGCATCTTGAAACCATTGCCGCCGCTCGTGAGGCAGTCGAGAAGCTCAAGGCTGAATGCGAACGCTTGACTTCAGAAAATGCAACTCTCACCGCTACTGTTGCGGCTCATGTTGCTACAATCGCAAATCTCAACAAAGAAGTTGAAGAATTGCGTGATACCGTATATAAGAACGCTGAAGAAATCGGACTTCTGCAGAAAACTGTTGCTGACAGAGATGCAACCATTACACAGAAAAACGAAGAAATCTCTTCCATTTCTTCACGTCTTGATACTGTATCCAATGAGTATGAAAAAGCAAAGGCTCAGTTTGCTCAGTCTACAGAACAGTTGAAGCAGTCACACCAAAACGAAAAATCTGAAATGACTGCAAAGTTTGAAGCTGAAACCACAGCTCTTACAACTGCTCACAAGGATGAGGTTGCTACTTTGAAAGCAGATTCTCAGGCAAAGCTTGATGAAGCTAAAGAACGTCACACTTGTGAAGTTGCAGAGATACGCTCTGATTATGACTCAAGACTCCACTCATTGGAGGCTGAGAACAAAGCAAAGCTTGCTTCTGCCGCTGCTGCCTTTGAAGCACAGACAGCACTTTCAGAAGAAAGACACCAGAAAGCCTTAGAAAAACAAACTGAAGATGCTAAGAAAGCCCTTGAAAACGAGCGCACACGCCACGATAAAGCGATTGCTTCCGAGCGTGCACGCGTTGACAAGGAGCTTGATAAAAAACAGCGTGAGTACGACAAGGCACTTGAAAAGGTTCGCCGTGAAGCTCAGGCTGAGGTTGAAAAAATCCGCCGTGAGGCAAAGGCTGAGATTGACAGAGCACGACGTCAGGCTACCCTTCAGGCTCAGGCTCAAATTAAGGATGCTGAGGCTAAAGCTATTGCTCGTGCTGAAGCTGACGAAACAAGAGAAGCTCAGTCCCGCCACATAGGTTCAAACCGTTTTGGTTTCTATTTCAAGAAAAAGTGAGATAACAAATGAAAAATTTTAGTTTTATCGTTGAAAAGCTAAAATTGAATAAGAAGCGACCTTTGCTTCAAAGCCTCTCTCTCCTGCTTGCAACTCTTATGATTTTTTCTGTAGCAGTGTGGGCTTGGTTTTCTATGCGTAAGGATGCCGATGCAACTGGTATTCAAATGACTGTAACTGCCGGTAAAAACCTTGATATGTCACTTGACAACGGTGCGACCTTCCACAATGGAATTGACCTGCTTGCAGCAGACCAGCAGCAATACATTATGGCAACAAACCAAATCAAGGATAAGCTCTATATGTATGATATTACCTCTGACGGTGATACATTCTGGAGCCCTAAGTTTCAGGACAACGCTTCAGAAGGCATTCGTATTCCCGATACAACAAAGGAATGGACATACGCAGCAGCCAACTCTGCATATATCTCTGAAACCATTAAGTTCCGTACCACCTTCCCTGCTGATATATATATGGGCAAAAATACCGCAATCAACACAAGTGTATCTACACTTACCGGTGCAAATGCAGGTAACAAGAGTGAAGGCGGTAACTTCTCCAGAGATTGCATTGTAGGTGCATTGAGAATTTCTGCTATTGACAGTGCAAATAAGCTGTGCTTTGTTTGTATTCCCAGAAGTGACGTTGAGCTCCATCAGAATGATGATGGTTCCTTTTCTATGATAACAGGCAACAGCGTAACTGAAGCCTCTAAGAAGCATACATATTTTCCTGATAACTACCAGAGTTCAGATGGTACTGTCACAAGAAACAACACTTTGCTCGGCTTTACTGCTGTGCATGATGAAGCCCCGCCTACTGATACAACAACCAAAATCGCAACCACAACTGATGGTGGTGACGGCTATTACTACGGCACAGCTACAGTAAACATCTGGCTTGAGGGTTGTGACGCAGAAACAAGACGTGTGCTTTCCGGCGGTAAATACAACATCAATCTTGACTTTGTTGCATACGATATCTCAGAAACAAACTAGTCTGATAAATCATTTGATAAAACATTATATTCATCCAAGGAGGTGTGACCATGAGAGCCCCTGAATTTACTGAAAAATCCAAAAGAGTTCTAAATAAATGCTCAGGATTTTTCAAAACAATAATAAAACCTTTTTCAAGCAACAACCCCGAAAAAGGAAAGCTTAATAAATTAATACGTTCAACCGTAGCACTTGCTCTTATGGTTGTTTTGTTTGTAACTATGACCTTCTCATGGATGATGTCAAGTTTCACATCAAATATCACTAATAATGATTACATTACAATTGATGCTGACGCAGGTCTGCAAATGAACTATGGTGAGGAACAAAACCCCGACGGTTCAATCAGCATCAACAAAGCACTGCGTGACGACTTTAAGCTTCACGAGTGCTCCAGCACAGACGGAAGAAACATCTTCTTCCCCATCTATGATTATTCACCAAACGGCGATAAAAGCTTCTCAAACGGTGTCAGCACCTCTGACCTTTTGTTCCGTGAAGCTACTGCCAATGACAAGAATACAAAGTACATTTCTGTTGACTTTACGCTTTCTTCAAAGGAGGCAACCGATGTCTGGCTTTCCTCTTCGAGTTATATTAATTGCGAAACTAGCAAGAACACAGCAAATGCAATCCGAATTGCTTTCGTTAATAAGTCCGTTGACGGCAACAGCACCGTATTTAGTAGTGCAGTGAGTAAAGAATACACTCAAAATGACACTACAGATACTGTAAAATCCATATCTACGCTCGGTGTATCTTCAACTGAATCTGTTACTCCCCATGCCATAAACGAATACATATTTGGTAATGCTAACGGTGAAAACGGAGAAGACCTTGTTCTCTTCCACATTGATGCAGGAGAAACTCTGAGAGCTTCTATGATTATATGGCTCGAGGGCACAGACCCTGACTGTACAAACAAGGTTCTTAATATTTCCGACCTTAATATCTACATCAAGTTCACAACTTCCTACGAGGAATTGAGAACTATCACCTTCATTGACAATACCCTCGAAAAATGGGTTGATGGTCATAACGATAACTTAGATACCAACGTATATCTTATCGATACCAAAACAAATAAACTTCATAAAATGGACACCGAAAAGGATTCATATGTTTGGACAGTTGATATACCTACGAGCATCACGAATGTCAAGTTTGTGCGTTACGATCCGATTCAGCAGGGTGATAGTCCCACAGAATGGAACTACTGGGATGCAGGTGACCTCGGTGCTTGCTCAACCTACTACGCTATAGGTCACAGTGCTGGACTCTGGGCAACCAACTTCACACCTCAGACTATCACAATCTTTGACGGTACTAATGACGGTTGGCTCCGTGGTTCAAACGAATCTGAGTTCAAGGTTAAATATACCGTTACTGACGGAAACGGTAACTCTGTGGCTATGGACTATAAGATGTCCTACCAGCATGAACTCAACAGATACAGTATTATTATTCCCAAGCAAGTTACTCAAGTAAGCTTCCACCGTGTAAATCAGGATATGACTGAAACAGGACATAACTGGACATATCTGAACAGAGGAAGCAACTACTTCTTCAACATTACCGGTGTAAACAAGGGTTATTGGAGTACACGCTACATCTACATCAATGATGCTGCCAATGTAAAATCTGGTGTAGGATTCGCTGCTTACTTCTACAGCAACTCATCAGGCTCCAACCAATGGACAGGTATGCACTCCAAATCACCGTCAGGTTACTATGTGGCTGTTGTTCCTATGGATAAGCAATCTGGTGTTGTATTCACTAAATACAAGACTTCGAGCGATCCAAGTTGGGATAATATTTACAATCAGTCACTCAACACGTTAGAAAACTTCGGTAGCAATAACCGCTTTACTACAAAGGGTTATACCGGTGAAAAAGACGGAGTTAAGAATTATTATATTGATGGTTACTGGGACAAAGTATCTGAATAATTATCTAATCTAAAAGAAAGGAGAGTATGATATGAAAGGTCTGAAATTCAAATCTAACAATTCAATAAAGACTAAGAGTATTATACTCTCTGTTGTTACAATAATTGAGTTAATCGCTCTGTTGTTAACTATGACCTTTGCTTGGTTTGAAGGACTCACCTCGCTTGAAATCAAGGGCGAAAACCTCTCAACTGCAGGCGGACTTAAATCCAAATTCATAGTTGGTGAAGGAACTGATTATCAGACTACTGCTGAGCTTAACGAGTTTTTCCACAAGCAAAGCTTTGATAAGCTCTCCCCTGTTTCAAGTATGGACGGCGATAACTTCTATGCTATCACTACAGGCGAAACACCTGAATCTCAGGCAGATTACATCACAGCAGTACAAAATAACGATATTACTTTCAGAAAACTCTCTGACGAGGAGAAGTTATCAAGTATTGTATACTTCCAGTTTGAGATTTCCTCTGATTCAAGTGATACTGACTTCTGGTTTAAGAAATTGCCCGCTGTAAAAATCAATGGAACAGAGCTTAATTCGGAGAACAATCCTTTCAGATTCAGCATTGATGACGGTACAGGCGCTAACCCCAGTATGGCAAACAACTACATTTTCACTACTTGCACTCAGTGGCCCGGCAACAACCGTGCAAATATGAGAGCTGTTAAGAGTATTGATGCTAATGGTTATGCTACCCTCAACGATACATCTTCTGAGCATATCACAAACCTTGCTGAATCTTGTGTGTTTGGCACAGAATCAAACAATGATGGTCAGTATAAACTCTTTACTGTTCCCAAGGGACAGAGCAAGATTATCACAATAGCAATCTGGATTGAGGCATTTGACCCTGCATACAATGAAGATATCATCAAACCCGGCGCAACTGTAGATATTGACATCCAGTTCTGCTCATCTTGGGATGTTGTGGATGAAATGGTCTTCCGTGACTATACTTCTGACCAGTGGGTTGATACTGTAGACGAAGACCAAAACAACAAGGCTATGAAGTTTGGTGCTGCAAACCTTGACTCTCCTGTTAATTACTACTATCCCTTTGAATATGACTCAGCTAACAAACAATGGACAGCTGATGTTCCCCGTGCCGTTCAGAACATAAAGTTCATTTGGCAGGGAAGCAACGACACTTCCTATGAAGATAATACTTGGACACCGGTTACAAGAGGTAGCAAAAAAATATTTACTGCTTTCGGTTCAAGTGCCGGAATCTGGTATGACGGCGATGTTGACCGTATTACATTTAGTGACTATACAGGCACAAAATGGGTTGACGATAACCTCGATGGCAGCACACCAAAAATGAGAGTTCAGGTTACATACGAAGGTTCTATTATGGACTACAGTATGACTGATGCACCGACAACCGACGGTGCAGGCAGAAGCGTCTGGAGTATGTTTATGCCTACTGCTGTTAACGATGTTGTGTTCAATCGTTGTAGCCGTGCAGATGATAGTACTGCAGAGAATACCTGGGAAGCTCCTGACAGAAACGGAGAAACCAGATACTTTGCACTTGACGGCGGCGAGGTTGAGGTAATTGAGGGAACAGCTATTTACCTCAACGTCTTAAAGGATTTCAACGACATCTTCTATTATAACAGTTTCACTCCTGCTGTTTCAGTTATGAGTGACACTAACCGAGATTTAATTCTTGCACGCAGAACGGCAGGTACACTTGCAAGTCTTCCCAAGAACAGTTATGTTCTGAGTACTTCTTCACATGGCGACGACTGGCCCGGAGAAGAAGGCAAAATGACAAAGGCATATGAGGATGAGGATAGAATTGTATGGGTATTCTACTTTGATTACGACCTACCCGACAACACCTACCTCACCTTCTGGAACAGAACCCAGTACAATGCTAACTCTGACTATAATAATATTGACCGCAATGTTTCCTTCGCACCTGCTGTTTTGTACAAGAAATCAACAGGAAACCAGTGGTCAATTTATGGTGACCCCGGTGATTATGTCACTCTGACTGATTCACAGTTTAACAACTGTAGACTGTTTGACAAAGGTGTATGGGGCACCTATAACGGCGAAGGTGGCAACACAACCATTCCCGGTGAGAAGCAGGTTGGTCAGTGGGGTCCCCCAACCACACTGCCCACTGGTACTTACCAGACATACTTTATGCACACATCGCCTGTAGGAATTACAAGTGTGACTGCTAAGTTTGAGTATTACGGTACTGAACATCCCGTTACTATGACGCAAAGTTCTGAACCGCACAAGTGGTACACAACACTCACTGAAATTCCTGACGATGTGACAAGCATCACCTTTACTGATAGTGCAGGAAACACTTGGACATCTGCTACATCAGGTACAAGAACAAAGTCTACTCCCTACTACTATGCTACAAGTGGTAGCGCTGGTAAGTGGTCAGGCAAAATCGATGCTCCCAGCGGTAGCTATAAGACATACTTTGTACCGCCTTCAGGAAATACTGCCTCAACCGTTAAAGCAACCTTTGTTTATAATGGCGTATACTTCACAGTAAACCTTACAAAGGGTACCGACGGCAACTGGTCAACTCAGGCAATTCCTGACGGTGCATCAAACATTGTATTTAGAGATAACCTGAATCATACATGGACCACAGGCTCAGGCAGAACATCCACAAACTGCTATTACATGACAACCAGCAACACAGCCGGTGCATGGGGCAGGCCTGCAACTGCTACAAGAACAATCTATCTTGTACCTAATAATGATTGGAAGTTAGATAGTGCAATATTCAGAGCGTGGGTATGGGGCTCATCAACAGAGTCTGATCAATGGATTACATTTACCGACTCTAACGGTGACGGAAAATACGAAGGTACCCTCGCAAATAATTTCACAGATATCATCTTCCTCAGAGCAGCCGCTGGTTCCACAGGATGGGACAACGAGTACAACAGAGTTCAGACCACACTTTCTGAATCCAAGGATACCTTCACAATAACCGGTTGGACAACAGGTACTTGGGATACTGTTGAAGAACCTGAACCAGATCCAGAACCCACAACAAATATGATTTATCTCAAGCCTAACTCCAACTGGACTTCAGATAACGCTTGGTTTGCTATCTATGTTTGGGATGGAACCGGTAATGAAAAGTGGGTTAAGATGGAGGCATCATCCACATCCGGTGTTTACCAGTGTGAGGTTCCTGACGGATACTCAACAAATATTATCTTCTGCCGAATGAATCCTGCATCCACCAGTCTTGGCTGGAGTAATGTATGGAACCAGACAAACGACCTTACCATCCAGACAAACGGTAACAATATGTATACTGTGGCCAGTGGTACTTGGTCTAAGGGCGGCGGCACATGGGGTAAATTCTCTTAACATTTTATAATAACTAAAGGACGGTGAGACCGTGAAAAAGAGATTCTTTATAACTCAGATTATAGTATTCATACTGCTGACTGCGTGTCTTGTAGGGGTTACCTACTCATGGTCCACCCGTTCTGCTGTTCAAGGCGGTTTCTTGAAGACTCCTATGAAGCTCACCTACTCCTCGGTGGTAAACGGTAACGACTGCACAGCTAAGACTTATGTGGGTACTCTCAATCCTGCATCAGGCAAGATTGATTATCCGGAGAGTGTAAGCGATAATATTACATCGCTTCCTAAAGAGAGTCGAACCGCAGGTGATGTTCTTTACTTTAAAACCATTATCTCTAACCCTTCTGAAGTTGCTGCCAATGTATCTTTTCTCATTGATGTTAACACAAACACAGGTAATAAGAGTTTTACTCTCGGGACTACCTCCCCTGTTATCAAGGAGATTGTGTATGACAGCTCAGCTGAGGGCAAATGGATTCCTGTTGTTTCTCAGTATGAAATACCGAAAGCTCACGAATCTGTAAGCATTGAATGGTATATTGAGATTAATACAAGCGGAGCTTTCGGAATTGATGGATTTGCTCTTGCAAATAATTAAAAAATCTGATATTCTATTAGTATACGATACCCTGTTATTTAACAGGGTATCAGTTCTTTTTGGAAGTGATGACCAATGTTTGAAAAAATCAAAAAAATTATCGGATTTATACTGATTGGCATACTTGTTTTAGTGCTAATCTACACTTTAGTATCGCGCATATCAGGTGACACACCCTCCATATTTGGTTATTCTATGCTCAGGGTTTCTTCGGAGAGCATGGAGCCTGAGCTCAATGTTGGGGATATTATTCTGGTAAAAGAGGTTGCCCCAGAAACACTCAAAAAAGGCGATGTGATTACATATCAGGGTGAAGAAGGTTCCGTTGCTGGCAAACTTATCACTCATCAGATTGTTTCTGAGCCTTATGAGAAAGACGGCTTGCACTACTTCACAACCAGAGGTATCAAAGAGGGTGCACTGGATGACCCTGAAATCGATGAAACACAGATACTCGGTAAAGTACAAATCAAGGTTCCTATTGTTGGTACAATTTATGACTTCTTTACTCAATGGTACGGACTCGCTGCTTTCGCTGCAATTTTGCTTATTGCTTTCAGCTCTGAGATAATTAATCTTGTAAGTATACTGAGAAACAAAGAGGATGAACAAGACCCCGAGGTGCCAAAAACTGCCGCTGCTCCTGTGTATAACGAAGCCTTCACATCCACAATTGAGCAAGAAACAAACGAGGTTATTACAAACCTTGACGATGAGGTATTATAAATGTCAAACTAACCGCCTTTTATTTTAAAAAGGCGGTTTATTTGTGTTTAGATTGTTGTTTCAATTTCTCTTGAAAAGCACTAATATGTGTAGTATACTAATATAAAAATTATAATTCATATGCAGCAGGAGCAAGCCCCCTGCCCCACTAATAAATGGAGTTGAAAATATGGCTAAGGATAACTGTGAAATGTGTGCCCACTATGTATTTGACCACTACTGCCAATGCTACGTGTGTGAGATTAATCTTGACGAAGATGAAATGGAGAAATTCCTCAGCGGTAATAACACAGATTGTCATTACTACGAACCCTATGATGAATACAAGATTGTTCGCAAACAGAACTAAATTATAATATTGAGTAAATAAACAGCTACGGTTTGTGCCGTAGCTGTTTTCATTTAATACGACGCAACAACAAATGGAATCTACAGACGTATCTGCATCCTTCGTCATTACGTAAGATTTTCATTTGCAACACAGAAATGGAGTGTTTTTTTAGTATTCACTGGCAACAGCTCAAATTTCACCTGTGTTGTATTAATTCTTGTAATCACATTAGATTTATAACAATATATAAAAAAGGCACACAGCCGAAGCTGTGTGCCCTGAATTAAGCTATAGAAATATCAGCGTGTATACTGACCAACAGTCCACTTACCAGAAGCGTTACTATCAAGATAGAAACCGTTCTGATTATAAACATCAAGGCTAAGGTCCTCAGTCTGAGCTGAACCATTGTTGAAGATAATCATATTCATTCCTGCAGGAACCTCATATGAGTAAATCTTCTCGCCCATATCGTTGGTTTCAACATAAGTCATGGGAACGCCGGGCCAACTACCGTTGTTCTCGTTGCTTGAGCTGTTCCAGCAATATGCGTTAACACTTGACCAACCCTTGTTGCTGGAGAAGTAAACTGTGCCGCCGCCGCCATTTGTCAAAACGGGCTCGGTGTGAAGCTCAGTTACATAATAATTAAACCACTCGTTAGCCTTTGTAAGCTCGTCGATAGCGTTCTGAATTTCCTCGTCAGTACCACCCTGAACTACGAAGAAGCCTGCAGAATTGATAACTGCCTCAAACTTCTTGTACTCGTTCTTTGAGGTGTCTTCCTTAGAAATATCATAGCCATATTCAGCCTTAGCTGCGAGCTCTTCGCTGTCAGCCTTAAGAGCAACCTCAACAACCCAATCAGCCTTCTCCTTGAGGAGTGCACTTGCTGTGTTGTAAATCTCGATAAGCTGAGCAGAAAGGTCTTCACCGGGTGTGTCGCCGCCACCGTTACCTGTGCCGGGGATAACCTCACCAATGGGAGTATCAACCTCAATAGAAGCAAGGAACTTCTGGATAGCTGTAGCATCCTTGATGTTAACGTTGCCAGACTTATCAGCATCTGCTGCAAGAGTTGCTTTCTCATCAAGAACTGCAAGGCTAGCAATAGACTTCTGAATGAGTGTTGCATCCTTGATATTAACTCTGTTATCAAGGTCTGTATCACCAAGAATAATACCGTCATCATCGCCTACAGGAGGTGTGGGGCCGGGCTCGCCATACATATAAACTACGCATGTGGAACCTGCAACGAGGTTACCGGAAGCATTAGAAGGAGTAATAACTGAACCAAGCTTGCTGTTGGGAGCTGTTACATAGATGTCGTTGCTTGTAACGCCGTCATAGTTTGTTACAACGTCGTCTGCAAGCTTCTTACCTGTTTCAGCGTCAATGTGAGATGTGATAACCTTTGCATCGAAGGTAACAATCTTGTTCTTAACATAGATTGTACCGGATGCATCGTAACCAGCCTCACCATTGAGAGGCTCCTGCTTGCCCTGGTTGGACAGGAGGAACATTACCTTACAGCTTGCAGGGAAGTAATCCAGCTGGTTGTTGGAAGAATCGATAGTCTTCTTGTACCAGTTGCCTACCTCTTCACCCTCAGGAAGCTCTGCTACGTTTGTAACCTTCTCCATGTTCTGGAGAGCGTTGTCCCAAGCGCCGAGAGGCTTCTCCTCTGTTTCTGTATAAGCATACATTCTCAGAGTGCCTGCACCGAGTGCATTGTAGTAGTAAACAGTAATCTTATCAGATGCGAGAGGCTCATAAACAAATGTGATTGTTGTGGGGTTCTCTGCATCGAATGTACCCTTGAAGTTATTGGGGTACTTGTCGGATACGAGCTCAAAGCCGGCCTTGTTCTCAAAGGGAACGTTGAACTCTGTACCGTTGAGCATTCTGTAGTTAACGTCAGGAGCAACTGTGCCGCCTTCCTGGTCAACATACTTGATTGTGAGGTAGCCGCTGGTGTTGAACTGCTCATAGTAGTAGCTAACAACAACGTTCTGACCCTTTGTAACTGTACCGTAAACGGTGTTACCGTCCTGTGTACCAGCTGTCTTTTCAACCTTTGTGATGTTGTGGTCGAAGATTGTGTATGCATCGGGATTTGCTCTCCAAGTTGCTCCTACTTCGTAAAGAGTTTCAGAGGACTTGATGAGCTTGTCGCCTACATAGTGGTTAACTGTGATTGTTTCATACTCAGCAGACTTAGCTGTTGTTGTGCCCTGAACGAGAACAGCAGAGCTGTAAGCGCCGATGTTGTATGTGCCTGTAGCTGTGCCGAGGGATGTAAGACCAGCCTTCTCGCCGTTAGCTACGATTGTCCATGTACCTGCGGGCAGAGTTACTGTGCCTGCAGCACCGTTATTAACAGCAACAACTACCTTGGACCACTCGCCTGCCTTAGTATTGCTAAGAGTGTAAGCGAGGATACCCTTCTCATTAGAAGTTGTGAGCCACTGGGGAGTGTTTCTTGTTTCAGATGCTGTGAAGGGGCTAAATGCAGCTCTGATTTCTCTCATACCCTTTGCATAAGCAACCTCAGTTGCATATGTTTCAATTCTTGTCCAGTCAAAAGCATTTGTCTTACCTGCGTTGTAAGAGTTGAGGTTACCGTACTTGGAACGAGCAAACTCTGTACCTGCAAGTGTGAAGGGAATACCCTGAGCTGTGAAGAGGTATGTAAATGTTGTTCTGAGCTGGCTTGTGTACTTAGCATCTGTGCTGTCATACAAAGCAGCTGCAGCATTAGTGCCGCCGTTCTGCTGCATAATGATGTTATCCCACCATGCTGCACCGTCGTGACAGTCAACATAGTTGATAGACTGGTTGGGATATCTTGCGTTGTTGAATGTAGCGTTTACACCGCTCTTGGTGTTCTTAGAATAGATGTTAGCTCCTGCGCCACAAATCCAACCCTTTGTAACGCCCTTCTCACCGCCCTGAAGAGCATCTCTTGTAAAGGCGTTGAAAGCAGCGACATTAGAGCTGAGCTTGTTCATGTTTGCAGTAGTAGCTTCGTTACCGCCGTCAAGACCTGTGGAACCTGCGCCCCAAGGCTCACCGTACATGATAATCTTCTTGCCTTCGCCGTCATACATCTTGTTGAACATATCTCTGATTTCGTTCATTGTGATGTAGTCATGTGCTGCCATCAGGTCGAAACGGAAGCCGTCGATATGATACTCCTCAACCCAGTATCTGAGAGAGTTGAGCATGTAGCTGTTGAACATTGCCTTATCAGAAGCCAATGTGTTACCGCAACCTGTACCGTTGATGTAGAAGGTTGAGCTGGACATTCTGTAATAGTAACCGGGAACTGTGTAAGTGAAAGCAGACTGCTCTGTTACGTATGTGTGGTTGAATACAACACCCATAATAACTGTGATGCCTCTGTCGTGGAGGGCCTGAATAAGCTGCTTGAACTCATTGATTCTTACGTTACCGTCATAGGGGTTTGTAGAATACATACCTTCGGGAAGGTTGTAGTTCTTGGGGTCATAACCCCAGTTGTAGGACTCGGGGTTGGTTTCGTCACCGGAAGCAAAGTCGAAGGGACACTGAATGTGAACAGCGTTGATGCCCTGCTCTACGAGGTAGTCGATACCAACTCTCTTTGCGCCGTCCTTACCGTTGATGGTAAGACCGCCTTCTGCAAAACCGAGGTACTTGCCCTGGTAGTTCTTGTCAACACCAGATGTGTCAGAAGAAGTAAGGTCAGCAATGTGAACTTCCCAAATGCCAGCCTCTGTCTGCTGGTCAAGGAATACATGCTCGTCCTTGTCCCAACCATCGGGGTCTGTGGAATCAAGGTCAACTACCATGGAGCGGTCACCGTTAACACCTGCAGCCTTAGCGTAGATGTCGTAGGTTTCCTTTGTGCCTGCGGATGAGGTGATGATGTATGTGTAGTACACATTCTTCTGGTCACCTGTGATGGCATAAGACCAAACGCCTGTAGCCTTATCGAAGGTCATATCGTACTTGCCGATAGTCCTTGCACCGGACTCCATGTCGGAACCTGTTGAATAAAGCTTGAGCTGAACTCTGGAAGCACTAGGGGACCAAACCTTCCAAGTTGTCTTTTCAGGTGTGTAGTTAGCGCCCAAGTCAGTTTTGGACTTGTCTGCCTGTGTCTTCAGATAAGCCTGTGCTTCTGCTTCAAGGTAATCAACATTGTAGTAGTTACCCAGCTTTGCACCGCTCTCTGCGATTTCGGTTTCTGCAGCATTAACGCTCAGGCTGATTGTGGAAATACCAGCAATCATAAGAACGGTCAAAACCAGAGAAACCAGTCTTCTGAATTTCAAAAAAATCCTCTCCTTCTTAGTGCATTATCATGCACTTTAATTCATCGTTAATTATACCATAGACCACTCCAAAAATAAACACTTTTGTTGTTAATTTTTGCTCACGATTTGCACAATCTTTCTGCAATATATTTGGTGATTTTGATGTTTGACAAGTGAATTTATGGTAATCTTCTAAGCAATAGGTACAAAATTTACATAAAAAAGCAGTCCGACAGAAGCCGAACTGCTTAGGGGGGTATAAAACAGAGTTACATATCAAATACGATTATTGTAAATATCCTGATTATGCTTTATATCCTTAAGAGTTTTTTCGTTTGTCTTAACGTTGACAAAGTTGATAATGATGAAAATCATTGCAACTGTGTTAAAAAGTGCACCGAACACTATCATACCTATAGAGCTGCAACGGGTGACGGTATGACTACAATCTGTATATAAAGAATTTATATAATAATCCACCTTACCTATCATCTTGAAGCAGATAATTGCCATAGGTAGCCACATCATAACGATGTAAAGAAACAAAACAGGCTCAACAAAACCGAGAATTGTAAACAAAGCAGAATAGCCAATCCACACAAAACCGAAAATCTTCCAGCAAAGACGCTCGTTTTTGAGTCTTGCATAGATATTATCAAGGCAAGCCTGCTGTTCTTCCTTTGTACTTGAAGGGGTGTATGTATCAGATTGTGTTGCATCATAAATAGCACCGGGTGCTTCTGCAGGAGTCTGAACAACCTCTTCTTCATAAGCGTTTTCTTCACAAGCAGATTCTGCCACTGCGTCCTCTGCATTAGTCTGAGTGTACTCAACTGCATACACATTTTCTTCCGCTACATCCTCCGAAGCAGGTTCTGCTAAAACAGTTGCTTCTTCAATAACAGCGATTTCTTCAGCAACGGGAGCATCTTCAATAACAGAAGCTTCTTCAACAGCGAAAACCTCTTCTACTACCGGAGTTGCTTCGGTCTGTGCAACCGCCTTTCCGCAAGAAGGACAGAAACGAGCACCCTCGGGCAAAGAAATTCCGCATTCAATACAAAAAGCCATATTCATAACCTCTTTCCTTTTATTTATTTAATTATACCATTATTAATGCAATAATCAAGAGTTACAGGGACAAGACGATAAATTAATATCAGTAAATCCCACTCCGAACGCCGTACCCATAGACAGGCAGATTGTATCTTCCCTATCAGTAAAATTAAGGGCGATTGCCGTTCCGTCGTGAACAAGACGAACCTTAATTTCCCGGTGAAGCACCGACGACACATCATGGGCAAGCAAGCTTCCGTATTCATCGGTCAGATTAAAAAGCTTTGCATATCCGCCTCTGTCTTTAAAGAGTCTGTTGCCTACGGTGTAGTTGGCGATACTGATTACCACATTACTGCAGAGCTCACCCGAGCCCATAGCCTCCCTACAGGTATCGGCCACAACCTTAACAAGGTACTTGTGAAGCTCCAAGGCACGGGCGTGGTTCTCTTCGCTGTTCGAGGTATCAAGCTCCATATAAAGCGAAGGTCTTGTGCGAAGCTGAATGAATTCGGATATATCTCCCTTGCGTTTTCTTATTACGGAACGCTTGAGATTTGTTTGCCCGAAATCGAGCACAGCTGCACCAAAGCAATCCTCGGGCAAAAGCGTTGCACAACCCATCACGCCTAAGTGAGAGCCGTTGTCATATAGATTGATATTGTAGGGCTTCTCCCCTGCCATATCAAAAACATAGAGAATTTGTTCCTTAAAGCGTCTGCCCAAAAGTCCGCTTGCAAGTCCTCCTGTGAGTATCACAGTTTTGATGTTTGCCCAGTAGTCCCAGTGAACAGAGTCCCAGTCTGCACGAGCTTCTCTGTTGAGCTTGTGCCCCTGCTTGAGAGTTAGCAATATCACTCCCAGACGGTTGCCGAACTTTCTGACTACTGTGTCTGCAAGGTTTTTCTGGATAATATCATTGCTATAGGTAGCATCATCCAGAAATTTCGGCAAATCCTTATCCGTATAAGCAGAAATGTCAACGCCCCTTCTTTTTGCAAGGGCTTTAATCTCCTGTGCGATTATACCAGCAGAAAACACGTCATTGACACTTTTACCTATTATGTCATCTGCCAAGCCTTTCACGGGAATATAGGCGATTACCCCTCGGTTTACAGAGCAGAGAGCTGTTACGTATTCAGTTTTTTCTTCTTCAGAATAAAAAAGAAAAGGATTTTTCATAAAGAAACTCCAAAACTCAGCTTCCTGCAGATTCATAAGAGCTTACACCCTTATGCCAGATAAACTGAGAAATAATAAACAACAAAACAGACACCAAAACAGTCACAGGCAAACTCCAAGGAGCTTCACCACGAAGGATGAATATTGCAGGATAGTAAGCTGTGAGTGCAAAGGGAATGATGTATGTAATTACGGACTTGATAAATGCATTATATATCTTTGCAGGATATTTTGCAAAGTCGTTTGTCATATAACACATATGGGTTATATGTCCGCTACGCTTTGTCCAGAAGGATATGGCCGCTGTAGCGGTTTTTACAGAAGTAAAAATCATAATCGCAAAGGGCATAACCGCAATTACAGGCAACACACGCCACCAAAGGATACCGCTTGCGATGTTTTCGGGCATGGAAAGCGTGCTGTATATTACAAGTGCTACACCTATAATAAACTCGCCTAAGGCATCCACGCAGAATTTTTCGCACAGCACATAGAACCAAGAATTGATGGGACGGGTCAGGTATTTGTCAAAGTCACCCTTATCCACAATCCAATATCCCAAGCTCCAGAGGTTATCGAAGAAAAGATGGTCAATCCCCTTAGGAATCAGAGAAAAGCCGTAAATAAACAGTACCTCATGAAAGCTCCATGAATCCACCACAACTCCATTCTCAGTATAACACAACGCAGGAATTGCAGAAAAGATTATGCCCAAGCAGAGAAGCTGCACCGCCTGTTCAAGGAGAAAACCGACAGCTCCCAAAAGGAAATCCACCTTATATTCCATAAGCTTTTTTAAGTCCTGTTTTATAAAAACCTTATGCATTCTAAAATATCTCATCATAGCCTTAACCTCCGTGCACTACAAGGCGCTTCATTGCACTGCGAAGGATAAGCTTTGATGCAACCGCAAAAATTACCAGCCACAAAAGCTGAAGGCTCATATAAAAGACAATCTGCGGCACATCGTACATTCCCATATAAATCATTACGGGAGTGTAGGAAAGAGATGCAAAAGGCAGATAACCCAACACCTGACCAAAAGCACCCATAAACGCTAAAGGTACAGTTGCACCTGAAAGGAAGTTTACGATAACCTCCTTGATGATACCTGTTCCCCAGAGGTTTTTCAGATAAAAAGCAAGGAAGCCGTATATTACATTAAAGAAAAAGTTTATTCCGTATGCAAGCAGAAGGCTGAGAACAAACAGCAAAAGCATAGGTACATTAAGCATAAATGCACCGTTTGATATCCATCTGAAGGCTTCAACACCAACTGTAATAGGCAGAAATACTATGAGCAGCTGCAGGATTTTTCCGCCAAGCTCCTGAAACAAAAAGCACATATCAAAATCCACAGGCTTTATCATTCGCATTGCAATAGAGCCGTCAAGAATTTCCTTGCCCACAGCATAGGAGCCATCGGAATAGGTTATGTATCCGCTGAGGAACGTGATGAAAATATAGACCACCATATTGTCGTAGGTGAAGCCAAAGATTGAGCTTTCTGCAGAGCTGTCAAAAACAGCCTTCCACACAAAGAACATTACAAAGCACCTCATAATCTCGCCCAAAAGGAAGAACATAAAGTTGACTCTGTAGGCTACCATTTCAAGGAGGCCAGCACGGGTAAAAGGCTTATAGATGCGAAAGAGTCGTTTCAACTTCCTCGCCTCCTCCTAAGTAAAGCCTGCGGATGATTTCCTCAATATCAGCATCCTTCACGTTAATATCCTTAACGTGGACCTTTGAGAGTGTGTAGGAAAGCATATTTTCGACAGATACAATGTCTGAATTAAAACGCACCTTGACATTGCTGCCCTGATACTCTACACTCAGGTCATTCTCTGAGAAGGAAAACTCATCCTTATAAAGAAGCTTTGAGATATCCTCGGAATTTTTGAGTTCAAAGCCAAGCTCTCTCATCTGACCGTAACGGCGTCGAAGCTCTGAAAGCTCTCCGTCAAAGACCTTTTTGCCCTTATCAATCATAACAATACGCTTGCAAAGAAGCTCAATATCCTCTAAATCGTGGGTTGTGAGAATAACTGTTGTACCGCTTTCCTCGCTGATTTTCTGAATAGCTTTTCTTATGTTATCTTTAACAACCACATCAAGGCCGATGGTGGGCTCGTCAAGAAAAAGCACCTTGGGATTATGCAGAAGTGATGCGGCAATATCAGCACGCATACGCTGGCCTAAGGACAAGGTACGCACAGGGCTTGTGATAAAAACCTCCAGCTGCAGCACCTCGTTTAAAAACGCCATTCTCTTTTTGTAATCCTCCTCGGGAATTTCGTAAATCTCCTTGAGAACCATATAGGTTTCTCGCAGTGCCAAATCCCACCACAGCTGTGTTCGCTGTCCGAAAACAACACCGATTTCCTTTACATAGTCCTTGCGGTTCTGAGTAGGGATTTTGCCGTCTATACGGCACTCGCCCGATGTAGGAGTAAGAATGCCCGTGAGCATTTTAATTACTGTGGATTTACCTGCACCGTTAGGACCGATAAACCCGATTATCTCGCCTTTTTTCACATCAAAGCTTATGTCATCCACAGCCTTGACCGTTTCATACTCAGGCTTAAAAAGAGCTTTGAAGCTTCCTTTGAGCCCCGGCTCCTTTATTGCCTTTCTGAATTCTTTTTTCAGGTTTTTCACCTGAATCATTACATCTGAATTATTCACTTATTACCCTCCTTATACACATAGTATAAGTTACAAAAAGGATGTACCGCATAACATCCTTGCCGATAAAAATCAGCTAAGCTTATTTATCAGCAACACAGAACCTTAAAACATATATCAAGTAGTTACGCAAATTAATATATGCCTGCTGACGGTACTATGTCCTCGTGAAATTTACAGCACACAGGCGGGACTGGTTGCCTTGTGACTATAACTGATACCTTCCTCGTGAATCAGCATAACTAAATTATAGAACGAACGTTTTTGAGTGTCAACAAAAATATGTCTTTCTTAAGGTATTAACATTGTATTTAGCCATTCTGTGTTATTTTCTTACCTCTTTTCATTGAATCTCTTTTATGATATACTGACATTGGTGATTTTATGAACTGCAGACTATGCCCCAACAAATGCAATACTTTCAGAGATTTGAACACAAAAGGCGGTATGTGCAATGTTTCCTCCTCCCCCTCCGTTGCAAGGATAGCACCTCATTTCTGGGAAGAACCGCCCATAAGCGGAGATAAAGGCTCAGGTGCAATATTCTTCAGCGGTTGCACAATGAAATGCATATACTGTCAAAACTATGAAATTTCTGCGGATAACTTTGGTGTTCAGATAGATGCCCGTATCCTCGCTGACGAATACAGAAGGCTTGAAGCCTTGGGCGTGCACAACATAGACCTTATAAGCGCAACTCAATATCTGCCGGAAATTATCAGAAGCTTTGAAATTTACAAGCCGAAGGTTCCTGTTGTTTACAACTGCGGAGGATACGAAAGAGTTGAAACGCTCAGAGCTTTGGAAGGAATTGTGGATATTTATCTGCCCGACTTCAAGTATTCGGACAACGCACTCGGGCTTGAATATTCAAAGGTTAATAACTACCCTGAGATTGCACAAAAAGCAATAGAAGAAATGTTCCGACAAACCGGAAAGCTAACGCTTAACGATAAAGGAATCGCAACAAAAGGAGTGCTCATACGGCACTTAGTGCTTCCGAACCACACAAAAAACAGCATAGGCGTTTTAAATATTCTAAAGGAGAATTTTGGAAAAGATGCCACAGTCAGCCTTATGGGACAATACATCCCCCACGGCAAAGCCCTTGAACACCCTAAGCTTTCACGCAAAATCACCAATCGGGAATATCAGAAGGTGCTTAACCATCTGCTAGATTTGGAGCTTGACGGCTTTGCACAGGAGCTTAAATCTGCTGATGAAAGTTTTATTCCTTTGTGGAATTATGAAGTGAAGTAAACACAAACAACAAACCCCACGGGATATAGTCCGTGGGGTTAAGTTTTGCATTATCAAATTATTACTTTGCGAAGTCGATTGCTCTGGATTCGCGGATAATGTGAACCTTGATGTGACCGGGATATTCAAGCTCTGCTTCAATCTTCTGGCAGATGTCGCGAGCAAGAACTGCCATTTTGTCGTCATTTACTACCTCAGGCTTAACCATAATGCGGATTTCGCGGCCCGCCTGAATTGCAAATGTGGTGTCAACGCCATCGAAGGAAGAAGCAACACTCTCCAGTTTTTCAAGACGTTTGATGTAGTTTTCAAGGTTTTCTCTGCGTGCACCGGGACGTGCCGCGGAGATAGCATCAGCTGCCTGAACAAGGCAAGCAACGATTGTTTTTGCTTCGATGTCGCCGTGGTGAGCATGGATAGCGTGAATAACAGCATCGCTTTCCTTATACTTTCTTGCCACCTCAACACCAAGCTCGATGTGGCTTCCATCCATTTCGTGGTCAAGTGCCTTACCGATGTCGTGGAGAAGACCTGCACGCTTTGCAACAGCAGGGTCCATTCCAAGCTCGGTAGCCATCATTCCTGCAATGTAGGAAACCTCAAGAGAATGATTGAGAACATTCTGACCATAGCTTGTACGGTAACGAAGTCTGCCCAGAAGCTTAATAAGCTCGGGGTGGAGATTACCGATACCTGCATCAATAACTGCATGCTCACCCGCACTCTTGATTGTAGACTCAACCTCACGGCGAGCCTTGTCAACCATTTCTTCAATCTTTGTGGGATGGATTCTGCCGTCAGAAATAAGCTTTTCGAGAGCAACTCTGGCAATTTCGCGTCTTACAGGCTCAAAACAGCTGAGAGTAATTGCCTCGGGTGTGTCATCAATAATAAGGTCAACACCTGTGAGGGTTTCAATCGCACGGATGTTACGACCCTCACGACCGATAATTCTGCCCTTCATTTCATCGTTGGGCAGAGCAACAACGGAAACTGTTGCCTCGGTTACGTGGTCAGCAGCAAGACGCTGAATGGCAAGAGAGATAATGTTCCTTGCTTTTTTGTCAGCCTCGTCTTTGAGCTGCTGCTCGTAGTCCATAATTTTGAGTGACTTTTCGTGCACAAGCTCGCCGTCAAGCTGCTCCAGCAGATATGCCTTAGCCTGCTCAACAGAGTAGCCGGAAATTCTCTCCAGCATTTCAAACTGGCTCTTTTTGATGGTTTCAACCTCTTCCAGCTTTTTCTCTGCTTCCTTAAGCTTTCTTGCCACGTTCTCTTCTTTCTTTTCGAGATTATCCAGCTTTTTGTCCAGAGTTTCCTCTTTCTGCTGGAGTCTTCTCTCCTGTCGCTGTACTTCTTTGCGACGTTCTGTGATTTCTTTTTCAGATTCATTTCTCAGGCGATGGATTTCATCCTTGCCTTCGATTATGGCTTCCTTTTTCTTTGCTTCGGCAGTTTTCATTGCTTCGGAGATAATGCGTTTAGCCTCCTGCTCGGCACTGCCGATTTCGTTCTCTGCGACCTTTTTTCTGTGAAGTCCGCCGAATACAAAACCAACAGCAATACCGACCACAACAGCAACAGCCACAAGAACAAGTGCAAGCCATAAATCCATAGTGTGACACCTCCTTGATTTGAATTTTTTTCAGATTCAACTCACGGTGCCGTTAAAAAGTAGATATGCTATTATAAGTTACCGTTTAAAAACAAAAAACGGTCGGATATAAAAACGACTGAGAAAAAACACATAGCTTTAGTAGAAAAACTACCCCAGTCGCGGTAAAGAAGTAAGATATCCGCCCGAAAAATTATATAATTCAATTATAAGGTGTATATAAAATCATTGTAATTTCACGGTAAATGGTAAAGAAATAATAAGGATATCTATAAGTAACGGCTCATCTAAGAGTCCAATTAAAAAATAAGGGTATCTGCAACCAGTGCCATGGCACAGACACAGACAAAATACTGAAATTAATATTTCGTCTTTTAATATATTAAATGATATATAGGAATTTGTCAAGAATATTTTGTATATTTTAATACATAATAATAATGAATACTGCAATTAATGTAGTCATTTTTATGGAAATTTTAAGTTTTAAACTAAGTCGAAGTGTATTTTTGCATAAAAAAACACCACATACACCTTTGAATAGCCAAAGATTATACAAAATCAGTTAAATTTATCACAAACTATTGAATTTGCAGAAAAAACAAGATATAATCTAGTTACCAATAAAATACAGGAGGATGTATCAATATGTCAGTAAAAGTTGGTATTAACGGTTTCGGTCGTATCGGCCGTCTTGCATTCAGACAGATGTTCGGCGCAGAGGGTTACGAGGTAGTTGCAATCAATGACCTCACAAGCCCCAAGATGCTCGCTCACCTGCTCAAGTATGATTCTGCTCAGGGTAAGTACGCTCTTGCAGACACAGTAACAAGCACAGACAACTCTATCACAGTTGATGGTAAGGAAATCACAATCTACGCAGAGAAAGACGCTAACAACATTCCTTGGGGCGAGCTCGGCGTTGAGGTTGTTCTCGAGTGCACAGGCTTCTACTGCTCCAAGGAGAAGTCCATGGCTCACATCAACGCAGGTGCAAAGAAGGTTGTTATTTCTGCTCCCGCAGGCAACGACCTGAAGACAATCGTATTCTCAGTTAACGAGGACACTCTCACAGCTGATGACCAGATCATCTCTGCTGCATCTTGCACAACAAACTGCCTTGCTCCTATGGCTAAGGCTCTTAACGACCTTGCTCCCATCCAGAGCGGTATTATGGCAACTATCCACGCTTACACAGGCGACCAGATGATTCTTGACGGTCCTCACAGAAAGGGCGACCTCAGAAGAGCACGTGCAGGCGCTGTTAACATCGTTCCCAACTCCACAGGTGCTGCTAAGGCTATCGGTCTTGTTATTCCCGAGCTCAACGGCAAGCTCATCGGTGCTGCACAGAGAGTTCCTGTTCCCACAGGCTCCACAACTCTTCTCTTCGCAGTTGTTAAGGGCAACGTAACAAAGGATATGATCAACGCTGCTATGAAGGCTGCTGCAAGCGAGAGCTTCGGCTACAACGAGGATGAAATCGTTTCATCCGATATCGTTGGTATGAGATACGGCTCACTCTTCGATGCTACTCAGACAATGGCAACTTATATGCCTGAAACAGATACAACTCAGGTTCAGGTTGTTTCCTGGTACGACAACGAGAACTCTTACACATCTCAGATGGTAAGAACTATCAAGTACTTCGCAGAGCTTGACGAAACACTCAAGGGCTAATTCATTACACGTTGAATTAACGAACAAAATTACGGGCAGTCGTTGCGACTGCCCGTTTTTTTAATCTTTAAACAACTTTGCCTGTAAACCTGTTTATAACAGAGTTTGCAATTCTTCTTACTCTGCCCTCATTAAGCTCGGTTCCTCGGTTCCCCTTGTCTTTTCAAGGAGCACACCTGCCGTCTGAATAAATCCGTCAAGAAGCTCAGACCTCTGTGTACTGTCTGCAGTTTCTTCCTCAGGCTCCAACAATCCCCACAAGTCAACATCTTCGTCTGCGTAAGAAAAGCTTTTCTTTACTTGAGAATCTCTGTCAAATGTGCTATCACTTCCGACTTGTCCGCCGTCGGATTGTCCACTATCCAATTCATCATTTTTTTCTGAGCCGGTTCCGTTTTGAGTGCCATTACCGCTCCTGTTACTTCTTCCTTGTTGAGTCCCATATACTTGAGACCACCTACTAAATCTTTCTGAAGTTGTGTCAGCATTATCATATTCCTCCATTAAATATTGAGAAATTATCTCTCTGTTTCCATCCAGAGGTATTTTAACATCAATCACACCACTCAGATAACCATTTGCTGTAACTACATAAAAATTATCTGCTGTGTATATAATTATATGCTTAATCTCTCCATCTTGCAATGCTGAAGTTTTATTTGCCATAGAACGCTTAAAAGCACTTCTTTCTCGGGCTGATTTTGGATAATATATATCGTCTTCAATATCTCTGAAGCTGTCATCATTATATGAATACCTTATATCATTCTTATTATCAGCAAATCTCTCTGACAGCGGTATCACATCTCCGTTGTCGTCATAGGTTATAGCATCCGCAAGCTTCATCTGATTCTGCTCAAAGGCTACATACTCAAAATCCTCAACAATTACTCCGTCATATCCCTTTTCCATAAGCACATTTGTAAACCTCTGATTACCAAAAGCACTTACAAACTCATAGGCTTTCATTCCTCTGTAATCAAAGTCTACACCTATGCCCATAGATTTAAGCTGCATTGCAATTATTGATGCAGGAGCATCAACCTTATCAACAACAAAAGGTTTTGTTATGTTCAGGTAAAATCCGCGCACGTTCTCACCAAAATCAGAAGCAAAATCAACATCCGAAGAAAAATAATACCCTCTGCCCCACAAGCTTGCATCCGTCTGCCCTCTGCGTTCCCTGTCAAATACGTTGAAGTTCTCCGACTCTGTTCCGTGATACACTTTAAGGAGCCTTCCACTCTCATCTCTCACCACGCTGTCGGGCATTGCTCTGCTTGCGACTTTATTTACAAGCTCACGCACGTTGTTCAGGTTCTCTCTGCTCTTGTTGCGCAAATATTCTTCTACTGCATTGTCATAATCAGCAGATAAATCTATTGTATCTGCGTAGAAGTTTTTCTTGACAGTTTCTTTAGAATTGGGTAATATAATATTAGAGATACCGTTTTGTAGAGCGTAACCCTCATTTGGTTTGGGGCGCTCCAAACCGTTTATTCGGTTGGCGGTATCTTTTATTTTTTTAGTAATATCATAAATATGATACCTTCCATCGTTTTTTGCTCTACCTACATTGATATACAAGTCATATATTGCACCATTATACCTAACTGATACTTTATAATAGCAAAAATAATTAAACTTTTTATGTTCCACCTCTGTAGCTTCAGCATACAATTTTGCTGATTCTACTAAGTATTTTATCTTTGAAATTTCCGCAGTTTTTCTGTTGGCTGATTTATTTGCAATATGCAAAGCATCTCGGTTATCTACAACCGCTTGTTTACCATCGCTTAATGTTATCGGCTGTTCACTAAGTGCTTCAAGAATATATTCCTGAATTATCTTATATTTATTTGCACCATACACGCCTTTTACTCTCTCTGACAAAACATTATCATCAGACAAATCGACGATTATAGAGTCGGCATCATACACAATATTGCCTATTCCTTCATTGTCTGGGGCATTATTCTTTCTCTCCCCCTGCCCCTGAGTATTCCCCTCAACCGCCTTCAACTGCTTATTCAGCTCGTTTGCAAGGTGGCGGAGGGCTTCGGATTCTGTAACAAGTCTTCTGTATTCATTACCTGTAAGGCTTCTTCCCCATTCTATTATCTTGTTTGCTATATTTCGCAATACAGAGATAAGTGTTTTCCGCTCTGACTCGTCAAGCTCAAGGAACACCGCCATAGCATCTTCATCCGTTGCAATGTCTGACATAGTGTTACACACAAGCTCCTCCAAAGCATCCTCATAGGAAAGCTTCTCGTTGTGCTTTGCTCTGCTTTTCTGCAGAGCCTTCACCATATTGTCAACGTTCCTGCCTTTTTACAGAAAGAACAAAGCCGACAGCTCAGATTTATGAGTTGTCGGCTTTTCATGTTTATTAAGCTTTTTTACTTATTCTCTTTTATAATACTACTGTTTGACCAGTTGATTTTTTTGTAATAGACAAACAGAGCGATTGTGCTCAGTGTCCATGTGAGAGGATACACCCAGTTGACTGCATCTATGGTCTGAGTTATGGGTACCATAACAGAAATAAAGCTGACACGGATTACACACCAGCAAACAAGCATTGTGAGCATCGGAAACAGGCTTTTACCTGCACCGCGGAGCACCGCCGCAAATGAGTGGGTTGCCGCAAGCAGGCAGTAAAACAAAGCACAGGTCTGTGCCTTCTGTACACCATAAGCTATTGCATCAGGCTCACGGGTAAACGCACTGATAAGAAGCGTGGCTGATAAATAGAACAAAACTCCTATAACCTCTGCGATTACAAGAGAACACCAAATTCCAAACCGTGCTCCCTTTTTAACTCTTTCTGTATTTCCTGCACCTAAGTTCTGACCTACAAAAGTAGTGAGTGCCGCTGTAAAGCTTGTAATCGGCAGAAACGCAAAGCCCTCGATTTTGGAATAGGCTCCGCAGCCTGCCATTGCCATTTCGCCAAAGTAGTTGATGTTTGACTGCACCACTACATTTGCAAAAGCGATGATTGAATTCTGAACTCCTGAAGGAAGTCCTATGCGGAGAATCATTTTTATCATTCTCTTGTCAAAACAGAGCTCTTTAAATCTGACTGAATAAACCTCGTCAGACCTCATAAGTTTAAAAAGACACATAAACACGCTGACAAACTGTGAAACTATAGTTGCAAGAGCTGCCGCCCACACACCAAAACCAAAGCCCACAATGAGTATAAGGTCAAGAACGATATTGATAAACGATGACACAATCAGATAATACAGAGGATGCTTGCTGTCACCTACTGCCTGCATAACACCCATACAAGCGTTATACATTACAAGTCCCAAGCTTCCGAGGAAATATACTCTTATGTATTCCACCGCATCTGGCATAACATCTGTAGGAGTCCCCATCCAAACAAGAATTTGAGGCGCAAGCAGAGTTGCAATAACAGTTAAGATCAACCCGATTACAATTGAAACGGTCAGATATGTATGTATTGAAAGACGTAGATTTTTGTTATCCCTTGCTCCGTAAAACTGAGAAACCACCACACCTGCTCCCAAGCCTATTCCTTGAAAGAAGCCTACAAGAAGAAAAATAAGCATTCCTGTGGAGCTTACCGCCGCCAAAGCGGTGTTTCCCAATTTATTACCTACAATCAGCGAATCTGCCGTATTGTAAAGTTGCTGAAACAAATTACCAAAAAAGAGAGGTATCGCAAACTTAACAATACTTTTAGATATTGAGCCTGAAAGCATATATTCATTATTCTGCATTTCCTCTCTCCTTTCATTTTTTTACATATAAATTTGTGTGGTAAAATATAACACTCGCAACAAAATAATTATAATCCCTTGGCAAAGTTTGTCAACCAAAGCGATAACAGCACAAACGATAAATTATAACCACAAATTATACGTTTTTTCGTCATTTTAACCAAAGCAAAAAGACAAAGTTTGTGTATCATTATTTTCATTTTTATTGAAATAATAAATTGTATTTGATATAATATAGAAGTACAGATAGGTGTACAAGTATGTATATCATATTCCAACAGGAGGAAAATATATGAACTATTCATTCAATGACGAAAGATCACACATCCAGCTGTACTATGACGGTGATGCTATCCGTGCCTATGATTTCTTCGGTTCTCACGTAGAAAACTGGGACGGAAAGCAGGGTGTTGTGTTCAGAGTATGGGCTCCTAACGCAAAATCAGTTTCTGTTGTAGGCGACTTCAACGACTGGGAGCAGGATGCCAACCACATGTATAAAATTGACGACGGCGGCATCTGGGAGGTTTTCATTGAGGGCGTTGGCGAATACGCAATCTACAAGTACTGCGTTGAAACTCCTTGGGGTGAAAAGCTCCTCAAGACAGACCCCTACGCATTCCATTGCCAGACAAGACCCGAGAATGCTTCCAGAGTGTTCTCTCTTGGTAATCATCAGTGGCAGGATTCTGCTTGGTATGAGCACAAAAACAGTATCAATCACTTTGAAGAGCCCCTGAACATCTACGAGATGCACGCAGGCTCTTGGCGTAAATATTCTGACGGCAATAGCTTCTCTTATGAAAAGCTTGCTGACGAGCTTATTCCCTACATCAAGGAAATGGGTTATACTCACCTTGAATTTATGCCCATCACTGAGTATCCCTTTGACGGCTCATGGGGTTATCAGGTAACAGGCTACTTCGCTCCTACCTCACGCTATGGCAACCCCGACGAGCTGATGGCATTCATTGACCGTTGCCATCAGGAGGGAATCGGCGTTATTATTGACTGGGTACCTGCTCATTTCCCCAAGGATGCACATGGTCTTGGCAGATTTGACGGTATTCACTGCTACGAGTACGAGGATTCCAGAAAGGGCGAGCACAAGGAATGGGGTACATATGTTTTCGACTATGCTCGTAACGAAGTTGTTTCCTTCCTTATTTCCTCCGCTATGTTCTGGATTGACAAATACCACGTTGACGGTATCCGTGTTGATGCTGTTGCTTCAATGCTTTACCTTGACTACAACCGCAAGGACGGTGAGTGGGTTGCTAACTCTTCAGGCGGAAGAGAGCATTGGGAAGCTGTTGAGTTCCTGAAAAGACTTAACACCGCAGTTCACCTCTATCATCCCACAGTTATGATGATTGCTGAGGAAAGCACATCATGGCCTATGGTAACACGTCCTGTTTATGACGGCGGTCTTGGCTTTGACTACAAGTGGAATATGGGTTGGATGAACGATATGCTCCACTATATGAAGCTTGATCCGCTGTGGAGACCCTTCCACCACGATAACCTTACATTCAGCTTCCTGTATGCTTTCTCTGAGAAGTTCCTGCTTCCTATCTCCCACGATGAGGTAGTTTACGGCAAGGGTTCTCTCATCAACAAGATGCCCGGTGACTACGACACCAAGTTTGCAGGCGTTCGTGTATTCTACTCTTACATGATGGCTCACCCCGGCAAGAAGCTCACATTCATGGGCACAGAGCTGGGTCAGTTTGACGAGTGGAACTGCAACGAGGAGCTTCAGTGGGGTCTTCTCCAGTATGAGAAGCATCAGAAGCTCAACCACTTCTTCGCTGATATCAACAAGTTCTACAAGGACAACCCCTGTATGCATCAGGTTGACTTTAACTGGGAAGGTTTTGACTGGATTCATCACGATGACTACACTCAGAGCATCATTGCTTTCCGCCGTAAGGATAAAAACGGCAACGATATCGTTGTAGTATGTAACTTCCAGCCTATGTTCAGACACGATTACCGCATCGGTGTTCCCCAGTACGGTATCTACAACACAATATTCAATACTGATGACGACCAGTACGGCGGTTACCATTGTGCAAACAATCCTGCTGACATTATGACAACAACAGACCCCTGCCACAATCTGGATCAGTCTATTGTTATCAATATTCCTCCTATGAGTGCAATGTTCTTTAAGTGCACACAGCCTATGGAGAAACCCGAACCTGTAGTAGAAGAGAAGCCCAAGAAGAAGACAACAAAGAAGACTACTACAAAGAAGACTACCGCAAAGAAGACAGCAGAGAAGAAGGAAGCTGCTCCCGCAAAGAAGGCTCCTGCTAAAAAGACAACTGCTAAGAAAGCAGATGCTGTAGCTGAAAAGCCTGCCAAGGAGAAAGCAGAAGCTAAGAAGGCACCCGCTAAGAAAACAACAGCTAAAAAGGCAGAAGCCGTAGCTGAGAAGCCTGCTGAGAAAAAAGCACCTGCTAAGAAGGCACCTGCTAAAAAGACAGCAACAAAGAAAACAGAAGCTGTAGAAAAGGCTGAAGAGCCCAAGAAGGCAGAGCCTAAGAAAACCACAAAGAAGTCAACCGCTTCCGACAAAAAATAAAACAAATTAAATGTACAATACGGGCGGAGTGTATTTATATACTTCGCCCTATTGCGCATAATTTATTCAGTATTATTCCCTTTTGATTTTTCTGTAGAACGCAGTATTATAGACATTCTCAAATAAACTTGTAAATAACGGCAGATTAAGCCTGTCTTATAATAAATCAACACTTCAGTTATCATTAAAATAAACGGAGGTTTTGCTATGTATCCTAAAAAGGAAGTCGTAGCTATGCTGCTTGCAGGCGGTCAAGGCTCACGTCTTGGCGTGCTTACAAAGAAAATTGCAAAGCCCGCTGTTCCATTCGGCGGTAAATACAGAATCATTGACTTTCCCCTGTCAAACTGTATCAATTCAGGCATTGAGGCTGTTGGTGTGCTGACTCAGTACCAGCCCCTTGTGCTCAACGAGTACATCGGCAACGGTCAGCCTTGGGATTTAGACGGAACAAACTCAGGTGTTACCTGTCTGAGCCCCTATCAGGCAGTTGAAGGTGCTGACTGGTATTCGGGCACCGCAAATGCAATTTATCAGAACATCAGCTATATTGACAGATATAATCCCGAGTACGTTGTTATTCTTTCAGGCGACCATATCTACAAAATGGATTACTCCAAAATGATTGCCGCTCACAAAAAGAACAAGGCTGACTGCACAATTGCTGTTATTGACGTATCTCTGGAAGAGGCTTCCCGTTTTGGTATCCTCAATACATACGAAAACGGAGAAATCTACGAATTTGATGAAAAGCCAAAGGTTCCCAAGAGCACCAAGGCTTCTATGGGTATTTACGTTTTCAGCTGGAATAAGCTGAGAAAATATCTTATTGACGACGAAAATAATCCCGAGTCAGACCATGACTTCGGCAAGAACGTTCTGCCTTTGATGCTTGAGAGCGGCGAGAGAATGTTTGCTTATGAATTTGAGGGCTACTGGAAGGATGTTGGTACAATTGACAGCCTCTGGGATGCAAATATGGATATTCTCAACCCCAACGTTCAGCTTGATTTGAAGGATATCTGCTCAAGAAACCGTATGCTCCCTCCACATCATTTGGGTGAGAATGCAGAAATTCAGAACTCCCTCATTGCTGACGGCTGTGAGGTTGACGGTAACCTTGAGTTTTCAATTCTCTTCTCAGGCGTTAAGATTGGCAAAGATGCCGAAATCAACTCCTCAATCATTATGCCCGGTGCAGTTATTGAGGAGGGTGCAAAGGTTCTCTACTCAATTGTTGCTGAAAATGCTCACATCGGCAAGGGTGCTGTTGTAGGCGGAAGACCTGAGGATTATCCCGACCGCGACCAGTGGGGCGTTGCCGTTATCGGTGCAGGGCTGAATATTGCTGACGGTGCAGTTGTGGCACCCAAGGCTATGATAGAAGCAGACGTGGAGGTGTGATGTAATGGGTATCAATTTAGCAGGACTTATATTTGCAAATGTGGGAGAAGCTAACCTTCCTGAGCTTACATCAAAGCGTACTATGGCAAGTGTTCCTTTTGGCGGTAAATACCGTTTGGTAGACTTTCCTCTTTCAAACATGTCTAACTCTGGAATAAACAACGTTGCAATTATTGCAAGAAACAACTTCCACTCACTGATGGACCACGTAGGCTCAGGCAACGCTTGGGATCTTTCCAAGCGCCGTTCAGGACTTACTATTCTTTCCCCTTACCGCGGTCATTCATTCAGGCACCGTATTGAAGCTATCTATCATCTTCACGGATATTTTACACATCTTAAAGAGGAATGCATACTCCTAACTAACAGCAACTATGCTGCAAATATCGACTACAGCAAGATGTTTGAACAACACTTGAGTACAGGTGCTGACCTGACACTGATGTATAAGGAAATGGAAATTCCCAAGAATGCAGTTAATCCTCTCATTCTGAACACTGATGATAACGGAAGGATTACTGAAATTCTTATAAATCCTAAAACAGATGGTAAGTGCAAAAACTCCACCTATTCTATGATTATCAAAAAAGATTTACTTCTTGAATTAGTTCAAGAATGTATGAGTGTAAACGCCTTGAATTTCAGAAAAAACTTACTCCAAGATAACGTAGGCAAGCTCAATATGTATGCTTATGAATACAAGGGACATATGGCACTTGTTCACTCTGCAGAGGATTACTTTGAAGAGAATATGAAGCTGATGAACAAGGATGTACGCGATGAGTTATTTAACTTAAGCCGTCCTATATACACCAAGGTTCGCGATGATGCACCCTCACGTTACGGACTTACAAGCAAGGTGAAGAATTCACTTGTTGCACAGGGCTGTATTATTGAGGGCGAGGTAGAAAACTGCATCATCTCCAAGGGTGTTCACATCGGCAAGGGTGCAGTTGTTAAAAACTGCATTGTTATGCAGGATACAACAATCAGCAAGGGTGCAACCCTTGACTATGTTATTGTAGACAAAGATGTAGTTATAACTGAAGGTCAGAGCCTGTCAGGTGCCAAGACCTACCCCATCTACATCGCTAAACAATCAACTGTTTAATACAGAAAGGAAGGATATATATGAGAATACTTTATTGTTCCTCAGAGGCTAACCCCTTTGCAGGTTCCGGCGGACTTGCTGACGTAGCAGGAAGTCTGCCCCACACTTTATGCCGTAAGGGTCAGGATTGCCGTATTGTAATGCCACTTTACGGCACTATCCCCTACGAGCTTAAATGCCAGATGAACTTCATCACCAACTTCACCGTACCTGTTGCATGGAGAAATATGTACTGCGGTCTGTTCTGGGCAAGATGGAACGATTGCACCTACTACTTCATTGACAACGAGTACTACTTCAAGCGTGATAAGCTTTATGGCTTCTACGATGATGCTGAGAGATTTGCATTCTTCTCAAGAGCTATACTTGAGATGCTTCCCCACATCGACTTCCACCCCGATATTATTCACACCAACGACTGGCAGACAGCCTTGGTGCCCACCTACTACTACCTCTTCTACTCCAAAAATCCTTGGTACTACAACATCAAGAATATCTTTACTATTCACAACATTCAGTATCAGGGCAAATACGGCTGGGAGGTTAACACAGAGTGCGTAGGAATTCCCGAGTCTGAGCAGAAGATTCTTGAGATGGACGGAAAGCTGAATATGGTTAAGGGTGCAATTCAGACAGCTGTGAGAGTTACTACCGTATCTCCCAGCTATGCGTTGGAAATTAAAGACCCTTGGTTCAGCCATGGACTGCATCATCCCCTCATTAACAATCACTACAAGCTCTGCGGTATCTTAAACGGCATTGAGCCTCTTGACTGGGACCCTGCCACCGATTATCACCTCTACCGTAATTACACTATGGATGATATGTCAGGCAAGGGCGAGTGTAAGCGTGCTCTGCAGGAAAGACTGGGACTTGAGCAGAGATGGGATGTTCCCATGGTTGCAATGGTAACAAGACTTGTTTCTCACAAGGGACTTGACCTTGTAAAGGATTCACTTGAAAACCTGCTGAACACAGAGAATATGCAGTTTGTAGTTCTCGGCACAGGCGACGAGGAATACGAGAACTTCTTCCGTGACATTCAGTGGAAATATCCCGGCAGAGTTTGCTTTGTAAACGGATTTATTCCCGAGCTTGCAAGAAAGATTTATTCGGGTGCCGATATTTTCCTGATGCCCTCCAAGTCTGAGCCCTGCGGTCTGGCACAGATGATTGCTCTGCGCTACGGTACAATCCCTGTTGTACGTGAGGTTGGCGGTCTGAAAGACTCTGTATTTGACTCTGCAGACAACTACGGCAACGGCTTCACCTTCAAGAATTACACCGCAGACGATATGGCTCACGCTGTAAGACGTGCTCTGTGGGGTATTCAGGATGACCACGGCTGGCATTCACTTATGTGGAGAGCTATGATGAGTAACAACTCTTGGGACAGAAGTGCTAACGACTACATCGTAGTTTACGAGGACACTCTCCGCTGGGCATAATCTAAAAACTTAAAACACTAAACACGCTGTGCTTCAGGATTTCTTGGAGCACAGCTTTTATTTTTTTGAAAAAAAGCTTGACAATTGAGCAGTTGTTCAACTATAATAGCTACAGTTGAATATTTATTCAATCATCAAAGGAGGTTATTCTATGTCAAATAACAGTTTTGTTTGTGATTGCAACGCTGTGCACAAGCATATAGTTGAAAATGTAATGAAAGCTATGCCCGAAGAAGATGTGTTTATAAAGCTTGCGGATTTTTTCAAAATCATCGGCAACGACACAAGGTGCAAGCTGATTTACGCTTTATCTGTAAATGAGATGTGTGTGTGCGACCTTGCAAGTCTGCTCTCTATGACCAAGTCATCAATCTCTCACCAGCTTGCAAAAATGAAGGATGCAGGAGTTGTAAAATCAAGACGTGAAGGTAAAGAAATTTATTACAGCCTTGACGATGAGCACATTGCAAGTGTGTTTGCTATAAGCCTTGCACACATCAACCACCATAACTAACCTACACAACGGAGGATATATGAAAAGTCAACGAAACATTCTTATCGCTTTTATACTAAACCTGTGCTTTTCAGTTTTCGAATTCATAGGCGGATTGTTCACAGGAAGCTTCGCTATTCTTTCCGATTCGCTTCACGATATGGGAGATGCTATGAGCATCGGAGTTGCCTTTATACTTGAAAAGAAAAGCCACAAGAAACCCGATGATAAGTACACATACGGGTACTCGAGATACTCGGTAATCGGAAGTGTTATCACAACACTTATTCTACTTTTAGGCTCTGTTTCCATTATTTACAATGCAATATTCAGAATCATCTCTCCCACCGACATCAACTACAAGGGAATGATTGTGCTTGCTGTAATCGGTGTTGTGATTAACCTTGTCGCTGCTTTCTTTACAAAAAACGGCGACTCCCTCAACCAAAAGGCTGTAAATCTGCATATGCTGGAGGATGTGATGGGTTGGCTTGTGGTGCTTATCGGCGCTGTTGTAATGAAATTTACCGATATAAAAATCATCGACCCTATACTTTCCATTGGGGTTGCGCTGTTTGTACTGATTAATGCTGTACGCAATCTGAAGGAAGCCTTGGAGCTTTTCCTTGAAAAAACTCCCAAAGGAATGGATGTTAGTAAGCTCAGAGAGCATCTGTGTAAAATTAACGGTGTTTCGGATGTGCACCACATACACCTTTGGAGTATTGACGGAACAAACAACTTTGCAACGATGCACCTTGTGACAGAGGGTGATGCAATTCGTGTGAAAAAGCTTGTAAGAGAAGAGCTAAAGGAGCACGGAATCAGCCACGTTACTCTGGAGATTGAAAGCCCATTTGAAGATTGCTGTGAAAAACAGTGCCGCGTATGCAAACAAGAAAATCACAGAGGACATCACCACCATCATCACCACTAAAACAAAAGTCACGGCAGCAGAACGCTACCGTGACTTTTAGTTTTATTATTTGCTTTTCTTTTTCTCTGGCAACTGAGAGAGCATTATTGCTGTGAACATCAGGATTATTCCTATCCATTCGTAGCCAGAAGGAAGCTCAGCCACCCCTGTTGTAAGGAAGCTGAACACTATTGCCGAGAGCACTGCAAACGCGGACTCAAGGCTCATAAGCATTGATGCAATGGTGGGAGGAGTATATTTTTGACCGAATATCTGCAAAGTGTATGCAACACCGCTTGAAAGTATTCCTGCATACAAAATTGATACCCACGATGAAAGTATATCGCTCATAGTTGGTTTTTCCAATATAAACATAGCAATCAGAGCAAGTACCGCTGTAACCGAAAACTGCAAAAATGAAAGCTTCAGACAATCCACCTTGGGAGAGTACTTATCAATAGCCATAATCTGCAAGGAATAACCTACTGCACATACTATAACATAAATATCACAGCTCTGAACAGAAAGCTCTTTGAGTGTTTCTGTGCTCAGAAGTGCTGTGAGTGAGAACTCCTGCAAGCTTCCTGTCATACACAAAAGGAAAAGCCCCACCGTTGCAAGAAATAAGCACACCCACAAAAGCGGTCTGACCTTTTTGCCTAAAAAAAGTCCTAACACGGGAACACCCAGAATATACAAGGCGGTGATAAAGCCTGCCTTACCTGCAGATGTGCCCTTATCAATTCCGATTTGCTGTAGTGCTGAAGCAACAAAAAGTGCCGAACCGCACACCAAGCCTCCTGTAAGGAGAAGCTTTACTCTGCTTTTCTGTGCAGGTACTCTGCCTGTTTGCTTTCTATTTCGCAAATCGTTGAATACAATAATCGGAAACAGGAAAACAACCGCCACTACAGAACGCATTGCAAGATATGTAAAGGGACCTACGCCTGTTTCTGCCTGAGCAACAAAGGTACTGCCCCACAAAAAGGCGGCAACAAGCAGAAAAATAATTCCTAAAAATCTGTTTGATTTCATAATTACCTCTCTTTGTAAAACTAAAAAAGATTATAACACAAATCACATATAAAGAAAATAGGCATAACTGACATAATATGATAACTTTCAAGGTATATTCTCTGTTTTTTCTATTGCAATTAATGAATTTTTGTGGTATAATAACTTGCGTGAATGCAAGCTATACTGCTTTCGTTTATATAATCGAGCGGCAGGCCCTGTACGATTGAGGCCTGTGAACCATGTCAGGCGGGGAACCGAGCAGCATTAAGCAGTTTTCTTGATGCGATATAGTCAGTCTGTCGTTCGCTTATGTAAATGACTGTATGCTTGCATTTTTTATATCTGTAAATCGAGGTGAGTTTTTTGTCCGCATATCAGGTACTTTATCGTAAATATCGTCCCCGCACCTTTTCCGATGTTGTGGGGCAGCCACAGGTAACAATCACTCTGAAAAACGAATTAAAAGCAGGCAGAATCAACCACGCTTATTTGTTTACAGGCACCCGTGGTACAGGCAAAACCTCCTGTGCAAAGATTCTTTCAAAGGCTGTAAACTGCCTTAACCCACATGACGGCGAGCCTTGTTGCGAGTGCGAAATCTGCAGAGGCATCGACTCGGGTGAAATCTTCGATGTTATCGAGATGGATGCAGCCTCAAACAGACGAATCGACGACATAAGAGAAATCTCAGAAAAGGTTACCTACACACCTGAACGCGGTAAGTACCGCGTGTTCATCATTGACGAGGTGCATATGCTCACCACAGAGGCATTCAATGCCCTGCTGAAAACTCTGGAGGAGCCTCCGGCACATGTGCTCTTTATCCTTGCAACGACTGAGGTGCACAAGCTTCCTGCCACCATTCTCTCCCGTTGCCAGCGGTTTGATTTTCACCGCATAAACGCTCAGGATATGGCAAACCGTGTCAAGTACGTTACAGAGTGCGAGGGTGCAACCATTTCTGACGAAGCGGCTCTGCTTGTAGCGGTTATAGCAGACGGAGCTGTGCGTGATGCCCTGTCACTTCTTGACAGATGCTTAGCTTTACAGAATAACGTTGATGCTGAAACAGTACGCCGTGCAGCAGGTCTTGCACAGAAGGACTATCTTCTTGATTTAGCCTCCTCCTGCGTGAACAAAAACAGCGAGCGTGCAGTTTCTATACTCAACAGACTTTACAATGACTCAAAGGATATGGCACGTCTTTGCGACGAGCTTATTAATCATTTTCGCTCTCTTATGCTTATAAAAACGGTGAGAAATCCCAGAGAGCTTGTGGTGCTTTCTGACGAAGAATTTGACACAGCCTACTCTCAGGCACAGATGCTCTCGCTGGCAGACATTGTTTACGCAATGGATGTATTACAGACAGCTTTTGAGCGAATGGGCAAAGGCTCTGATAACCGAATTGAGCTTGAAATCGCATTGGTTAAGCTCTCCTCCCCCGAGCTCGAAGCATCCATCGACTCATTGCTTGCTCGCATATCCGCACTCGAAAAGGCTGTAAAATGCGGTGCAGTTACAGTACAGACAACTACAACAGTTGCTCCTGTGCCTGCCCCTGCTTCTTCCCCTGCTCCTGCAGAGTTACCCGTAAAAGAAACTGAAACTCAAAGAGAGGAAATAAAAGAGCCCGAAAGAGTTAAAAAAGCAAAGGCAGAACCTACAGCTAAAGCTGATACAGTTTATGCTCAGGATACAGCTCCTGTGACAGAAAAAGAAATCTCAGCACCCGTTGCAGAGGAAAAGCCTGTGGTTACAGCACCGCCTGCAGCTCAAAAGAAAAAAGCTCCTGCAGATATGCAAAGCATTATGAAGGAAGCAACTCCTCTGCGCTCATGGCCCGAGGTTGTAGCAAATCTTAAACAATATTCAAGAGTTATTGCTTCTTCCTTTGAGGGTACTACTGCTTATGAAAGCGGAGATTACCTGCTTATTGATGCAAGCACAGATATTCCCTTCAAGCTCTTGCAAAGCTCCTCTCAGCGTGAAAACCTGAGAAAGGCTGTGCAGGAAATCACAGGCAAGCGATACATTCTAGGTCCTTACAAAAAGCCCGAAGAAGAAAAGATTAAGGCAGACCCACTAATGACTCTTGCCGATGAGCTAAAGGCAGACGGAATTGAAGTTATTGAATCTTAATTCTAAATTAGAAATTAGTTGCAAAATACTCTCTTAGCAGAGATAAGTAAATAAATTATACAAGGAGATTGATTAATATGAAAGCAAGATTACCTCAGGGTTACGGCTCAGGCGGAGCTTCTAACCTTCAGCAGTTAGCACGTCAGGCTCAGAAAATGCAGGCTCAAATGGAAACTGCAACAGAAGAGCTTGAAGCAAAAGAATACTCTGCCACATCCGGCGGCGGTGCAGTTAAGGTAACTGTTTCCGGCAAAATGGAGCTGACAAACATTGAAATCGCACAGGATGTTGTAGACCCCGATGACGTAGAAATGCTCTCTGACCTTGTTATGGCGGCTGTCAACGAAGCACTGCGTGCAGCACAGGATGACAAAGAAAAAACTATGGAAGCTATATCCGGCGGTATGAGCGGTATGGGCATTCCCGGTCTGTTCTGATATGGCAAGCTATAACATCCCACCTCTGGCAAAGCTTATTGATAAGTTCGAGAGTCTGCCTGGTATCGGAAGCAAAACAGCACAGCGTCTTGCTTACCACGTACTGCATATGACACCTGAGCAGGCAAAGGACTTTGCTACAGCAATTACTGATGCTCACGAAAAGATAAGATATTGTGCCAAGTGCTGTAACTTCTCTGATGAGGAACTCTGCCCCATTTGCCGAAATCAGTCGAGGGATAAAACGGTAATCTGCGTTGTTGAATCCCCAAGAGATGCTATGGCAATGGAGTCTACCCGTGAGTTTCAGGGTACCTACCACGTGCTTCACGGTGCAATATCACCCTTGAACAACGTCGGTCCTGACCAGCTTTACATCAAAGAACTTCTTGCAAGACTTTCTGACGGTACGGTGACAGAGGTTATAATGGCAACAAACCCCACAGTAGAGGGCGATGCAACAGCGATGTATATCTCCCGTCTGCTCAAGCCCTTGGGCATCAAAACAACCCGACTTGCCTACGGAATCCCTGTAGGCGGTGACCTTGAATATGCGGACGAGGTAACCCTTGCCCGTGCATTGGAAGGCAGGAGTGAACTGTGAAAACAGAAAAAAGAGTGGTAGCTCAGAACAAAAAAGCCTACCACGACTACTTTATTGATGAAACCTACGAAGCAGGCATTGAGCTATTCGGCACAGAGGTTAAGTCTATCCGTCAGGGCAAGCTGAACTTAAAGGACAGCTGGTGCTCTGTTGTTGAAGGCGAAATGTTTGTAAACGGTATGCACGTAAGTCCTTATGAACAGGGTAACATTTTTAACCGCGACCCTATGCGCGTGAGAAGGCTTCTGATGCACAAGCGTGAGATTATTAAGCTTTTCTCTCTTGTAAAGCAAGACGGATACTCCCTCATTCCCCTTTCGGTGTATTTTCTTGGTAGCAAGGTAAAGCTTGAGGTCGGACTTTGCAAGGGTAAAAAGCTTCACGACAAGAGAGCAACAGACGCAGAACGCTCAGCAAAGCGTGATATTGAACGAGCTATGAAGGACAGACAGCACGACTAATAACATCGGTTCCGATTATACCTGATGACTGCAATAATTATCACTTGAACTTTTTGCGGTATAGCGTATAATAAAATAAATTCCACATACAATATGGAGGTAGAACTTATGAAATGTACAAATTGCGGTACAGAAATTGCAAACGACAGCACATTTTGCCCCGAGTGCGGCACAGGCGTAACCGTGGCTCAGACAGCTACAGCTACTGCTCAGGCGGCTGAAGCACAGGCACCTGTTTACGAAGCACCTGTTGCTCCTGCTGCACCTGTATATCAGGAAAGCTACACACATACAGCTCCTGTTTACAAAGAGCTTACAGAGGAACAGCTCCCTGACAAATTCAAGCCTATGGGTGCATGGGGTTACTTCGGTCACTCTCTGCTGTTCTCAATCCCTCTTGTAGGACTCATCCTTCTGATTGTTTTTGCAACAGGAGGAACTAAGAACATCAACAAGAGAAACTACGCACGTTCATACTTCTGCGGTCTTCTGATTGCAGCTGTAATCGCAATTGTTGCTGTTGTTCTCTTCCTTATCTTCGGAGCTGCCGCAGGCGCTTCAATGAATGTTGACAGCATCGCCAATGCTATGTATTATTAATTAACAAACAAATAAAGCCTGAGGCGACTCAGGCTCTTACGGGGGCGCAATGGTTTCGACGGGGATTGCGAACTTTAGTAAGCGGGTAGTGGGGCGTAACCACTATAAAATACGCAAACTTAAAATAAACGACAACAATAAAGTCGCTTTAGCAGCTTAATGCTGCTCGTCTGACCGAGGAGTACCGCGACCTCGGCTCGGGCGTCGATTAGCGGTAAAGGTGAACAAAGGAGCTCTCCGACCTTTGTCATCAATCAGGAGATGCTCTTTGCACAATCCCGTTGTCGGGAGTGTGTATAAGCTAAGATTAATACGACAACTACACCCGTAGAAAGCTTTGGCAAGTGATTTTCGGACAGGAGTTCGATTCTCCTCGCCTCCACCAATATCCTCGCAACTGTATATGCAGTTGCGAGTTTTTCTTTGTGCGCGCAACAAGGAAAACTCGCACCTAACAATCACATATGCAAACAAAAAAGGACATTGATTCTGTTACAGAGTCAATGTCCTTTTCTTAGTTATTCATTTGTCGCAATAAATAAGAATCAAATCAACTTATTGCTTCTTTACAGGTTCACCGATAAGGAAGCCTGTTTCAATACCTGCAACCCACTTCTGAATTGCAGTGGCATCTTTAACATTTACATTACCGCTTGCATCTACATCAGATAAGATAAGGGCGGTATCGGAAAGGGTAATCAATGAGGCCACGTGCTTCTGGATTGCCGTTGCATCCTTA
>JAFQQF010000058.1 GCA_017411385.1 Ruminococcus sp.
AGTGAGCAGGCACAAACCTGCTCACGCATACATATCAGAAGAATTTGACAAAGAAAAAGAGTGTTCATAACTTAAATCCGTTATGAACACTCATACTGGCAGGGGCAGAAGGACTCGAACCCTCGGCACGCGGTTTTGGAGACCGCTGCTCTACCAACTGAGCTATACCCCTATACTATTAAACTGTGTTGATTTCCTCAACGAAAGCTATTGTATCATTTTAAAGTGCTGATGTCAAGAGAGAAAATTTTATTTATAGATGTAATAGTGTTTGAATTTCGTTTTCTTTGTGATACACTAAGTGTATCAGATACAGATGAGGTGTTTTTATGAAGTATATCAACACATTTTCTAAGGATAAAAAGGTGTCGCAGGTAGTGCTTGGTTGCATGAGAATTGCTCAGCTGAGCGTCTATGATGCTGACAGGTATGTAGCGACTGCACTTGAGAGCGGATACAACTGCTTTGACCACGCGGATATTTACGGTGACGGCAGGTGCGAGGAGATTTTCGGTGGGGTTTTAAAACGCGACAAATCGCTCCGCGATAAAATCGTGCTCCAGACCAAGTGCGGAATAAGAAACGGACTGTATGACCTTTCCTATGAGCATATTATGCGCTCTGTGGAGAACTCGCTGAGAAGGCTTTCGGTTGAGCAGATAGATGTGTTGCTTTTGCACCGACCTGATTTGCTGATGGAGCCTGACGAGGTCGCAAAAGCTTTTGATGAGCTTGAAAAAAGCGGTAAGGTCAGAGCGTTTGGTGTGTCTAATCAGAATCCGATGCAAATTGAGCTGCTCAAAAAATCTATCAGTCAGAGGCTGTGCATAAACCAGCTTCAGCTGAGTATCACAAACGCCTCGATGCTGAGCGTTGGTGCTACAGTCAACACCTCTTTTGATGAGGCTGTAAACCGCGACGGCAGTGTCAGGGATTACTGCAGGCTCAATGATATTACTGTCCAACCGTGGTCACCGCTCCAGTACGGCTTTTTTGAGGGAACATTTTTAGACAACGAAAAATTTAGTGACCTCAATTGGGTGCTGGGGGAGATGGCTCAGAAGTATTCGGTAAGCAAAACAGGTGTGGCAATAGCGTGGTTGCTCAGACTGCCTGAGAGAATGCAGCCGGTAATCGGCACGACAAATCTCGATAGACTCAAAGAAATAGCGACAGCGTCGCAGATTGAGCTTGAGCGTGAGGACTGGTACAAGCTTTACCGTGTGGCAGGACATATTCTGCCGTAAATTTTGTAAAAACCATAGTGATTTCAAAAACGACCGTGCCTTGTGCATGGTCGTTTTATGCTATAAAAGAGGGAGAATATGGACAAAATTTGTCCTGCTTTTTAGTGACAATATTTTCATAGGATTTATGATAATTTAAAAAGCGTGATAAACACTGGCCTTTTTTAGGTGCAGTGAGGAAAAAGGTGAGAAGTATGTGAAAATTGCACAATTCTTGTTGACAATTTAGGTGTGAAAGAGGTATAATCTATACTGTAATCGGGGCATTTGCCCAATTGCACGGCGCGTCTTTATTGACGCAAAAATCTATTTATTCATTTATAAGAAAGGATGAATTACCACATGAAAAAGTTTTTAGCACTTGTACTCGCTATCCTTATGGTTGCTTCTTTAGCAGCTTGCGGTGGCGCAGGCAACACTGACGGTGGCTCAACAGAGGCTGGTTCTGTATACTGGCTCAACTTCAAGCCTGAATCAGACGAAGCTCTCAAAGAGCTTGCTGCTATGTACACAGAAGAGACAGGCGTAGCTGTAGAAATCGTTACTGCTGCTTCAGGTACATACAACGAAACACTCATCGCTGAGATGGATAAGTCAAACCCACCTACATTATTCGTTGTAGGTAACACAGCTGCTGTTAAGGAATGGAAAGATTTCTGCTATGACCTCAAGGACACAGACATCGCAAAAGAACTTAACACACAGGATTACATGCTTTATGATGAAGATGGCAAGCTCTGCTCTATCGGCTACTGCTATGAGTGCTACGGCATCATCGTAAACAAGACATTACTCAAAGAAGCTGGCTATGAAGTTGCTGATATCAACAACTTTGATAAGCTCAAGGCTGCTGCTGAAGATATCCACGCTAGAGCTGAAGAACTTGGCTTTGATGCATTCACATCTTCTGCAATGGATTCTTCATCATCATGGAGATTCACAGGTCACCTTGCTAACCTCGAGTACTACTATGAGTCAGTTGACGATCCTGACGCATGGGTAGAGTGCCCAGCTGAAATCAAGGGTACTTACATGGACAACTACAAGGCTTTATATGACCTCATGGTTGTTAACTCTGCTACAGACCGTGCAGCTCTTGCTGCTGGCGGTTTAGATGCTGCTGCTGAGTTCAAGAACAAGGAAGCTGTATTCTATGTAAACGGTAACTGGGAATGGTCAGGCCTCTCAGAAGTATTCACAGCTGAAGACCTCACAATGATCCCTTACTACTGTGGTGTTGAAGGCGAAGAAAAAGCTGGTCTTAACTGCGGTACAGAGAACTACTGGGCAGTTAACGCAAAGGCTTCTGAAGAAAACATCCAGGCAACTCTCGACTTCATGAAGTGGGTTGTTACAGATCCAGAAGCTTCAGCTATCGCTGTTGGCACATTCGGCGTAATGCCTTACACAAACGCTGTTGAGTCTACAAACCCATTCCTTGCACAGGCTAACGCTTATGCAACAGCTGGCAACTACACAATGCCATGGGTTACAAACTTCCAGCCAAACGTTGACGCATACCGCGAGACAATCGTTGGCGCAATGAATACATACAACGCTGATCCTACAGATGCAAACTGGGAGCTCGTTGAGTCTGCTTTCGTTGCTGGTTGGGCTACACAGTACGCTGCTGTTAACGAATAATTAACACGCTACTTAGGCTTAATTAGAACTATTGATTTTCGGGGGTAGGGCGCACTGCCCTGCCCCTTGCTTTATATATCACGGCTATGACTTCATAGGTCGGCGCTGTGCACACCGTTTTTCGGTTTATTATTATAGAAATGGAGGTCTTCCTCTATGGCAGATGTCAAAAAGAAAAAGAAGAAAAAGCATAGCAACGCCGTTGTTAACAGCGTTCTTTTGCGCAGACCTATCCGCCGTGCTGGATGGTTTTTCCTGTTGCCGATGGTAGCAGCGTTTCTTATCGGCTTTATCTGGCCTTTTTTACAGGGAATGTTCTTATCCTTCTGTAAATTCACCACAACCAGTCAGTGGGAGTGGATAGGCTTCAAAAACTATGTCAGAGCTTTCAAAGACACACAGTTTATGTATTCGTTCGGATACACTGCACTGTGGACAATAGTGTCTGTAATTCTGATTAATGTCCTCGCGTTCACTGTTGCTTACGCGCTGACACAGAGCCTCAAGGGTACTAACATCTTCCGTACAGTATTCTTTATGCCTAACCTTATAGGCGGTATCGTTTTAGGTTATATCTGGAATATGATTTTCAACGGTATTTTAAGCTACTTCAATACAGATATCCTGCGTGAAACAAAGTACGGCTTCTGGGGACTCATCATCCTCATGTGCTGGCAGCAGATCGGTTATATGATGATTATCTACATCGCAGGTCTGCAGGCTATTCCTGAGGATATGATGGAGGCTGCTAAAATCGACGGTGCGAGTGGCTGGAAAACCCTCACCAAGATTACAATCCCTAATGTTATGCCGTCCATCACAATCTGTATGTTCTTATCTATCACAAACGGCTTCAAGCTGTTTGACCAGAACTTAGCACTCACCGGCGGACAACCGTTCGTCATAAATCCTGAAACAGGTGGAGCGGTGCACACAACAGAGATGATAGCACTCAATATCTACAACACCTTTACAGAGAGCGGTTCGTTTGCGAAGGGTACAGCTCAGGCGAAAGCGGTGCTGTTCTTCATTTTGGTTGCAGCTATCGGACTTATGCAGCTTCGTTCAACTCGTAACAAGGAGGTGCAGCAGTAATGGCTAAGATTAAAGAAAAAGCAAAAATGCCGAAAAAGAAGAGTAACCTTTTATGGCTGACAGTGGTATTCTCTATTATCTGCGTTATCTATGTTCTGCCTGTATTCTTTGTTGCACTCAACTCGTTCAAGGTAAACAGCTTTGTAAAGACTGAAACCTTTGCGTGGCCGAGTGGCGAGAGTTTCGCGGGCTTTAGCAACTTTATCACAGGCGTGACCTTCGGTGGATATCCGTTCTGGAAATCTGTTGTATTCAGCTTGGTTATCACCCTGCTGTCAACCTTCCTGATTATTTTCTTCACCTCAATGGCTGCGTGGTTTATCAGCCGAGTTAACTCGCTTTTCTGTAAGGTTGTTTACTTTGCGTGTGTATTCTCGATGGTTATTCCGTTCCAGATGGTGCAGTTCACACTCGCTAGAACCGCAGATACTTTGAGGCTTAACACTCCGTGGACAATTCCTGTTATTTACCTGGGCTTTGGCGCAGGACTTGCGGTGTTTATGTTCACAGGCTTTGTAAAGAGTATTCCGCTTGAAATCGAAGAAGCTGCCGCTATCGACGGCTGTGGTCCTTTCCGCACCTACTTCAGCGTAGTTCTTCCGATGTTAAAGCCAACCATTATCTCGGTTGCAATTCTCGAAATCATGTGGGTATGGAACGACTATCTGCTCCCATACCTTGTACTTGATAAAACTCAGTACAGAACAATTCCGATTCATATCCAGTACCTCAAGGGTAGCTACGGTACAGTAGATTTGGGTGCAACTATGGCACTTATCTTCATGAGTATCATCCCTGTTATCGTATTCTACCTCACTTGCCAGAAGCACATCATCAAGGGTGTCGCAGCAGGCGCAGTGAAAGGTTAATATCAAAAGCAAAGGCTGTGTTTAAATGCACAGCCTTTTTGTTTTGTTGCTTCGCCACTTGCAAAAGAAGCGATTTGGGTGTATCATACCTAGCGGTAAGAATTGGGGTGAATACATGAGCTTTGTCAAAAGGCTAAGAAATCTGACGCTGAAAAAGGTGCTCAGAAAAGCAAAACGCTTTCTTAAGAAAAATGTAGTGATGTTTGTAGCACTGATTGCGGCTGTTGTGACCTGTTTTTTTGTGCCACCTGACAGGGAGTATATAGAATATTTTGATACAAAAACGCTGTCGTGTTTATTCATAACACTTGCGGTGGTGTGTGCGCTGAGAAACATAAAGTTTTTCACGATTTTAGCGAGAAAGCTCGTGCTTTTAACGGGCACACTGCGCACGCTGTTTCTGATGCTTGTCTGTATTACCTTTTTAGGGTCGATGCTGATAGCAAACGATATGGCGCTGATAACATTTTTACCGCTTTCTTATTTCGCGCTGTCTGTCACGCGCAAAGAGAAATACATGGCGTATCTGTTTATTCTGCAGAACATTTCAGCAAACTTAGGCGGTATGCTCACGCCGTTCGGAAACCCTCAGAATCTCTATCTTTACTCATGCTATAATATCCCGACCAACGAATTTTGCTCTATAATGCTTAAGCCGTTTCTGCTCGCGATAGCCCTGCTTTGTATTTGCTGTCTTTTTGTCAAAAACGAGAAGCTTACAATAACCGAGAAATTTCCCGAAAAGCTTTCAATAAAGCGAACGGTGCTGTACCTTTTACTGTTTGCGGTGTCGCTACTGGTAGTATTCAGAATCGTGCCTGTTATCGTCGGAATTGTGCTGATTACAACGGTGCTTATCATAGTTGACAGAGAAGCACTGCTTATGGTTGACTACCCGCTTTTGCTGACATTTGTATTTTTCTTTGTCTTTGCGGGAAATCTCTCGAGAATAGACGCGGTCAGAGAGTTTTTCTGTGTACTGCTCTCGTGGGATACCCTTATTGTTTCTGTGCTTTCGTGCCAGTTTATCAGCAATGTGCCGACGGCTATATTGCTCTCGCAGTTTACGACCGATTATCAATCGCTTTTAGTCGGAGTGAACATCGGCGGTACAGGCACGCTTATTGCGTCGCTTGCAAGCCTTATCACCTTCAGCGAATTCAAAGTGCTTTACCCCGGACATTCAAAGAAATATCTTCTCATGTTCACAGTAATAAACTTTGCATTTCTGATTATTATGACCGTCTGCTCAAAGCTGTTTTTTGTATAATGTTAAGTAAAATAAAAGCGGAGGCTACTCTTTTGAGTGCCTCCGTTTTGTTTTGCGTTTTATTTAAGTTTTTCTGTCCATTCTGACTCTTTAAAGCCTGTTAGTACAAAGTCGTCACAAATAAGCAAAGGGCGTTTAACGAGCATTCCGTCGGTTGAAAGTAACCTGAGCTGTTTTTCTTCGCTCATTAAAGGTAGCTTATCCTTTAGTCCGAGAGATTTGTACAGCAGACCGCTTGTGTTAAAAAAGCGTTTGAGCGGTAAACCCGACTTTTCATACCAACCTTTAAGCTCGTCAAAGCTCGGATTATCTTCTTTTATGTCACGCAGGGTGTAGGAAATCGCATTTTCGTCTAAGAACTTCTGCGCTTTCTGACATGTTGAACATTTTTTATAGCAGATGAAATTAAGCATTCTTTGTTTCCTTTTCTGTGTTGTTATCAGTTTCCTTTTCCTTTAGCTGAGGGATAAACTTCTTAGCAAATACACCTTTGTTTCTGCCGATGATGTAGAAGTAGCCGATGACAGAGAAAACAACCGCACCGATGAGGTTAACAAGCAAATCCTTCATAGTATCGATGATACCGATGTCGAGATAACCGCCTTCTATCAGATGAGTTGAGCCGTCAGCGAGGGTGACGGTAGTGCTTTGTATACCTTTGATTACGATTTCATCGTTAAGACCCGTCGGGTTAAGTAAAACCGAAGAAATGTCAGAAACCATACGGTCCTTCTGCATATCGGTAAGGGTGAAGTAGTCCATGAAGAATTCAAAGAATTCCCACACAACGCCGACAGTCATCGAGAAGCAGAACGCAACAAAGGCTACGAATATCGGCGACATATTGATGTGAAACTTCGGGGAGTTGTTTAAGATATCAATCAGCGCAAAGCCGATAGCTGCCATCAGAAATCCGTTTATGGTGTGGAGCATCGTGTCCCACCACGGAATGTGTGTGTAAAATGAGCCGATTTCGCCGAGTATTTCAGCGGAGAAAATAAACAGCAAAATGATAGCCTCGAGCTCTTTAGGAAGCGTTATGTGGAGTTTTTTGTCAACAAAAAGCGGGATGTTAAACAGCAGAAGTGTCAGCAGACACAAAAACACTGAGTAGTAGTCGCCTCGGAGGAATCTGCCTACCATAACGAGAGCTACGATGATGCTGAGAATCAGGTTTACAATACTTTTTGATTTAATATGAGCCTTGATTTTACCTTTCATAATCGCATCTCCTGCTTATCAGTAAATTAAATCTTCTAAAAGCCAGCGGTTATTTTCAATCACTGCTGAGCCTTCTGTTTCGTATGCGTTGCCGTCGAGGTCAACGGTGTTCAGGACGAAAGAGCAGTTTTTGTCAGTTCTATCAGTGAAGGTGATGGTGTAGTCATCCTCCCATAAGATGTTGTAGTCCACAGGGGTTATGACATCAGGCTTTACGAAAATATTGCCGTTTGAGTCCTTGTAAAGCGGCTCCTGCTCAGACGGGTAATTCATCAGGTCTTCTGCCTTATCTTTTGCATATGTACTGTATACAAGGTCCTCTAGAGCGGCATAGGTGCTCAAAAAGGAGCCGTCTGTGCCGTAGTAGCCGTCGGAATTCTGCTGAGTAGTGTGGTTTAAGGGAGCGACATAAAACAGGAAGTAGCAGTCGAGATTACTCTCGATGAGAAACCTCAGCTCAAGCTCAAGCTCAGAGTCGCTCAGATGTGACGCAACGACGGTGTCTGTGCCTGTATCTGTATCCTTGTCTTTACACGCAGTAAAAGACAGACACATCATAAGTGCTAAAAATAAAGCGAGTAGTTTTTTCATGATTATTCCTCCGTTTATTTTCTGAGTATTACGACAGCCATACTGCCCATACCCTCAAATACATCCATAAATCTTGATTGTGACACGCTGTAGCTGTAGCCTCCGCTGTCGTCAGCGACAGTAACGGTGTCTTTATTCTTGTCAAAGCCTGTTGTCACCAGACAGTGCTCGTGGTTGCACCAGGTAAAAAGCTCATCGTCAACATACCAGCTACCGTCTTTTGTAGGAGTGACAAAGTTCGATGTCACCCAGGTGATGACAGGCACAGAGTTTACAAGATAGTTGTAAAGCTCGTCTGTGCTACAGCCCGAGATATCTATTGCGACATAGTCGTTAATACCGTTATCGCTAAAGTAGTTTTCGGCGGTTTTGACTATACATCCCGAATAGCAGCCAAAGCCGTCCCAGGTGTACGGTGTGCCCATAAAGTACTCGTGCGGGTTAGTGTTGTAGTAGGCCTCATCAGAGATAGGCATATATTCGTCCGCCATAGTGGTCATAGAAACATCAAAGCCAAGGTGATTGAGCACTGATGTAAGGGATACAACCTCGCACCCTGTCGGCAGAGTCGGAAACTGGTTTAGTATATCAAAGTCGATGCTTGCTTCTTCATAGTCATCAATGGTGATAAGCTTTGTGTCAGTAACCCCGTTTGGAAGAGTTATAGTGACCTCACATTCTCCTTTTGATAAGGGATGAAGCAGAAATTGATTGTCTTCATCGATGCTAAGTACATCAGGGTTTCTAACACTGATGTGGGCGTCGTAGTTTTCTATGTCAGCGGGCAGGTCTGTCAGCACTTTTATATCGGTGTCGATGTCGTATTTGTCGAGCATGATAAGGCTTACGCAGCTGACGGTTTTCACGACATTTATAGTAGCCTTTGCGGTGAGTGAGTTGTATGAGGTGATAGTGATTTCGCACTCACCTGCGTTTTTAGTCTGCACAATTCCGTCGTCGCTTACGGTAGCAACCTTTGTGTCAGAGGACTCAAAGCTCAGCCCAAAGCTGTGATCATCAGAAACACACGACGGGTTGAGCTCATAGCTTTGATTGATTTCGCACACTATATGGGTTTTGGGCAGGGTGATAGCTTTTGGAGCAGGCACTACCCTGAAACGGTAGAAATCGCGGTCAAAGTAGGAGTACTTAACGCAGACAATAGCGTTCCCCTGAGAAGTAGCCTTAACCGTGGAGCTGACGCTCGGTGTGATTACATCTGCGTGATAAGAGCGGACAACATACTCGTCTTCTCTGTAGGACAGAGTGTAGCTCTCAGCTTCACCGAGTGTTATGAGCTCAGCGTTTGAAATAAGCGTGAAGGCGTACACCATAACACAGACGAATATGCCTACAACCACCGCCAGTATTATGTAAAGTATTCTTTTTATTTTTGAGCTTGTCTTTGTGTTGTGCATATAGTCAATCCCTTATAAAAGATACTTTGATTATAATATATTTCTACTGGCTTTATGTGAAAAACAAATGAATTCTATTACAAAGAAAGCTTTTATTACAGATAGAAAACTCCGTCCTCTGACTGAGTTGGGTCATCATAGGTTTCTTCTTCTGTAGGAGCTGTTGTCACAGCTTCTGTTACTTCTTCTGTCACAGCCTCTGTAGGAGCTTCTGTCGGTGCATCCGTCATAGCCTGTGTTTCTTCTGTCACAGCTTGTGTTTCCTCTTCAGTAGACGGCTGTGTTTCTTCTTGAGTTTCCTCTTGTGTTTCGCTTGCTACCGTAGACGAAGTAGTTTCCTTTTTATTATCATTTTTATCGCTGTTTAAAAATACTACCAGAGCAAAAACAAAGATAACAAGCGCTAAAGTTACAGAGAGAATGATAATAGCAAGGTTCTTTTTCTTTGAGCCGTCAGGTTTATCAGAGCGACTGCTGTACTGCTCCTTTTTTATAACGGGAGCAGGGTAGTCGTCCTCTTGTTCATCGTTTGGCTCGAAGGTATCGCTTGTTGAGTAAAAATCATCGCCGTAGTCGGACACAGTGTCGTTTTCGTCACTTAAAGCATCGTCCGAAGGCAAAAGCTCAGTAAACTCTTCGTTTTCACCTTTGAAGTGTCTGCCCGAGAGTTTTTTATCATCAAAATTATCGAGGTCATAGCCTCTGTTTTCAAAGTCAGACATAATATACCTCCTGAAAAAGTATAGTTATATATAAACTACAGTATAACATATATAATAAAAAAAGTCTAATGAATGTAAAAACTTTATGATAGTTTCTCAAGTTGTTGACAACGAGGGTGGGGTGTTGGTATATTTTAAGTGTAGGGGGGTGAATTTATGCCTATAAACAAAAACAGAATTGACTACTTTGAACTGAAAAGCAAGCTTAAGTTTGTGAACAGACCGTTGTTTGAATTCTGCGGAGCTTATGTCAACTACCTTGACTCGTTTTACGGACTCAACAAAAACGACCCGAAGATTAATCTGCTGTGCTCAAAGCAGGGCTTGTACAACGAGGTTATGAACGCGTTTGAGAGCGAGCTCAGCCCGTATGTAAAAAGCGAGATAGAGGCGTTTTCCTTCTGCAACATTCTCCAGAGTGTTTTAAAAGCGTTTTTGTTTGACTATAAGAGCATCAATTCATTTGACGCCCTTCTCAAAAAGTACGATAACTATAAAATAGAGGGCTTGTTCGACTTCATCGGCGGCTGCTTTATCAACGAGCATTTGCAGTCAAACTGCGAGGACTGGCCGAGCAGTGATTTGAAGGCGATGGCTTTGTATATCGAGAAAAGCGACGGTATTGATGCTGATGCAAAGAGAAAGGTGCTCGACCTCTACGCTTATCCCGAGGAAGCTAAAATGCGTATCAGATACATCATCGTCAGCATGTATCAGGTGTTCAAAAGATTTGAATCGGACACCATAGAGCAGGCTAAAAAGCAGCTCAAGCGCTACATGAACTTAATGGAAATCGACTACGATTACTTCTGTCGTATCCTGAAGTTTGACGATTTGGCTGAGGTTATTTCAAACAACGAACAGATTGATTTGTACATAAGCTATATGTTCACCGTCAGCTATTTCTGCAAGGATTACAGCGACGGAACGGTCCTGCTTGTAAACGGATTTCTGTGTGATGAGTATAGTGCTGCAAAGCTCGAACAGCATTCCGTGGAAAACTTCCTTTCAATCATCGGCGACAAGCAGTGCAGAGAGATTCTCATGTACTATGTTGAGCGACCTTACTATCTGCTTGAGCTCTCGCGTGAGCTTTCTATCGCTCCTCAGAAGCTGAGAATGTACAACAAGCGTTTTATGGACGCGGCACTCATTGACTTTGAGCACATGGGCGGCAGACGCTACTACAAGCTCAATAAAGAGGAATTTGACAAGCAATTTGAGATGTGCAAAAGGCTGTTTAGGTAAATATTTTTCAGCATCAGGTTTTTACATAATAAAACGGCTGGCAGTTCAACTTCTGCCAGCCGTTGTTTTTTTATATTCAGCTTAAAAGAGCTTAGTCTATATCGTAAAACAGAGGCTCTTTCTTCTTTCTGCTCTTACTGAGCGTGACATCAACGCTCTCAGCAGTACGCGCTTTAGCAGTATTTCTGCGACGCTCTCTGCTGTACTCTCTGCCTTCACTTTTTAGTCCGATATCTTCAGCAAAGGTGTCAAAGTCATAGTCGGTTGTGTCTTCGTTGTACTCTCGTTCTCGCTTCTTTTTAGCCTGACGCTTGTCGTCTGTAGCGGTGTAGGCAGCGGTTGAGAGAACAACCGAGAAGAAGATGATGAGCAAGCCCAGAAACAGTAGCAGACAGAACAGCCACCATGCAATTGAAACCAGCAGTATCAGCAAGGACGCAAGCACTACGATTACTGCACACACACCGCCGAAAGTAAGGTAGGCGTACATGTTGTCCTTGATGCTGATTATCGTTTTAAACGCAGGGTGAACAGCGAGCAAAATATTGCACACTAGTGCTACCAGCAGACACACCGCAGTACTTAAGGTGTGATAAATCAGCATACTCAGTACCATCGGTATGCACAAAAAAACCGCAGGTACCACCGCAGTTTCATCGTTTTTTCTGCGCCATATCATAACTACTAAAGGAGCGGCTACGCACGAGATAAGCGCTGCACCGACCGCTCCCTGAAAAAGCGGAGCAAAAAACAGCAGGATAAATATCACAGCCGCAGCTAAAAAGAGATTTCTGCCGGTTTTAGTATTTATAAATTTAACAGCTAGCTTACATCTTTCCTTGAAGATATTCAAAAGATTGTTAAAATCCATTTTATCCACCGTCCCCTTGAAAGCAGTATACCATATAATGGAAAATTTTTCAATCAGCAGAAAAACAGGGGTGACTTCGAAAAAATACGGTGCTGAAAACCGAAAAAATCACATATAATTTACTGTGGTAATGCTTTAATTTGGTAAAAAAGCCTATTGTACTGAAAACCACTTGATTTTTAAGTCTTCAGAGTATATTATTATCGTGATAAAATGACAACTTCATACCCGTGTGAAGCCGACAGGAAATTAGGGGCAACCCTTTCCGAAGGAGCAAAACTCTCAGGTGGTCTAAGGACTGAGGACTGTTGGTGGACGGAATTTCCGGAGAAGTTCTGTGAAGACAGAATGCCGAAGGTGCAAAAGCTAAAGCTTAATCTCTCAGGCAAAAGGACGGATTTCTACTTTTCTTAACAGGAGTAGTGTTTGGCTTTTGAGAGTATTGCGCAAGCGATGCTCTTTTTTGTTATGAAGCTGTCAGAATGAAAGGGGTACAAAAATGGAAAAATTCTTCGCATCACTGGTTGGTGTAAACGACGCGGTCAACTCGTTTGTATGGGGCGCATTTGGTCTGGTTCTTCTCGTTGGTACAGGTATTTTGATGACTTGTCTTACAAAGTTTTTCCAGGTAACACATGTTGGTCACTGGTTCAAGAAAACCATCGGCTCAGTGTTCAACAAGAATATCTCAGGTCACACAGGCAAAAAGGATAAGTCAATCTCTCAGTTCCAGTCTATGTGTACTGCTCTGGCTGCTACTGTCGGCGTCGGTAACATCGCAGGTGTTGCTTCAGCTATTGTTACAGGTGGTGCGGGTGCTGTTTTCTGGATGTGGATTGCCGCATTCTTCGGTATGATGACTAACTTCTCTGAAAATGTTCTCGGTATTTACTACCGCCGCAAGAACATCGACGGCGAGTGGTCAGGTGGCGCTATGTACTATCTTCGAGATGGTCTTGGCGCAAAGAAAGGTTGCAAATGGATAGGCAAGGTGCTCGCTGTTCTCTTTTCTATCTTTACTTTGCTTGCTTCCTTTGGTATCGGTAATATGGGTCAGGTCAACAAGATTGTCGCTAATGTCCAGTCGGCTTTCAAATTCGAGGCTCTCTCAAGTATCGTGCTCTACGGCGAGGGCGACTCAGCTGTTACACTTTATTCCGCTATCATCGGTGCAGTTGTGCTTGTTCTGGTAGGTCTTATCGTGCTCGGCGGTGTTAAGCGTATCGCTGCCGTTGCTGAGAAAATCGTGCCATTTATGGTTATTCTTTTCATACTCGGCTCACTGACTATCATTGGTGTAAACTATGATGCAGTAGGCGCTGCTTTTGCTTCTATCTTCAAGACAGCATTCTCTCCTGTTGCAGCAGCAGGCGGTACCTTCGGTTACCTTGTCAGCACTGTTATCACTCAGGGCTTCAAGCGCGGTGTGTTCTCTAACGAAGCAGGTCTTGGTTCTTCCGTTATGGTTCACTCTAACTCAAAGGTTAAGGAGCCTGTTCAGCAGGGTATGTGGGGTATCTTTGAGGTGTTCGTTGATACTATCGTTGTATGCACAATGACAGCGCTTGTTGTCCTCACTTCAGGTGTTTACAACCTTGAAACAGGTGCAGTAGTAGAAGGCGCAGGTACTGAAGCAACCCTCGTTGCTTCTGCTTTTGATACTGTATTTACATTTGGTGGTGTAAACGTCGGTTCGATGTTCATCGCTATCGCTATCTTCCTCTTTGCCTTCACAACGGTGCTTGGCTGGAGCCACTACGGCACAAAGGCATTTGAGTTCCTCTTTGGCACAAAGGCAACTATCGCTTACAAGATTTTCTTCGTAGCTATGGTTATGTCAGGTGCGCTGATGACTTCGTCAATCGCTTGGGATATCTCCGATACCTTCAACGGTCTGATGATGTTCCCGAACCTTATCGGTGTAGTCGCACTCTCAGGCTTGGTTGTAAAGATTACAAAGAACTATGTCGACAGAAAGTTAAAGGGCAAGGATATTAAGCCAATGCTCTCAGTTTTCCCTGAGGTCGAAGAAGAAGTTATGCAGTACGAGGAGTAAGCGCTACAAACTAGTCTTAACAAATAGTAGATGAAAAGGGAGGGCAAGTACCCTCCCTTTTTTGCGGGTTAAAATGAATGCGCCGCCGAATATCTGCTTCAAAGAAAATAAGTGTTGAAATTTTCAAAAAGGTGTGTTATCATATCTTAGCACGCTGATATGGCTCAGGAGGCAGAGCACGTCCTTGGTAAGGACGAGGTCACCGGTTCGAATCCGGTTATCAGCTCCAGAAAAGCAGACATCTCACTTCGAGGTGTCTGCTTTTTTGTGTGTCTGTAAAAACGGATTCGATTTTTAGCGAGTGAAACGAGCAGGGCTCCCGAAAAGGTGAAACCTTTTTGGGAAGAGGACGAACGGCGACGCGAGTAGGCAAATGCTACCGCAATTTGCAACGAGCACAGCCCGTGAGTACGAGGTTATCAGCTCCATCGTCGTCGCGGACTTTATAGGTCTGCGACGATTTTTCGTTTAAAAATGTCGCACGACCTAACCGTTGCTCCTCCTCTCCCCAAAATCTCAGATTTTTGGGACCCCATTTTGGCGCTTAAACAAGGCATTTTTTAAAGCCTGTCTAAGCGTTTTTTCATTTATAGCCGATTTGATGTTTATTGATGTTTATTTCGATGAAAAACCTGATAGTTTATAAGGAGTAAAAGTCCTATACTCGTTTGTGGTCAATATTATTTTTTGTTTGGCAAAACATGATACTATATATAAATACGAAATTATAGCATTTTATAATAAGAATTAATATAGAATTTGTGTAAATTACTTGAATTTTATAGACATTTATAGTATTATTTGTTTATATATAATAAAAACAAAATCGAGGTGTTTTAAATGACCAAAAGGATATTATCAGTAATTCTTATACTTATAATTTCGTTAAGCATCATTGTTCCTGCGCTTGTGGCTAATGCTGCTGTTATATTTACTACATCGTGGGATTGGAACGGCGATGGAAATACCGAGGGCTGGGAAAAGAACGATTATATATCGACCGATACTGTTGAAAATGGAATATACACGCTTGATATAACAGGCGGTGATGCATATATCACCAGCCCACAGCTTTCTTTTGATGCAAGCTATTATCCGAAGATGGAGCTTACTTATCGAAACTCTACAGACTGTAGTGATGCTGAAGTTTTTTGGACTTGTAGCGAAGGTGGCTGGGGACCAGAGCGTGGCTTAGGCTTTTCGACTATAGCTGATGGACAGTGGCATACTGTGACAGTAGACTTGTCTCAGAACAGCTACTACGCAGGCACAATCACTCAGCTCAGATTTGACCCTGTGGCAGATACAAGCGGTCTTTTTGAAATCGACAAACTGCGTTTTATTCCAAGAGGTGAGAATGCTGCCTACTGGAATTTTAACGCACCAGGCAATTTTGAAAACTGGGCTTCAAACTTGATTATGGATTCATGTGACGTAACTGATAGTTCACTCGTTATGAAATTTTCAGGACAGAGTGACCCTTGGGTTGAAAATTACTGTGAGTCTATAGATACGGCTATTTACAGTAAGCTTTTATTAACATACAGAAACACTACTGACTGTACAACATCAGAGTTTTACTGGCAAAGAACCGATGAATTCTGGTCTGCTGACAGAATGAAGCGGATAGAAACTATCAACGATGGCGATTGGCATACAGTTATGGTTGATTTATCAACTGAGAGCAACTGGTGCGATACAGTAAAAGCGATTCGCTTTGACCCTGTAGAATATGTGAGCGGAACTTTTGAGATAGATAGAATTGTACTTGCGTCAAAATACGCACAGATTGATGCAGATACAGCAAATGTTCTATCAGAGGTTGCGTGGAATTTTACTAACGATAACGACGCAATTGGTTGGACAGATTGTAACAGCGTTTCAAGTACAGGCGTTGCTGACGGCGCAATCTTCTTCAATCTGGAGAATTCATTCGACCCGTTTGTATGTGGCCCTGAGATAGCAATTGATGCGTCAGTATACAAGAAAATAGAGATTCGTTACAGGTCTACTGTTGATAATAATAAGGCAGAAATATACTGGAAAAAGGATAATACTGATTTTAATCAGGAAGATCATGTGTTCTTTGAGCTCGATAATTCAGGAAACTGGAATAATGTTATCATTGATCTTTCAGACAAGAGCAACTGGTCGGATATTATTACCGGGCTGAGATTGGATTTGGCTCAGTCAGGCACGGGCTTTATCGAGATTGACAAAATCCGTTTTATCAGCGAAGTGGATACAAATGAAAAAACCTGTACCGCAAAAGGCGGAGATACTACATCGTGGGATTTTGAAACTCAACACGACCCTCTTGGTTGGACTATTAACTCCGGTGTAGCAGACTCTGGCGTAGGTGATGGAAACTTCGTTATGTATATTTCGAATGGTAATGACCCTACTTTGACAAGTCCTGACATCAGTATAGACAGTAAAAAATATAAGATTATTGAAATCAAATACAAGAATGAAATACAAAACGATGAAGGTCAGATTTACTGGGAATCAAATAAATCGGGTTTGAGTGAACAAAACTCCTGTCAGTTTACTTCAATTTCCGACGGTGTATGGCATACAATAAGACTCGATATGTCACAATATCCAGGATGGAAAGGTAACATCACAAAACTCAGAGTCGACCCTGTAACAGGCGGTGTAGGTCATTTCTATATCGATCGTGTTGCAATTATGGATTCTCCGTCACGTTACACCATGAGCAACGGATATATTTACTTAAGCGGTGTTAACGGCTCGGTTGACACTATGTATTTTGACCCGAATGGTACAGCTGATTACGGCGAGAATCTGCTGATGGGTGAGATGTATATGGGTATGAAATATAACGATACAACATACTCAAGTTCCGGTTCAGATGTAAACTGGACAATAAAAGATAACACGCTCACAATCAACAACATCACATTCGGAAGTTCAAAAGTCAAAGGCAAATGGGTGCTTACACTCGACGGCAACAAACTCGACAATACATTTACAATTACATCAAAACTCGATTCTACAACCACATTCTATGATTTAGGTTACTGCTATGATATGATTTGGGATAATAACGGCTATGATATCGAGAAGGACCCTGTCGGTTCTTTGAGAGTACCTTTCAGAAGAATCGTTTCAAGTGATGACAGATATCACTCGGCTTATGCATACAAACGTATGCCGTGCAGAGAGGACGAAGTGTCAATCGGTTACACAGGCTCCTATATTGATATCGAGGGTGCAAACGGACACAACTATAATCTGCGTATGTCTTGTGATACAGGTAGCGTAAGCCCTATATGCTTTGTAGACCACGTGAAGTTCAATTTCAGAAGCCAGATCTATTCTGTGAATGTCAACCCAAATACAACACTTACGCGTACACTTGGTATCGAGGTTTCACAGAATAAAGATGTAACTCCTGAGCATTTTGTATCCTTTGAGAGTGATGACGAAGAATTTGCAACATCACTGACTGAGATGCTCTATGAATTTGCTAACGCACGCGAGCGTGGTTGTACACTCCCGGACTGGGCTGAGTTTATAAGTACCATAAGAGCATGGCAGGATGATAACTATCTTCCGGTTGAAAAACGTAACATCAGTACAGCTCCTCAGAAAGAAGATGGTTATGTTCATACCTGGGGTGATTTAGAAGGCTGGCCGTTCCCTGTCGACCGGGATGCTAATCACTATATCACAACTTGTGCAAACACAATAAACGCTATATATAACTACTATGTATATGACGGAGACGAGGAATACTTACAGAATAATATAGAGCGTCTTCGTCTGGCTATGGACTACATATTAAAACAATTCGATCCCGACTACAACCTCTTCAGAATTGACCATCCGGACCACGATGGTACAGCAGGAAGTGTCGGAAGTAACTTATGGGATATCCTACCATACGGAAACCTTTCTGCGTATGATAATATCTACGGTTATCTTGCACTCACAAGGATGGCTGAGATCGAAGAAACTCTGGGTAACACTTCTCGTGCAGAAGAACTCAATAAGTACGCTGCTGATTTGAAAGCTGCGTACAACGAGCTGTTCTGGGCAGGCGACCACTTCATTCAGGTTATTGATGTAAACGGACAAATACGCGACTACGGCTGTGTATACATAAACCTCGAGACTATTGCATATGGCATTGCAGATGAAGAAAGATCAAAAATTATTTTAGACTATTTGAGTAATACAGTTACATCGTCTGGCGAAGCAGACGTATTCTCTGCTTTTGTATTCTCTCCAAGAGCCTCAATGTTCCACAATCCATCAATTTCTGAGGGTGGTTGGTACGGTTGCACATGGCCGGGCGGAGATGCTTTCGGTACAGAGCAGATTCAGAACGGTGGTACAATTTTCTACACTGCTTACCACGAACTTATTAGCCGAATCAAAGTGTATGGTGCAGACAACTCTTACAACAGATTCAAAGAGATTATAGAGCGCTATAGTATTGAACATCTTCAGGGCGGTGAGCTTGCTACAGGCGAACCGCATCAGCATTTCACATCCGGTCTTGTTGGCTGTTGGGGTGAGTTCCCTGAAAACGGTCTTGTACCTGTAGCAGCGAAAGACGGATTTATGGGTATTTCTGCTGATATGGACGGACTGAATATCACACCTGATATGCCAAGTGAACTGTCAAGCCTGTCAGTAAACAGATTGAACTTCAGAGATATGCACCTTGATATCACAACTACAGAAAATTCAGTCAGAATAAAAGCCACAAAGAACGATAACAAATACGACGACTGGTTCATAAACGGAAAGAAAGTTGAAGGTCTTTTCGATGTGACAGTTGATATCGAAAAGGGAGAAACTGTATCTCTTTACAGAGCAAGTGACAAGTACGAGCTCGGTGATGTTGACCTTGATGGAGAAATAACCATTATGGATGCTACATCGGTTCAGATGTATCTTGCAGAAAAAACAGAGTTTGTACCGGAGCAAATTGCACTTGCAGATACAAATAATGATTCAGTTGTAAGCATTATGGATGCAACAAAGATTCAAATGTTTGTTGCTCAGCTTATACCATCACTATAAAACTATTTCTTAATAGTAAAAGGGCTGTATCCTAAAGCTAGGGTACAGCCTTTGTGTTTGCAATATTTAATTTCAGAGTCGGGGGAACTAGTCTTTCGGCTTTTTTGTGCCTATCTCTTTGCGCAAAGCGTTGTGCTTTGTTATTAAGAATATTCTCAAACTGCTCCCGCTTTCGCATTTGGCTTTTACTGTGTTTTTGTACTGTTTTCAGCCAGATGTAAAGATTTATCAGTAAATTGTACAAAAGTGTTTACATTCGTACATTATAGGTATATAGTTATAATGTGAAAATGTCGTATTGTTTGATGTGCTTACGACGGTAAGGAGGACATATATGAAAAGCAGAATTAATAAACTGATGAGTCTTTTGCTTGTTTTGTGCATGCTGTTTTCAGTGTTTTCTGTTGATTTAACAGTTTACGCACAGGATACAATAACACCTAAGGCTACACCGACGGTTGAAATCGTCAGCTTTATGCGTGGTGCGCAGACTGATTTGCGTTCTTCTGAACTTTTAGAAGCAAGACTAACGGGTTATGACGGCAACCCTTATGAGCTTACCTATAAATGGGAGAGCACACTCGGCACATATCTGTATGTGTACAACTCTCACAATATGTATTATATCGATGGCACCGACGGAGAGGTCGAGATTTACAACAGTAAGATTGCAGCCAGCACCAATATGGCAGGTCGTACATACAAAGACAGCTTTACGGGACAGGGCTACTGCTGGGCTGCTATTTATGGTTCCAACACCTCAGGTACCGGTTCCTCTATTGCTGATAACAATGCATACAACGGCACCATCAAGGTAACTGTTTATGATAAAGACGGCAATGAAATTGCGACAGATTCTCACACGGGTACTGTAACAAGTTCTGGTATTTTGTGGTGGCAGACATATAATTACAGCGGCATCGTTGACTATAACCTTTCAAGTGATATAGACAATGTTACTATCGGCTTGTTTGAGGGTGACACACGAAATGTAAAAGACCTACTTGGCGAGTCTGCTATTGTTCACATCACTTGTGTAGAAAGTGATGTTACCAACGGAAGTATCATCAGTGGTGATGACCATATTACGCTAACCAAAAATGGAGATTACTTCATAACAGGTGATTTAGCGGGAACAAGCACTTATTCTACAGGTGATGCACAGGTACAGCTTTCAATAACAAAAGGCACATGTAAGTTCCACGAAAAAACAAGCGGTACTGCTACAACTACAGTATATGTATTCAAAAAGCCTACTACAAAAACCACAGCATATACACTTACTCTTGTTGATAACATTGATACACGTTGCAGCTACTTTATTAACGGTAAAGAAGGCGTAAAACAGGATGACGGAACTATCCTGTTCGATGGTCTTAATCCTAACACTCAGTATATGGTAGAAGTGCGTGGTGAATACAAAGACCAGAGCAACACAGAAAAGTATGCTTATGCCTACGTTTACGATACAACGGAGCCTATCTACAATGGTATAGTAGAGGTTTATCTTGATGGTGTATACGACTCAGTAACTCATACAGCGAGCGGTACAAAGGTTAACCTTGAAGATGTATCTGAAAACTCAACAATTTACGCTAAGAATATAGAAGGCGGAGAATTTATTGAGCTTAAGAAAGTATCGGGCACAACAGGTATATACTCAAGCGTGCTTGACGAAGGCTCATACAAGCTTTACTATACAACTGACGAGTCAACAAAGATTGACGACCAGTTGCTTATTATGCACAACGCTGACAGAACCAGATACCTGTTCTACAATTCTGTTACATATATGGACGATGACACACAGCTCAAAAAAGAGTGCTACGTAACAGGTTCTTCGGTTGATGTATGGAGCGAAATCCCAGTCAGAGAAGGCTATGTGTTTACAGGCTGGAAAGATGAAAACGAAACTATATATAGCAGTGGCGATGTGCTTACTCAGAATATCGGTGAACCATACGTTTTAGAGGCACAGTGGGAAGAAGGCATTGATGTTTATGTAAACTTCACCATCAACCATATAGCTAAAAACAATGGTCACTACCTTGATGATTCTGACAGACACGATGTGTCTTTTGACCTTATGTCAAGACCACAAGGCAGTGATGGTAACTACACAGATGTTTTTGATGCTCCTGTTACACTGCTCTGGAATGGTACAGACGCTTTTTCAAACGAGTATTTTGAAGCCTCTCACACAGATGACGGAACTATAGATAAAACTTTCTATACAGCAAAGGCTCCTATGCTTACTAATGTATTAAGCGGTCAGGAGTACTCCATAGAAGTTGTAAAAACCCACTACGAGATAGTTTCTATTACCACTCAGACTGCTCAAAATGGTGATATCACAGTAAATGTCGAGCTTATATATGACCCTAAAAATGCAGACCTCACATATACAGTAGAGCTTGACGACAAGTCAAAAGAGCTTGTCAGAAACCACCCTGAGTACAAGCCTTCTGCAGTACACGTAAAAGTATTATCGTGGTACTCTGATGGCTATAAAGAGATACAGGACAACACCTGGGAGCATATTTCTCAGCACCATGACACCTTTGTCACCTTGCACATTGACGAGAATGGTCAGGCTACAGGCTCATACCCTGTATGGATGCACAACGCATCACAAACCGAGTATTATCACTATCGCATCAAGGTTGTATCCTATGTGCTCTCTGACGGCACAGTTATTTCCACCAATGATGTCGAAGGATATGAGAATGTTCAGTATGTTACAGGTGGCGACACAGGCGACGACAGATATCTCGCTACAATTTCCGTAACAGGCGGTAATAATCCTGCGCCACAGCACACAACACTTACAGGTGCCCACTTTAACAATGAACAGGAAACCCAGCAGGGCGATTTAAAGGCAGTTATTTCCATCAAGACATACGATGTAACCTTTGACCCTGACGGCGGACAATTCAGTGACGGCACAACAAACAATAAAACAGCCGCAGAGCAGATAGAGATGCCAGACATGTCTGATTACAACGTTACAAAAGACGGAGGCTATGTCTTTGACGGTTGGTATGTTGTTGATGAAAACGGCGACATCACTGACAATACTGTAAACAGTGGTGATATATTGGTGTCTGACATAACACTCAGAGCTAAATGGAGAGCACCACTTACAGTAGAGGGTATCATTTCTGTTGCCGGCTACTACTACTTAGACGGCAACGAAAACGAGGTGCGTGTCATTAACAGCGGTGATCGTACACACGCAATTACTGTTTATTTGCAAAAAATTCTTCCTAACGGATACGCAGAAACAGTCGATACACAAAAAATCAACATCGCGTATAACGATATGGGTATGGTGGAGATTACCGAGCCGATGGGTACAGGTAACTATGGATTTACAACTGTTCCGGATGACGGTGCACAGTACAGAATTTTTATCCAGAATCCTAACTACGATGTTAAGTATCAGAACGAGCCTGAAAGTATAAATCAGGCAGTAATGTTTGACTACGAGAACAGCTATTTCCACGAGAGTGAAAGTAACAGCTTTATGGCGGAATTTACCGATGTTGAGCCGCTTGTTGCAGATGTGAACGCATTTTTGGTGTTTGAACCACACGATTTTGCTTTACACTATGCAGTAAACGCAACAACAATCGGCGAAGGCTTCCGCCCAAGCACAACTGATGTTTTAGTGCTTTATAATGATTTCAACCACGGCAACCATCCGCAGGACTGGCCTGTAATTACACAGATGAAAGACGGTGACACGATAGTCGGTCAGGATACCGCACTTTCAGCAGACGGTACAGGTAGCAATTCGTACGACGTATGGCGTACAAATACAGATGGACACTCTCTTTACGATTACGCTGTGCTTTTACAGAATTACACTATAAATGGCACAAAGTCTGCGTTTAATACGAGCACAGCACCGTTTTACTCTTATTACAACGGCAGTGCCCGATACAGCGCTCTTGACGGACTTACTCCTGAGCATCAGACACAGCTTTTAACTATTGAGCTCCAGCCGAAGAGATATACGGTTACCTTTGATTTAGATTTTACTCAGACACACGAAGACTATGTTACAGATATGCAGGACTATGCTGTGCTGATAAATGGAGAGCTGTCATATCTGACAGGTCACATCTGGAGCTACGAAACTGACATATCAGATATTGTTCCGAGCAGAGAAGGTTATAAATTCCTAGGTTGGTACGATGAAAATGACAACAGGGTTACTGAAATAGACGCAGGTGTTTGCGAAAACGTGACGTTGACTGCTAAATGGAAAGAAGCGTTCAAGGTTACTTTCCACGCAAACAACGATGACATCGACTACGATGTTTTCAGAACCTTCTACGAAAACGGTGCAGATGCACCTGATGGTGACAAAAACTTTACTTTAAAAGCTGACGGCACACTCAACTCTTTCTACGATATCCCTGAATTTGAGTATTTAACTCATAACAATTATGTGTTCAAGGGTTGGTATCTTGATGAGGATAACGGCAATGATTCAAGACCTATTAACTGGAATGAGCAGTACAAAGACGATACTGATGTTTACGCTCACTGGATTTCAGTAGAAGATGTCGATAAGGAAGAAGCTGACACAAAACTGTATGATAAAAGCGGTAAGTATCCGGGATATGACCTTCTTGGTGTGCAGATTCGTGACATAGAAAAAGAAAATGCCGACCATTACGGACAAGCGGGTACAGGTCTGCGATTTGTGACAGTGCTCAGCGAAGATGTATACAGCCAGATTAACGCTTTAAGTGACACAGATGCTGAGTATGGCTACGCTCTTGCAAAAACCGCAACAGCACAAAAATACTTAGGTACTGCTGAAAATTATCAACTTCAGTACAAGGGTGCAAATGTAAACGGCGTAGACACAACAACCAGCTACAAGTATGTTCAGAATATTAAGTGTTCAGGAGTGCCTGACCACTTTAACGGCGAAGATTACAGACTTTACACAGCGGTTGTTACATACAACGGATTAGAGGGCGACGCTCTTGACAGTGCACATTCACAGGCACTCACGGCTCGTTCATACATCCGTTACACAGATGCTAATGGCCTTTTCAGAACACACTATAATAACTATACAGGCACAAACACCTACTATGGTTGTAGTGCAAGCTTTGACTTAGCAAAATCTTTGATGAACGGTTAATATTATGAAAAGAGTAATCCTTGCAGTAACAATACTGACTTTTGCGGTTGCAATCCTCTGCGGTTGCAACCACAAAAGTGAACAGACAAATCTGACAACAGATACATCAGACCAAATAGTCGATGATACTCAAAGCATCGATAACAGCAACTCAGACGATGCTAATACAAAAACAAAGTCAGATTCAGCAGATGATAATGATTCAAGCGATGTAAACTTCAGCGAAGACAAAGTTGAAAACAATAAGCAATATTCAGACGATAAAAACAAAGATAATACATCAAATAACAATCAAAACGAAAGCGTAAGTAATAAAGAAAACAACGACTCTCAAAACGATTCTTCATATAAAGATGAAGTGTATGAAGCAGAGATCGACTTTTCGCAGTTAGAATAAGGTGAGTGTATGAAAAAAGTTTTACTTATATTATTAGTCGCTATAATGATAATGGTGTCGACATTTTGCGTTGCAGCCAAAGAAACTGATATATTGGGCGATGTAAACAACGATGGTGTTGTAAGCATCATAGATGCTACACAGATACAGGGTTATCTTGCGGATTTAGTAGATACAGATGACATAGATGTATTGCTTGCGGATGTTGATGGTGATGACGATATCACTATACTGGACGCTACTGCTATCCAGCTTTATCTTGCACAAATTATAGATAAATTCCCAGGCGAAAATGTGAGCCCTACACCGCCGAGTGTGGACTCTGACGGTTTCTACGACCAGATCGTAAAGCCGTAAATATGGCAACAGGAAGGTGAGTATATGAAAGAAATATACGAAAAACTCTCAATCGACATTGAGTTTATCAACAAAGATGATGTAATCACCACATCAGCATCTTTTGATGATGACCACGATAACGGATATATCGATTGGGGAGAGCTGGAATAATAAAAGGGTCCCTGTGATAAGCATGACATCACAGGGATTTTTTGGAGAAAACTATGAAACTTAATTCAGATTATGTGCTGAGGACTTTTGCCGGTAAATACATTGCTGTATCCGTTAATGATAGTGCCGATAACAACAATGTTTTTATCACAATGAACAAAAGCTCGGCTTTTGTGTGGGAACTTTTGCAAAAAGAGATATCCTACGAAGAAGTTATCAGCAAAATTATAGAAAAGTATAATATTGACGAAACTACCGCAAAGGTTGACCTTGATGAATTTCTTGATAAACTGAGAAAAGCAGGAGTGCTTTATGAATAGTCCGCGTGATATTGTGAACAACATGGGATACTACAGTGCTACTGTACACGGATACAGTATGTACCCGCTGCTTTTTGACCACAGAGACAGCGTGTATATCGAAAAATCTGATGAGTACAGAAAGTATGATGTTGCGTTGTTTGAGAGAGCAGACGGACAACTTGTATTACACAGGATAATAAAAATCAAAGATTCTGTTCTCTATTTTTGCGGTGATAATGACTTTGTGATAGAAAAAGTGGAAAAGCAGCAAGTTATCGGAAAAATGACTGAGTTTTCAAGAAAAGGAAAAGAATACAAAACAAGTGATTTTTTTTATAAGCTTTATTCACGAGTATGGTGCTTTTCGCCATTTACAAGAAGGGTGTTAAAGAGAGTATATAATTTATTTGTCGGGTTGCGGAGATAGGTATGAATAATTATATAGAAAACGGATACATGATATGTAAATCTATTGGTAACTCCTTGAATTTAAAGGATAATAAGCCTGAAAAATGTAACACAAAAGAAGACATCGATAGTAGGATAAACTTTTTGATAGCGCACAACCTTGTCACATCGCTCGATATTGTGGTCGATAAAAATGACCTGACATCACTTCTTGATAAAGACGAAAGAAAAAAGATTAATGACAGAGTAAATCAGGCTGTTTTCAGGCAGTTCAAGTGCGATATGATGAGCGATAACATCAGCAAGAGTTTGTCAGAAAATTCCGTCAGACACATAGTATTAAAGGGTACAGAGTTTAAGAGGTTTTATCCTGATAACATGGTTCGTACTTCCAGCGATATTGATGTTTATGTAAGTCCTAGTGATGAGAAAAATGCCGACAAGGTGCTTGGTGGCATGGGATTTATCTTTGATAAAAACTTTGAAAATGTTGTGTTTTCGTACAAAAAAGAGCCGCGGTATTATGTTGAGCTCCATACCGATATGGAGGGTTTCAGCGCGAAACAGAAAAGCATACTGCAAGCATTGACCGATAATGCGTCAAGGGTATGTTCCGAAAAATACAGCCTGAATGATAACGATTTCTATATTTATTCTCTCTTTCACCTTTACAAGCATTTTGTGAGTTCAGGTGCAGGAGTAAAAATGTTTTTAGACATTTATCTCATTAGAAAAAAAGGTGCACTTGACTATGAATATATAGTGCCTATTCTCGATGAACTCGGTATCCAAGGTTTTGAACAGGCTGTTACAAAAATAAACAATCATCTTTTTGAAGATGCTTTAGCTGACGATGACATAAAAGATGTTGTTGAGTTTATTTTTGATAGCGGCACTTTCGGTAAGGTTTCAAACAATCGGCATCTTAGCAAAATCAACGCAAAAGCTACAAGTGTAAAACGATGGGATCAAATGAAAACAAACTACGGTGTCGGATTTGACGCCATGAAAAAGCGTTATCCTGTTTTAGAGAGATTTCCTGCACTTTATCCGTTTAGTTTCATACACAGATTTTTCAATGGAATCATCCACAAGCGCGATGTGATAAAAAGTGCTGCAGAAAGAGAAAGGTCGATTTCCAAAGACAGGGTAGATAGATACAATAAGATACTCAAAATCATGCAGATAAATATCCAATAAAAAAGGCTGTACTCTATTCAGGGTACAGCCTTTGTGTTTGTATGAGATTTTGAAGAACATACTCGGCGTCACTCCGATCTGCCGTGCAAATTCGGTTTATCACTTCTTGTTTGATAAGCGGTAGTTGTTCACAAGGACTGCAAGCTCCATACGGCTGTGAACATCAAGCGTAATATAAATATCCTTCACATAACCCTTAACGGTATGTTCCGAGAGATAGAGGGTAGTTGCAATATCTTTGTTAGTATAGCCAAGACAGATAAGCTGTGCAACCTCGCGTTTCTTCGGGCTGAGCTTCAAAAGCGGATCATCCGAAGCGTCTTTTTCTGCAGTAACGCTCACAGGCTCGGGTTTTACTTCCGTTTCCACGATAGGAGCTTTCTTTGCATCTTCCTCTGCAACAGGAACGGTATCGTCGGAAATACGGCGACGAAGGGCAAATATTAAAAACGGCTCAACCTGCGTAAACACGAACACAAGCACCGCCATAATCACCGCGTAAAAGATATACAGCGCGATAGGCGCACCGAGGAACATCTCGGCAATAACCGCATGGATAAGAACCGCCGTGATGGCAAGCCCGATAATTGCGGAGGCTACGTATCTTGACGGATAGGCTTTCATAATCGGCACACCGTAAAGCGGAGCGAGCATACATACCGTCATACCGAATCCAATGAGTATGCAGGCGACGTAGGAAAGTGCGGGAACGTATGCGGACACAAGCATTACAAGAAAACCGAACCCACCGAGTCCAACAAACAGGGGTGCCATACGGAAGGGATGAACGTTCGCTTTCTTATGAAGAAAATACATAGTGAAACAAGAAAGCGCTACTACCAAATACATAATAGACACTCCGTGCTCGACCTTGCCTACGACCGCAGGACCACCAACACCCATCAGCGCAGCAATGAAAGCAATAAGATAAGCTCCCCACATCATCTTCTTCGGCGCGATAAGACCGTCGCTCTTTTTCACAAACTGCGGCAGATGCTCACTGCCCGCAGGCATACAAAGGAAGAAGATAAATAAAAGCACAAGAGCTCCCACCATCAAGAAACGGAAGGTGGAGAACGGGATAGCTACCACCTCGTTCTGAATCAAAGCGATTAAGAATACCGCTATGCCGTAGCCGAAGGTCAGATACTTGATACTGCTTTTTTCGGAAAAGTAGTTGACCACAAGGAAGGTTTCAAAGCTTATCATTAAACAGCAACAGAAGATCTGCAGGTAAATGTTAAAGCGCAGGATATCGTCCGGTAGAGGGAGAAAGAAAGCGACTGCCGAAATGAGCGCAACACCCGTGGCGATTCGCTGTGTCCACACGATGATTTTCGGTAAAAAGACCATCGTGAGGATACCGAGTATGTAACAAACCGCTGTCAGCGTAGTGCCATAGTCTATGTTAATGGGAAGAGGGATTTTTCCGTCTATCGCCGAGGACGGCTCAAGGAAATAAAAGATAAATCCCATTTGCCAAAAGGAAAACATGGAGAAGCAGACCAGCATCCATAGCGGAATATCTCTCCTCTTTTTCTGGTTTTCTATGAGAATTGAGTGGTTCATAAAACACACCTTCCTTATCTGCGAAAAGCATCGCAAAATCGTAAAGACCTTTTAGTTTTTTCAAAAAACTACCCGAAAAGGGGGTTTTACCATAAAAACCCCCCGAACGAGGGGTATGAAAACACCATAGGTTAAATGTATAATTTAGATGAAAAACATACACATTATTGTCTTTAAATTATATACTATTTTTTCTTTTTTTCAACCTGTTGTTAGTATAACTACCATAATGGGTAGTTGTGACGGACATTTGCACCTTTTTGGGTAGGTTACAAATAGTTCGCATCACGATATAATTTACTAAAGGAGGTAAAATATGCAAAACCTAAATTACTTTGATTATCTCGCTATAGCAGAAATTGAATATAAACGGTTGCTTTCCAAGTATCCCGAACTGACGAAGCTTTCAAAGCGTGAACTTGACGTTTTCGCCCAGCTTCTTACAGACAAAACGCAGGCACAAATCGCCGAAACGCTGTTTATTACACATTCGTCGGTACATTTTCATTGCAAAAACATTTATCGAAAACTCGAACTATCAAGCAGAAAACAATTGCTGATAAAATACAAAGACATATAAGGAGGTTATTTTATGGGCTTTTTAGAAAGAGCTATCAGACGCGGTGTCAGCGATGCCGTGGGTAAGGCTATCGGCAAAGCCGTTGAGCCGACCGTGACTGATTTGACAAACAAGGCGGCAAACGCTATTGATCAGGCGACACAGAATACCGAGCAGCAGGTGGTTCGCTCGTCAGGTTTAGAGAGTGCATTTTCTAATCTGGAGCACTCGGTGCAAGGCTACGCAACTGAGGCAGCAAAGAATATGAAAGTATGCCCAAGTTGTAACAAGCCGACTACAGCAGACAAGAAATTCTGTCCCGAATGTGGAGCACAGCTTCCAGAACAGACGGTGGCACAGGGGGCTGTCTGCACAAGCTGCGGCAAACAGAACTCTATCGGCACCAAGTTCTGTCAGGACTGCGGCGCCAAGCTCCCCGCAGCAATCGCCGAGGAACAGGCGCAAGCAGACCGCAACGCCGCTGTGATGGCACAGTGGGATCAGTATTTATCCCATTATCCAAAGTGGAGCTGCGGAGGATCTGAGTTCAATATTGAGGAATACGATCCCGGATGCTTCGAGTTCCGTGCATATTTCAACGGAAACAATCAAGCGGCACGCAGAGCTGTGGATGAATACCGACAGATTCTGCTGCAGAACGGATTTAGGCAAGCAGGCGAATATCCGTGTATCGAGCATCTTTACAAGATGGAAAACGGCGTTTGTTATCATGTAGATACAGGTATGTGCTTTGAAGCTTCACCTGACAGCCCGTCTATTGCATTTAATATCCAAGAGCCTAGAGGTGGCTTTAACTATGTAAAACCCGAACCTAAAAAGAAAACGAGCTTTATGGATTTATTCAAATAAAGAGTTGGAGGGAATTACAATGAAAAAATTATTTGCACTTTTACTGGCTATGATGATGATCTTCTCTCTCGTAGCTTGCGGAGATAACAACACCACTGATCCCAACAAGGATAACCCCGGCACTTCTCAAAGCGGAGAAAATAACGACGGTGGCGAAGAAAACAATGGCGGCACGACTTACGACTGGCCGTCCGATATTTCTTCTATCAAATGGACTGGTTCAGGCAATGTCGTTGGAATTACCGAATTGACTGCAAGCCAACACGGAGAGGTTTGGATTTACATCGATGTTGCTACTTTGGATGAAGTCGGAGCATATATCGAAATGCTGAAAGGAAACGGTGTCAGCTATTGGGGCGAAGGTGACGAACCTGCTTTAGCGTTTGAAAATGGTGAGTATAACTGGGCCGGCGACTCCGGTTCGATCAAAATTAAACTCCTTGAAGAACCCGATACTGTAGCTGCGGTAGACGGAACCTATCAGCTTGAAATCGACATTTATGCTGATCTGTTCTAAATTGGAGG
>JAFQQF010000021.1 GCA_017411385.1 Ruminococcus sp.
AGGTGCTTCAGGTGCTGTTGCTGCTGCGCCGTACTCTACTGTCTGTGTATCAAGTACTGCTCCGTCCTTATCTGTGAAGGTTACGGTGTACTTGTTAACTGTTGTGTCGTACTTTGCAGTTGCGATTGTGTCTGCTGTGATAGCATCAAGGTCTGCATCCCAGCCTGCGAAGGTGTAGGTATACTGTGCATCTGCTGCCATTGTAGGTGCTTCGATGCCAGCTGCTGCCTTACCCTCTTCTACCTGCTCAAAGCCGAGGAACTTGCCGTCTGCGTTGAGGTAGATAACTGTGAAGTACTTAACTGCGGGTTCGTCGGGAGTTGTCACGATCTCGTCGAGAACTGCTGTGATAGTAACCTTATCTGTTTCAGAATCAAAGATGAAGGTGTATGTGCCGCCTGTAGCCTTAAGAGTACAGTTACCAACATCATTACCCTCTGCATCCTTATTCTTGAATGTCCAGCCTTCAGCTGTGTTCTCGATTGTGCCTGTGTTACCAAGCCATGTACCGAACTCAACAATCTTGAATTCGTATGTGTCTGCTGCGAGCTTAACCTCTGTTGTGTAAACAGTTGTGGAGCCCTCAACAAGTGTCATTTCGATAGCGCCTGTGGCCCAATCTGTGAAGGAACCTGCGAGCTTAACTGTTGTATCAACGATGGGCTCGTCGGGAGTGGGCTCCTCAGGAACTTCTGTACCGGGATACTGAACAGCCAGCTTGGACTCAGATATTGTCCATGTGAATGTGTATGTGCCAGCCTCAGTTGTTGTAAGTTTTACATTATCCACACCGCTTGAGCTAAATACGAGACCTGCAACGGAATCTGTGATTGTTGTAGCTGTCTTGGGAGCTGTCCATGCGCCATTGCGAACAATCTTGAATTCATAATCTTTTGCTGCCTCGAGGTCAACAGTAACTACTGCTGTAGCTGCGCCTTCCTCTGTGAGCTTGAATTCGTCAGCGATTGTGCTCCAACCGTTGAAGGAACCAACAAGATATACATCTGTTGAAAGGGGATCAACTGCGGGAACGTCCTCAAGGCTATCGTACCAAGTCTGTGCCTTGATGTCATAGTACTTGTCTGCCTGAGTTGTGAGGTTTTCTGTCTGTGAACCCTTATCGTTGTTATTGAAGAGAAGGTTTACATACTTGGAATCGAAGGAGATAGCATAAACGTCTGCGCCGTTTATTGTTTCACCGTTCTTCTCCATTGCTACGCCGGGCCATGTATTATCTGTGCCGTTACCATCCCAAACATAAGCATAAACATCAGCCCAGTTTGCGGAGTTGATTGCGTAAACTGTTACGAGTGTGGGAAGGTCGGGCTCGTCGCCTGTTGCAGGATCCTCAGGAGTTGTTGTTTCCTCGGGAACAGTTGTTTCCTGCTCGTCATCGGTAGTATCAGGTGTGGGAACATATACATACTTGTCAGTATGCTCGCCCTCTTCCTCGGACCAATCCATGTAGTAGCCATAGCCGTCTTCAGGAGTGATGTTTGCGGACTGCTTGAGTGTTTCGCCGTCAAGACCTGTGAAGTTGATACCATCTACATCAGCAGGAATTGTTGCTGTGTAAATATCCTGATCATACTCGTTGGTCTCAAGGTATGTCATAGCCTTACCGGGCCAAGATGTATCAGCCTCGAAATTGCTACCCCAATAGTGAACGCTAACTTCTTTCCATGCCCATGCATTTGAGAAGTAGATTGTGATGTACTCGGGCTCTACAACAGGCTCTGTTGTTGTGGGCTCGGAATCATCCTCAGATGAGTCGGGAGCTGTTGTTTCCTGCTCGTCATCAGTAGTATCAGGTGTGGGAACGTAGGTGTATGTACCAACATTGATCTTTCCGTCAACTTCCTCTACACAATACCAACCTGCGCCATCAACGATACCCTCTGTGATATCAGCGGTCTGTCTCATAACGCCTTCCTGCTGGTCGTGCTCACCACGGAAGAGGAGACCTGTTGTGTCTGCAGGAATCTCTGCAGAGTAAATAGCCTCATTGTTGCCATTAATCTCAACAAATGTCATTGCTGTACCGGGCCACTCTGTTCCTTCAAAGCCACCCCAGTAATGGATATCAACGTTCTTGAATGCCCAGTTGTTTGTGAAGTAAACTGTGATGTATTCCTTCTCAACTACGGGCTCTGTTGTTGTGGGCTCGGACTCATCCTCAGATGCGTCGGGAGCTGTTGTTTCCTCAGTTGTGGGATCTTCAACAGGAGCTGTTGTTTCCTCTTCTACGGGAGGTGTGTATGTCCATGTGCCAACTTCAATCTTGCTGTCCTTCTCGGAAACACAATAGAAGCCGGAGTTCTGAGCAAACTCTGTAATGTCTACAGTCTGGCGGAGAGTTGTATGATCCTGGTCATTGATACCGGAGAAAATGATACCGTCTGCATCAGCAGGAACGTTTGCACAGTAAACATTTTCACCATTGTCGTTTGTCTCGACAAATGTCATTGTGATACCGGGCCATGTGGGAGTAGCAGCAGTTGTGCCACCAAACCAGTAAACGTTCTGTGTTTCAAAATTCCAGTTGTTTGTGAAGTAAACTGTTACGAAGCCTTCGGGAACAACAGTTTCTGCATCTGCAAACTGAGCGGACATCCAGTTAATTCTGGAGAGCATCCAGTCTGCTGCGTAAGCTGCCTGACCTTCGAAGGTTTCCTGATCATATGTCTTATTGGATGTTGCAAGAGTATTAGCCTCTGCATCGTATGTGTACATAACGAGAGAGCTGTGGTCTGCAATCCAAGAGTTGTTTTTGTTGTTGGAAAGCTGCCAGCCCTTGCCGTAGTTCCAGTTACCGGAGTTAGCAAGTGAAGCAAGGTAACCGTCAAGAGTCTGGAGTCTGCTGGAAGCCTGAGCATCGCCTGTGAGAACATCAGCAACGCCTGCAAAGCTTGTAGTCCAAACATCCTTAACGATATCCATAAAGGTCTTGCCGTCAGCTGTCTTGGAAGTCATGTAGCAAGCCTCGGAGAATACACTTCTGCCACCCTTGAAGTTGGCGTCAAAGTGCATAAGCTCCTTAGCATACCAACCGTCAGGTCTGGAGAGGTCGAGCATCTTGCCGTCAGCGTCGTGTCTTTCAGGAATGCTGTGGGAGTTACCAAGTGCGTTGTCGTAGTCCCAAACAGGTGACATATAGAAGATGTTGTTGTCTGAGTCATATACGAAGTAGCAGCTTGTAACACCTGCATCGAGGTTCTTAGCAACCTCGTTTACAAGGTAAGCTCTTGCAAAGTCGTTGATGTCAACGAGAGTTGCGAGAGTTGCAAGGTCATCTTCATAGAGAGCCTTCTCAACAGCCTGATACTTAGCCTTCATGAAAGCAACCTGCTCGTCTGTGGGCTCGTCGGGAACCTTGTGAGTCATAACCTGACCGAGTTCAGTTGTGAAAGTAAGGTCGCCTGCGTTTGCAGCATTTGCTGCTGTGTCAAGCTCGAGGATGAAGTCGAAGTTATCTGTGGGAACTACATCGCCCTCTTCCTCAACCTCTACGATAGGCTCTTCGAGGTCAGGCATTACAGTGTTCTTACCCATCTCAATCTTCTGAGTGAGCTGGTAGGAACCCTGATAGTAACCATTTACGAACATATCAACGAAACGGGAGTCACATGCATAGTGCATACCAACTTCGTTAGCAAGGTCGTAAACAAGGCGGTTACGGAGAAGTGAAGAATCCTGTGCGTTTGCAAGGAGTGACCACTTCTTACCATTCATGCCGTCGATTGTAACATTCTTGTAGTATGTGATGTTGAAGGGCTTCTTAGCAAGATTCCATGTGGAGTTGCCACGACCCTTAATCTTCTTGATATCTGCACCGTCTTCAGGTGTGTCGGGTGTGATATCATCGATAACACCGTTTGCAGCAGAAGCTACAGCACCAGCAACGTTGCCAGCTTCCTGATTCTTAGAACCGCTTGTCAGGAATGCATAGAGGTCATATGTAGCGTCTACAGTAGCCTCTACCTTATCGTCGTTCTTAGTTGTTGTGCCGTTCTGAGCGTTCAGGAAGATTGTACCCTCAGCGTCAGTCTTGTAGATAGTAACTGTCTTGTTTGTAGCACCGGAGCAAACATAAGATGTACCGGACTCGTAGGGAACTACTGCATACTCGCCTGCAGGAATGATAACACCGTTGAGGAGTACCTGACTGGAGTAAGTGTTAAGAACGATAACTTCTGTGTCAGAAGCACTACCGGGGAGGTAGAAGTTTCTGCCGTCAGAGTTCTCGTGCCATCTCTGCCAGCCGTTTGCACCGAGCTCTTCCTTTGTCTCAACTGTTGCAGCGTATGCATAGAGGCCGTCAACCTTCTGATAGCCAAGCTCATAGCTGTTGTCTACAACGGGTGTGTCAGGTGTGTCTGCCTGCTCATAACCCTTGATGTAAACAGTTGTTGTTGCGTAATCAGCAGAATACTTAACAACAGAACCAGCCTTGTTGTATGCCCAAAGGTATACATTAACTGCTAATGTCTCGTCGAGAGCAGGAGCAGAAAGATCACTGTAAAGAACAGATGTTGCGCCTACTGTCCAATCAACCTTGGAAGCAGTGTAGTTTACATTGTAAGCAAGACCGTTTGCATCGCCGAGTTTACCGGAAACGATCATTGTGGTCTTCTCTGCGGGAGTAACGAGATAAGGATCAGCCTCTGTACCTGTACCGCCGAATGTGTTCTGGAATGTTACTGTGGGAGCTTCGGGAGCTGATGTGGGAGCAGAAACGAGTGTGGAGTCTGCGTAAACACTCCATGTGCCACCGCCTTTATCCCATGTGTTTTCTTTAACTGCGTAACAGTTGTTTGTGCCGTCCCATGTAAGGTCAGATGTCTGGTTCCACTTATTGCTACCGTTTGAACCCCAATCGTTTACATTGTTACCAGGATTCATACGGCAGAAGATAACGTTTGTGTAAGCCTTGTCTGCAGGAGACTGAACTCTGTAAACGCCATTGCCAGTACTTTCAACCTTTGTCATAGAAACCCAAGCTTCGCCGTTACCGAAGAAGTAAGCAGCAAAACGTGCGCCGTCTTTTGCCCAGTTAGCGCTGGGCTTGAGGTAGAGATATGTGCCGGCAGGGATAGAAGCGCCTGTTTCAGCAATCTCTACATTAGCAGCAGATGTGCTTGTGAAGCCAACTGTAACCAGAGAGAAAAGCATCATAACTGCAAGAACTACTGAGAGAAGTCTTGCAGTAATCTTAGATGATTTCATAAGTTTTTTCCTCCTTAAAAAATTTGTTTTTAGAAAAAATTTGTTATTGTGAAATGCCATTAGTCTTTGCCTGCCGTCTGACCACCGGAGGGTTCGGACAACCTATACAATACGCAAAGCACGCTTAAACGCACTCTATGCGAAGCACAGTGAATACGACCTGCTTCGCACATTGCATAGGCTGCCAGATAAAGCCTCGGCATTATCTACCTGAAATTAATATTTATAATGTATATGTAAAAGCCGAACACTTTTGCCTGATTTTCTGAGGAAGCTTTATGTAACAAAAACTCCCTCAGTCAGCTTCGCTGACAGCTCCCTCTCATAGGAAGCCTTGTTCGGTTACAAGAGGAAAAACAAGGTATAAATAACAAAATACATACTATCAGTTTAGATAATTTTGCTATTTTATACATACTAATTATAGCACAGATTGTAAATTTTACAACAAAATTGTAAACATCAAACCTCACAAAATTTACTAAAATCTTTTGTGTAACTCGTCAATTGACTGCCATTTTACGTGCAAATTTTAGGAACCATAATAAATTACAGCCGTGATTAGCAGGACGTTTTTTCACACACATTGCCGACTGCATTAGAAAGCAATGGGTGGTTTCTGTAATCTCAGAGGCAACCAAATAAGCTTCACTATCTGAGGGAAGTGGCTGTGCACAAGCACAGACGATAGGAGTAATAGGATTTATCCCTCAGTCTTTCGGCTTTGCCAAAGAGAGCTATTATATACAAGGGGAACACTCCCTCAGTCATCCATTCGGATGACAGTTCCCTCTCAGAGGGAACAAAAATACCGCCTCTGAATAAATCAAAGGCGGTAAACGAAAGGATATGTTATTTTGAATGAGTCATTTTATCTGAAACCGATTACCCTGTAGGTTTTGCCCGACTCATTGAGGCAATTCATAAATCCATTTTCAGGCTCTTCATCCTGACTGACGGTAACCGACATTGAATTAAAGTTTATTCCTGCCGAAAAACCTGCACCATACATTGAAAAGCCTGCGTAGTTCCTTGTGCAAAGAGTTGTGCTGTCATAAACTGCACAGGGCATAGAATCGCAAAAAACGATTACCGTTGTCACAACCGACGGCAACGCTACTGTACGGCGGGCTTCTCCGTTTCCAACAAAGGAAACCGTCACCATGGGCATTCGCACTCTGGTTTTTTCTGCTTCGCTTAAGTGAATCTCTGTGTTTTCAATGTGGTCGCCGACTACTTCCTCCACAATGAAGTTGTCACTGTTGAAATCATTTCTCTGGGGTCTGTCGCTTCCCTGCCACAGGTTAAGCCCCAACCTCTCGGTTTTATTTGCTGATGGCATATCTTCTCCTCCTTAAATATCTGCTGTATATATATCAATCCTTGACCAAGGCATATTACTCGCATCCATCCTGTCAAAGGTAAGGTTATTGTTATCTATGTCGTCAAAGCAAAAGCCCTGCCAGACAATATCTATCTCCAAATGAGCAGGAAGCAAGGCTTCAAGCTGAGCACGAAACCAGTTTTTTTGACCTGTGGTAAAGGCTTCCTTTGTGGCATCAAGCACCAGTCGCTGTGCCTTGGGATACTCCTGCACCTGTGCATCAAGCCCCAAAAAACCCACAAGCTTTTGCACACCCTTCAGGGTAAAATCTTCAAGTCCGAAGGTGCTTCTGAGCAGTATCATCTGTCGGCGTTTTTCTGTATTCAGGTCATTCCTCACTCTGCCCCAGAGCCTCTCTCTTTCTTCGAGCCCAAAGGACTCCGCAGTTATACAAAAGCACTCTGAAAGCAAGGTGTCAAGCTCTTCACTCAGCATGTCAAGCCCCTCGGCATAAGCTGCAAGCTCGCAGTAAATATTACTGTCCTCGGTTATGCTGTATATTCCCAAAGGCTCATGCTTTTTCAAAAGGGAGTTTAAAGCGCCCATACTCACACTCCCTCATAAACTCTGATATTGCCTGCCACGGGGTAGCTGTTCTGTGAGCAGTTTGTGTTACCCCCTGAAGAAACAATTCTGAAATCAGCCACACCCTCTGTGTGATAAAGCTTATCGCTCAGACGGCTCAACACCACGCTGTCACCTACACCGCGTGTGCTTATGTAATCCGTCACGATTTTTTTGCATTCCTCTGCCACCTGTGTGAATTCATAGCCGTCGCACACATCCAGATAAATCATTAAATCCACTCTCTCGGGCTCTGCTCTATATACAGCCACATCCACATTAACCTCTCTGAGCTGTGAAAGCTTACTCTGCACAGCCTCTAAGGTTTCATCGGAAACCTCGCTTCCTTCAGCTGAGATGTAAACATCCACCGTACCGGCACCTCTGCCTCGGGGCATAACTCCTGCTCCTGCAACACCTTCTACCTCTGTGGCTATGGTTTTGTAATAAGCACAGTTTGTACCGTTAGAGGCAAACTTGAAGCTTTCTATTACTCTATCTCTGAGATTTTCGTCACTCTCTCTGTCAGTACCTGCAGTACACTCATCAGGATTTGTAACCGACTGCACACCTGCTACAGGAGTTACCATAACCGTTATCTTGCCAGCCTTCACATTATAAGCTCTGCCTTCGCTTAAAGCCTGAATTTGCGCGTGCACACTCAAGGCACCAATGGGTATGCTTACACTCTCAACAGTTTCAAATCTCAAAGGGTATTCCTCATTTGTAGCCACCACAGTACCCTTGGGAATGTTAATCTCTTGTATTGCAGGCTCTGACACACTGAAAATTACGCTGCCAACAGCTTTTGAAGCCTCACGACGTGTGAGTCCTCTTTCCATAGCATGCAAATCAAGATACTCCTCCCCTGCAGTGGGTACAAACATTTGCCTTTTAAGCCACTCCATTGTCATATAAGCAGAGTAAAGCTCTCCTGCCAACACCTGAAGTCTTACATATATGTCCGATGCCTCTGCGGGAGTGTTGCCTGAAATCTCTTTGTATTTTTCTGCCATCCTCGCAAGTATATCATCGTAAGTCTGCATCAGATAATCACCTCCAGCGACATAATGTTCTCTTTGCAGGCAACCGTAAGCTCTGCAAGAATTCTTCCGTCAACAAGCTGAGAAGCACAATCCAGACGAAGACTGATATCTTCCATATCCGCCACAGCCTCCTGCAAAATCACCTCCAGCCTTCTGCACTCTCTATCTCCCGAAACATCTGTAACCGCCTCGGTTCCCATTTCCTTATTATATATGAATCCGCCTTTTTTGGCGGTGATTCTCATAACAATCTGCTGGAGAATTTCCTCTGTGCCCTCTATTTTCACAGGAGCTCCTGTGCTGTCAAGAACCATATCTCCGTCTTTAATTTTTATATCCATAGGCACTAAAACTCCTTTCCGTTAATAAGCACCCTGCCGTCATTTTTTAGCACTATACTGGCACCGCCCTTGGAGCACAGCATAAGCTCTCCCGATGCAAGCTCCTTGGGGCTTTTTGCAACAACTCCCAAACAAACCTCACCCGACGGTGTTTCAAGGGTAACGGCTTTTTCGCCTGTTACAGGCACATACATCACTCCGAAGGGTGCTATCAATGGCAGGTCATGATGACTAAGCGTTGCATCTACCTGAAGTCTTCCGTCTTTTGTACCCATAACGCTGCCCGAGGATGCCGCACTATGCTCTCTAATATTTTTTGCCATAAATGAAGTAAGCCACATAATCAGTTCTCCTTCCTCTTTAGGGTAAGTCTTGTGAACTCTTCGTTTTCTGAAAAACTGTATCTTATTCCCGTCACGCAGAAGCCGTCAAGCCTGCCGATTTCGCTGCTCTCAACACAAGCACAAACCGCGAGCGCATCCGTCATGCAAAAAGGCACCGTCAGTACAATTATTTCGCTTGCTGTTTTTGAAGCACCTATCAACCTTTCTGCATCCGCCAGCGTTTTGCTTGAAAGCTCCGTTGCATTGATATAGCGCTCTCTCACAACTTTTCTATCCTGTGCATCCGTGCTGGTCACCAGAGCGTTGTAATCCTCACCGGATTTCAGCTTTACCCTTACCTTTGAAATCAGCTTGCATCTGAGTCGGTTATATTCAAGGCTTGTAAAAGCCACACCCTTACCGCAATCCGAAAAAACCACCTCTGATTCGGAAGCTTTGCCATTCAAAAACAAAGTATCTCCAAACACATAAGGAACCGCGCCCCACACAGCTTTGGAAAAATCCTGAAGCACCTGCCAGCACGACACGCCCTTTTTCACAACAAAGCTTCCCTTCAGGCTAGCATCTTCAACATCAGCAAGCTTAAACCCGAAGGGCTTTGCATAACGCTCAAAAATAAGCTTTGCAGACACATCTCTAAAGCTCTGAGGCTTAGCCTCATTGTCAAGGAGAAAAGCTGCCTTGCTTCTGCACACAAGCTTTGTTCTCGCGTTTTTGTGCAGAATTATTATCTGCTCATCAACAACTCCGCTGAAAATCTCTTTGTCGTCATCATAAACGCTAATGAATGCAAGCTCTTGCCACAAGGCAGAGGGAAATTCCAGCGAAAGGCTGTCAGCAGGAGTATTAATATCCCTTGAAAGCACCGCTGACAAAGGCAAAGAGAGGCTGTGCCTCTCTTCCTTTGTGTCTGTTGCAACAATTCTCAGCACAGCCTCACCTCCTTTAAGAGTGGCAAGTCATCCGCTCGTCTGAGCTGTGGGTTAAGCTCAACCAATTTATCCACCCTCACGCCGAATTCGTATGCAATATCAAAGAGAGTTTCTCCCTCACGCTGAGGAATATAACCCTTGGGAATATTCTTTAAAGGACTTGTTTGAGCCTCCATAAACTCAAAGGTATACTCGCAAAAATCAGGAGAAGGCTGTGCCACCAAGGAAAGCTCTGTAAAATAGGCATAAAAAGGGGTGTCAAAAGGTAGACTCAGCAAGGCCTTCCGCCCCTTTGCAAAAACCTGTGCAAGCTCCTTGTATCTAACAATACAATCCTTGCCTGCAAACTCTCCTTTTCCTTTTACAACCCTCAATTTTCTGCCCAAAGGAAATGCAATATTTCCCTGTGAATAAAGGTTATGGACTTTGAAATCATTACTGTATAGCACCTGTACCGACAAGGGATTGTGCTCCCATTCAAACCCATCGAAACGCATATTTGAAATTATCACCCTGCGTCCTCCTCATCCTCAGAAATAAAACGGCTGTAGCGTCTGGAGTCACGCTCAAAAGCAAGACTTAAATTTTCTGCCTGTAAAAGCTCAGAGTATATATTTTCATTGTTTCCTTCCATATCACTCACCGTTCCTTTTTGTAATCTCCCTTTGCAGACTCAGGAAGCTGTAGCACCTTACATCTGCGTTTTTTGGTTCTGAGTTCTCTGTGATTTTTTTGGCAACGCAACTTCTGAACAAACAGGATTCATCTGTCTGCTTCAAAGCTATATCAGGTTTTTCGCAGGCTTCAAAAGGGTCGCTGTCACTTCTCACCTTAATTTCAAGGGTATAGTTTTTCCCCTTTGAAATCACCCCTGTATCACCACATAAAAGCTCTCTTAAAACATAAACCTCGTCTGTAGCTGTTGTCTGTGCACTCAACACCTTCGCAGCCTTGCCGTTAACAAATATCTCTACGCTGTCGCCTGTCGGAAGAGGCAAAGGCTCCTCGTCATTGGAAGGACTCATCTCCCACAAAAGCTTAGCCTGAAGCATCTGTGTCTGGGTACACAAATCTTTATCGTATACCGCAGGTGTAATCTTTATATCCGAAATCTCATTCTCGGTATCCGCCCTGTCAAGGGCATCCATAAGATTTACGCAAAGAGCAGAAAGCTCACTTGCACCCTTATCAAAGGGAGCGTAAACCTGAAAGCACAGCTGAGCTTCAAAGCTTCTGTTTGAACGAGCATCCTTTTCTTTATGTATCTCACCCACAAAGCAAGCAACAAAAAAGCTTGTGACGGGCTTCTCAGCCCCTTGGGATTTTCTTCCCTTTACAAACCTGACTGATAAAAACTCATCGTAGGTTTTAATTCTTCTTATAAGTTTATCAAGTACATTCTGGGGTCTAAGCATAGTCGTCCTCCATAGGGGGTGAGTAGGTAGTCAGCACCGCCCAGATATACAAATCATCTTCTCCTAAATGCACACGTTCACTGCGTTTTATAGTGTAGCTTTCACTATTGCAGGTGATAACAGCAGAGCGGTAATCTCTGACAAAATCCGAGCAAGATGCAATCATCAGATAGTGTCCGGCATCGTAGTAGCCTGCAGACAGCTCACTTCCTCCCAGATACATCTTGTTCTTATACATAAGAGGTTGGATGATTGCCTTTATCTCAAAGCTTCCGAGCTTATCCTTTACAGTAACATCGCTTCCGTATTTTTGAAGCATTTTGCTGATATTTTTCTGCACACTCACAGCCTCACACCCCTGAAACAAAAATCATCATGGGACTGGAGTAAATCACTTACACCGTTTTTTTCAAACTCCCAAAGGTCGTGTGCTTTCTTTGTATCATACTGTGCTTTTGTAATACTCACAGACCCTGCTGTGAAGGATTTCACTTCGTCACGCTCCATATAAAGACAGTACTTGTAGTAAGCAAGCACTCCTGCCAAAGCACAAAGCCTGAGTATACTATCCTCATCCGAGAGAGCTTCTTTTGAAGCCTTTGCTTTTACCTGAAGCATAGCGTCAATGCAGACCGGAATCCACATTGAAACCTCGTGGGGCTCAAGACCCGACACAAGGGTAAATCTGTTTATTACCTCATTAAGCCTCAAGCCTTTCCCTCCTTATCAGTATGTAAGCTTCACAGCCGCATCGTTAAAGATTTTTGCAAAGCCTGAGATACAGCTGATGGTAGCACGCTCAAGCTGTCTGTCGATGAGCTTGTCGTAATCTGTGATAATGTCGCCTGCCTGCACCATTTCCAGAGCACAGTTCTTATCAATACCGATAATTGTGCCTGAGGGCACAGAAGTTGTATGCACAAGCTTTGCACCCAGAGGTGTCACCATATTGCCTGTGCCGTGGAAACTCTGACCTGCCACAGAATCCTTAAGCTCAGACATAGCAAGAAGCTTTGTCATTGCGTCTGTGGGTGCAAGGATGGTTGTCATCTCGTAGGGAGAAAGCTCTGCCCAGAGCTTCACCAAATCCTCGTAGGAAATTTTCTCTGTGCTCACAGCGGTAATACCCTTACAGGGATTTGAGTTACCGTCACCTGAAAGAAGCACATCAACTGCATCTTTAAGCTGTGCTCTTGCAATGTAGGCACCAATCTGCTTGAGAGTCACAGTGAAAAGGTCAAGTCGCTGGAATCTGAGTGCCTCGTAGGAAGTCACCAGCATTCTGCCGCGCTTGTGAAGCTTCACAAGATTCTCCTGAGTAGAAACCTTTGTCTGGGGAATATAAGCACCCTCAGCAACTCTCACCAAGGACTTGTCATCCTCAGAGGGTGTGGAGGTGATGCTTCTGTAATCCATGCCGTTAATCTCGGTTTTTGCCGCAATAATGTCAGAAAGCACGTCTGCCTGCTCCATACCCTGTCTTACAGCACGACACACATACTCGGGGAAAAGTGCCGCTGACTGGGTTGTTGCAAAGAACTTCTCCACAGGGTCGCTCTTTGCACCGCTTACTCTGATATCAAAACGCTTGAGCTGACGTGAAAAAGCGTCAAGACCTTCAAGCTCACTACCCATATAGTTTACCGAAGGGTCAAGCTCCTCCAGAATATCCGTCATACTCTTGCCGCTGTAGCCGTACATTCCTCTTTCAAGGGAAATTTTCTCGTAATTAGCCATATTTTTCTCTCCTTATCTTATTAAAGAATAAAGCCTGCTGTGTTTTCGTCAGCAGTAATCACAAGCACCTGTCTGCCTGTTTCATCTGCCTTAACCTTACCCTCGGCAGTTGCAGAAACGTTTGTAAAACCGCAGGACACTTCACCATCACAAGCAAGTGTTACAAAGCCTGCAACCTGAACTGATGCAAAGCTGTCACGTACATTCACGCACACACCGCAGATTTTGTCACCCTCTGCACAAGCTGTCACCTTACCGCTTTCAACAACCTTTACAGGCACACCTGCCTTAACAGTTTCATCACACTCAAAGGTGATTGTGTTTTCCATAAAACCCATAAAACTTTTATTCATATTAACCTCCGTCAGATTTTAAATTCTCTGTTGCCTGCAGTCTTATTCTGAGTATTATCGCAGGCTTTCTTTGTCAAAGGCATAAGCTTCTGCTCTGCCTTCTTCTTATAAAAAGTCAGGAACTCTTTAAGTTCACAAACGGAAAGTCCCTTCATAGCACTTTCCATAGTGCTTCTTGATATACCTTCCTGAGAAAGCATAGAATATCTCAGAACATCATTTTCAAGCTCCTGTCTGTACGCTTCACCCTGTCTAGCTTTTTCCTGCAGGGTAGTAATGTGCTCATAAAGACGTTTTGCTTCATCAACACACAAGGTAACACTATCTCCGTGAGAAAGTGCTTTCATAATTTCATTCATACCTTCAAACTCCTTTTTAGGGGACTTCTCAAAAGACTTGATAACCCCTGCTTCTCTCTGGGCAGGTACTGCCACAAAGCTCCACTCATAAGCATCCGTTACATCGCAAAGCTCAAAGTAGCACATAGTGTCTGCGTACATTTGTCCCTTGATATGACCGCAGGGCGTTTTACCCTTTTCACTACCGCACACAGAGCACACCGCACGCTGAGCACTCACACCTACACTTACTTCCTTTCTGATTCCGCTTTCAATCTGCATAATAACATCCTCAGAGCTTTTGCATCTGGGAATATATGCCTTTGCAACCAGACGGAAATAGTCATCTCCCAGAGATGTTTTTCTGCCTTCCACCGCCTCAACACGGCAGTCAAAAATTCTTGCAGTCTGATTAACTGCTCTGGGGCTGTGGTCGTAGATACCCGTTTTGCCTACAAAGAGCTTTTCCATCTGAAACAACGACTCCACAGTAAACCGCTCAAAGTCCCTGTCCACGTCATTGTCGCACAGCACCACAGAAAAGATATAGACCTCATCCGGTGCAAATGCACGCCTTGTATATCTGTTTACAAGCTCCATATCCTGCTCTGTTGTACTATTATCCAAGCTTTTAATTATCTCGCCTGATTTCAAGTGCTCACCTTTCCTTCCCTTTCAATCTTCTCAGCCTGTGCATTCCAAAGTCTTGCCTGTGCAAGCTCTGTTTCGTCAAGAAGCGAAACGTTGTCCCACACAACACTCACCGAAGAATCCGAGCCTAAAAATCTCAGCTGAGTACGGGCAATTTTTTCAATTACCGGTGTGAGCAGAGAACGAAAATACTCCAGCTCACTTGTAAGAATATCTGCCTGCACACTGCTCATTCTCTCTGTGCTCGACCATGAAAGCCCCAAGAGAAAAGGCGGAATACACAGCTTTGACACAATCTGCTCCAAAATATGCCTTATGGGAACATCGCAGTCCAGCACCTGAGAGTCGGCACCGATAACCTTTACGGACACATCCCCCACAGCCACAAAGTCACACACACCGCTGTCATCTCTCATGGCTCTTGACCACTCCCGAGCAATCTCGGTAGCTCGCTGACGGGCATTCACCCCTGAGTTTTCCGAAGGCTTGTAGGTTACCGCATAGCGGATGTTACCTGCACGCTCAAAGTTGTTGCCTATGCATCCGAGAATTTTAAGCAGTATTGAGCTTACAAAAGGCAGTCCCTTCAAAAGCGAATTACCTCTTACAGATCCCGCTTCCGCCTTAAGCAAAGAAGTGAGCAGAAGCTCCTGATTTTCTAAGGGTGTGTTGTTAATATCTCTTCTGCACACAAGCACCTCCATAGGGCTCTCGCCTTTTGCCACCGAAACATCCTTTAACGATGCATTGTAAAGCCCTGCAATGGTTCTCATATCCATATCGGGTACAATCTCACCGACTGCGCTGCCGTAGGTGAGAAGCTGGTCAAGGTATGTCTGCACAAAGCAGGCAAGTCCTGTGCCGCAGGCGCCAACCTTAACATTCTTCGTAAATTGTTCCAAAGGCTTCTGAAACCTCTCATCCTCAACGGAAAGAGTAAAGCTTCCTACCAGATGCACAAGCTTATCAAGTGCCGCATCAATCAAGGGAATTGCTTCTCTCAGAGAAGAATAAAGCTCAAGCTCCGCTTCACAGCAGGGAGAATATCTGTCAAATGCTGTGAAAGGGTGGGCATATACATTACGTTTATCTGCTGTCTGCACAGGTGCAGGCTGTGTCTTGTTTTTCTTAGAAAATAACTTCACAGCTTTTCCTCCTGTCAGCGGCAAAGGCAAAGAAATCCTCACCGCTGTCTTCTAAAATTGTTGTGACGAAATATCTTATATCGTCCATGGCGTGATCGTACTCCTTGACAGGCGACTCCACTCCCTCTTTTTCATCCCAGCGATAAAGCGAGAATTCTCTTTTAGCATCAACACAGTTTCTGCAGATTTTAATTCTGCCTGATTTAAGTGCCGTAGACACACTGCGTATACCATCAGTCACAGAGTTTTTCGCAGGCACAACAGAAAACCTGCCGTGCCGTTTTATCACCTGAATGAAGCTTGCCGCAGAGGGGTCAACGGTAACACACCTTACAGGGTGTTCACCGCAAAGGACACACAGAGCAGAGTAGTGCTCCTCATCTGTCCTTTGCAGCCCCTCTTTTTTTGAGTCATAGTAATACTCGTCAATTCTGTACCACACCCCTGATTTAAGCCCCCAGAGTCCGAAGGAGGCAGGATTCACCGTGCCGTAATCACAGGACACAGCATAATCCTCAAAGGGAAAATCGGGTACTTCACAAAAAGCACCCTCTTTGTCCATAAAGGGGTACACCGCACCCGAAACCGCTGTCCATTCACCCTTTACAAACCTTCGGTAAAAGCTTCCCGAATACATCCCCTCGTACCTTTTGCGGATTTCATCCGAAAGGGAAGGGTTGTCGTCCATAAGGAAGTGAACATACAAAGCGTTTTTCTCTTTTGCCTTCTTCACCCACTCTCTGTAAAACCAGTGAGCAGGATGCTCAGGGTTACAATTAAACCAGAACTTAGAGCCACCTACCGAACAACGTGCCAAAGCCTGCTCCACAAAGGAACGGGGCATCAGTGCCACCTCATCAAGCAAAACCCCCGAAAGAGTCATTCCCTGAATAAGCGATTGAGAGGACTCGTCCTTGCCTCCGAAAAGGTAAAATCTGTTTTCCTTCCCCTCGTAGGCAATTTGCAGGTAATTGGACGAGATGTTCTCTTTGACCGAAAACCCCATTTCTCTGAGTAATGGTAATATGGGAACAGTCACATTTCGTCTGACAGAACGTATTGTTTTGGAGCATATGGCAAAGGATGCATCCGAAAATCGGGAGAAAGCCCAGACGATGAATGACACCGCCATACAAAAGGTTTTTCCCGACCTTACTGCACCGTCGCATATAATCGCATCACAATCTTTAAACTTTGAGTTTCCACACCACCAAGTGAGCAAAAGCATCTGTTTTTTTGAGAAAGGTTTAAGCTTCATCCGCCGTTACCCCGCAGTCTTTTAGTGCCGCAGCTCCTGCACAAAGAGCTTCAATAACAGGAGATGCCCCTTTCTCCTCAAAGCTGTCCTCGCAAAGCTTCTCAAGAGCCTTGAAGCGGTCAAAAAATTTAATCTCCATAGAGCCGTCCTTGGGACGTTTTATTTCTGCTACAGAAAATAAATTCATCTGCTCCAGCTCCTTTGCACTCGGGTTCTCCATATATAAAAGAGAAACCGCATCAGCAATGCTCCCAAAAGCAAGCCTTGCGTAGCCTGTGCAGGCAAGAGAAGCGGCAGTCTGCTTTTTCAGCAAACAGATTCTTGCTATCTCCGAAGCTATATCCTCTCTTGATAAAAGCTCATTACCTTTTTTCAGACTGTCGTTTTTAAAGCCGGCGGCTTCTGCCGCCAATCTGGAATTACCGCACTCAGAATACTGCCTGCAAAATTCCTTTTCTCTTTTGGTAAGCCCTTTTAATTTCATCTTAAACCTCCTCGTTTGTTCGTAGTGCTCTCACTTTTCCCTCAAAAAACAAAAAAAGTTGCATATATTCATGCAACTTTTCAAAAAATTTTAAAACTTTATTCTGTTTATTTTTCTTCTGCTTGTAAAATACATATTCTGCCTTTTTGCTCACAAACTACCACAGGGTGAAAATATGCTTACAACAAACTTAGCAGAAAACAAAGAGCTTATGGACAAAGTTTTACGCGCAAATGAAAGCTTTGACATCATAAGGCGTGACATTGTAATCAACAACCGCGAAGCACGCATCTACTCCATAGACGGTCTTGTAAAGGACACGGTTATGGGCAAGATTATGACTTTCTTTTACGGACTCAAAGACGAGAACGTAATGCAGGATGCAGACACCTTCACAAAAAGCTGTGTGCCCTACATCGAGGTCAACACAGAAAAAGACATAAATGTTATTTCCCAGAACATTTTAAGCGGTATAAGTGCATTGTTTGTAGACGGCTTTGACTGTGCTGTAATGATGGATACCCGCACCTACCCTCAGCGACAAACCAGCGAACCCGACACCGACAAGGTTATGCGAGGCAGTAAGGACGGCTTTGTGGAAACCATCATCAGCAACATCGCTCTGATGCGAAGAAGAATAAGAGATGCAAACTTCACGGTAAAGCCATTCTCCGTCAGCCGCACCTCAAAAGCAGATGTAGTGCTCTGCTATATGGAAAACAAGGTGGACCACAAGCTTCTCAAATCCATAACACAGCGGATTGAAAACATCAAGGTTGACTCTCTTGCAATGAATCAGCAAAGCCTTGTGGAGGCAATTTATCCGCGAAAATGGTACAACCCCTTCCCGAAAATCAAGTACACGGAGCGTCCCGATTCTGCCGCCGCCAATGCCATAAAAGGCAATATTATCATACTTGTGGACAATTCCCCCTCAGCACTCATACTGCCCACCTCTATCTTCGATGTTACAGAGGAAGCCGATGACTACTACTTTCCGCCCTTCACAGGCTCGTACCTGCGCCTTGCAAGATTTCTCATCCTGCTTTGCTCGGTGTTCATTACCCCTGTGTGGCTCCTTGCACAGGAAAACCCTGCCGTCATACCGCAAAGTCTGCAATTCATAGTAGTTGAGCAAGAATACAATATCTCCGTCTTCTGGCAGTTAATAATCTTGGAACTTGCCATAGACGGTCTGCGGCTTGCCGCTTTGAATACCCCCGCAACTCTTTCAGGTACTATGGGTATCATCGGCGCTATTGCTTTGTCGGAATTCTCTGTTGACGTAGGCTGGTTTTCCACTCAGGCAATCCTCTATATGGCATTTGCTACGCTGGCAGGCTTTACTCAGCCTAACTACGAGCTGGGCTACTGTGTAAAATTCATCCGAATACTACTTCTGATACTCACTTCTCTTTTCAATGTATGGGGGTTCTTGGCAGGACTTATAATCACCGCCATACTCCTTGTAACCAACAAAACCGTATCGGGAAAAAGCTACCTCTATCCCCTCATTCCCTTCAACGGCAAAGCCTTCATAAACAAGGTGCTGAGATTGAGATAATCCCTTTCAATCCATAAACAATCTCACCGTCAGCACAGAGAAAACCACAGCTGTAAAATCTGCACACAAGCCTGCAAGCAGGGTGTGGCGTGATTTCTTAATCCCCACACTACCGTAATACACGGCTATAGCATAAAAGGTGGTTTCTGTAGAACCTGCCATTACCGATACAATCCGCCCTGCAAAGCTGTCAGGTCCCAGTCTTTCCAGAATATCCACCAGCAGGGCGGTGGAGCCTCCTCCGGATATAGGTCTGAGCAAAGCCACAGGCACAATCTCAGCAGGAAATCCCATTCTCTGTGCCACAGGACTTATAAGCTCTGTGAGCATATCTATGGCACCGCTTGCTTTGAGCATAGAAACCGCAGTTATAAGCCCCACCAAAGTCGGTGCTATAAGATACGCTGTGTGCAAACCTTCTTTTGCACCCTGCAAAAAGGCATCAAACACCCCCACTTTTCTGACTATACCCACACCTATAAAAAGCACCACTATCAAAGGCACTGCTATGTCCACCGCAAATCACCCCTTTTTTCTTTCATCCGTACATAAAACTTTTGCAACTGTAATTCCCACAAGCAAAGCTACCGCTGAACTAAGCCACACACAGGGAATAACCTCAAAAGGTTTTTCACTCCCAAAGCTTGCCCTGTACGCACACAGGGTTGTGGGCAAAAGCTGTAAAGAGGCTGTGTTCATCACAACAAATACAACCTGCGAATCTGAGGCTCTGTCCCTTATGGGGTTAAGCTTTTGCAGCTCCTTCATAGCCTGTAACCCAAAGGGGGTTGCCGCGTTGCCAAGTCCTAAAAGATTTGCACTTATATTAAGGCTTATGCAATGCATAGCCTCGGAGCTTTTATCCACACAAGGAAACAAGGGCGACAGTACAGGTGCAAAAATCTTTGCAAGCATATCCGTGATTTTTGCCCGTTTTGCAATCTCCATAATCCCCGACCAGAAACACAAAACCCCCAGTATTGACAAAAGAAGCTCCACCGCCTCACCTGCACCCGAAATAAGGCTCTGTGAAACCTCCTGTGTGTTACCTGTAAAAAGCGAAAACACAAGGCTCAGGAATATCATTCCGGCCCATATATAATTCATCATTTTTGTTGCCTCCTGTCACAATTTGTCGATAAAAAACACCCATTGAATTATTAGGTGAGTTATTGACTTATATGGTAACTTTTGGTAGAATATATGTGAATTAAATTCAAAGGGTGGAATTAAAATATGAAAGCTGCAGGTTACATTGTAAGAGTAGATGAACTGGGAAGAATTGTTATCCCCGTAAGACTCAGGCGTTCACTGGATTTTGACAAAGGCGCCTGCCTTGAGATGTTCACTCAAGACGAAAGCCTCGTTATCCGCAAATACTCCTCCTGCTGTGCTTTCTGTCAAAGTGACGAAAACCTGACAGAGCATCTGGGCAAGCACATCTGCAAAGCCTGTCTTGATGCAATAACAAAAGGCTGATTAGCACAGCTTACAAAAAATTTTCCTTGACATCCTAAGTTAAATATATCATTATAGAAGTGGAATTATGATACGGAAAAATCTTAACAGAGGAGGTCTTGTACTATGTATCGTATAGATAAGGAAAACTACTATCTGGATATTGCAGAAACCGTTCTGGAAAGAGGCACCTGCCTTCGACGCAACTTCGGTGCAATTATCGTTAACAACGACCAGATTGTATCCACCGGCTACGTAGGTGCTCCGAGAGGAAGAAAAAACTGCATTGATTTAGGTCATTGCGTGCGTGAAAAAAACAATGTTCCCCGCGGCGAAAGATACGAGCTTTGCCGCAGTGTTCATGCTGAGCAGAATGCCATCATCCACGCATCCCGTGAGCGTATGATAGGTGCTACCCTCTACCTTGTGGGCAAGGATGCTACCACAGGCGAATACGTTGAAAACGCCAGCGCCTGTGCAATGTGCAAGCGTATGATTATCAACGCAGGCATTGCCCGTGTTGTAATCCGCAACACAAAAGAAAAATTCACAGCTCTGTACGTAGAGGAATGGATTGAAAACGACGAATCCCTAGACGCAGTAAAGGGCTACTGATAACTCCTTAAAAACATTTCAACAAATCACAACCGCCGATAGCAAAAAGCTGTCGGCGGTCTTTTTTATCAGGACATTATATTGTATTTTCAATCCTGTGCGGTTCAGTTCTTTTTGAACCTATTCTTAACAAAAGCTTACTTTAAGCCTCTTTCGTAGGACTCAATCATTTTCTTGACCATCTGTCCGCCTACTGAGCCTGCCTGACGAGATGTCAGGTCACCGTTATAGCCCTGCTTGAGGTTAACGCCGACTTCTGCAGCAGCTTCCATCTTGAAGCGCTCAAGAGCGTCCTTTGCCTCAGGAACTACAATGTTGTTCTTAGACATATTTACTTACTCCTTTTCTGAAAAGTTTGATTCAAATCTGTTCTTGCGACTACTGTTTTTCGTCGCAAGGTTATTATATGAAGGAGTCAAAAATATATAATATGCAAATTTTGCAAAAACTCAGCTGCAATACTCGTTTATTGCAGCTCTGAGCTTTTGCTCCGAATCAAATTCAATACCTGCCTTCAGCTTTGCCTGAACATCATATGGTAATGAGCTTACTGCCAAGGTTGTTTCGATGTATGGCTTGTCCGCCCCTTTTACAAAAGCCACCAGTCTGTCTTCTTGAGATGTAAGCACATAGGTGCGCCCCTCTGTCTGAATTTCCTGCACATTCCCATCAACGGGCTTATTGCTTTCTGTTGTAATGGGGGCAATTACAGCTGAAGCCATAACACAGGAAACTACAATTACACAGGTAATGTAAAACACTTTTTTAATATTAATATTCTTATAATTCATAATTAACACACCTTCGCAGTTATTTTTTCACAAAAAACCCGAGATATTCATATTGCATACTGACATATTATAAGAAAATATTTATTACATAATAAAAAAACTTTAATTTTTCAGTAAGTGGTGGTATAATATTCATCGTATGATTATAATCACTCGTATTGTATAACAATGTATAGTACGGTGAACGTATCCGTAACCTCAAAAAAGGAGGATGACGCTGTGCGTAAAACAGACATAAGCAATTTTAAAGCAAAAACAGATTCAGAGAAAAAGGGTCTTTCCCCTACTGCCTCGGCTATCCTGTCAGGTGCTCTCAAAACCCTGCTCACACTGATGCTGGTGGTTTTTATTGCAGGTGTTATTGTCTGCTTCAATATTTTCTTCTATCTTATGGAGCTCTCGGCTCAGCCTTCAGGCATCGACCTCGATGCCCGTATGCTGAATCTTTCCAGCTTCGTTTATGTTCAGAACCCCGAAACAGGCGAGTTCTACGAATACGAAACCCTCTACGGCACAGAAAACCGTGTTTTGGTTGACTTAAACGAAATTCCTCAGGCTATGATTGACGCTCAGATTGCCATTGAGGATAAGCGTTTCTATGACCACAAGGGAGTAGACTGGCTGAGAACCGGCGAAGCTATGCTCAACCTTGCCGGCGGCGACGACTCCTTCGGTGCTTCCACCATCACCCAGCAGCTTATCAAAAACCTCACAGAGGATGACGAGGTAAGCATCAACCGTAAAATCCGCGAAATCATCAAGGCTTTGAAGGTTGAGAAGGAATACACCAAGGATGAAATCATCGAAGCTTACTTGAATGTTGTAAACTTCGGCGGCAGATGTCAGGGTGTTCAGGCAGCGGCTCAGATGTATTTTGACAAAGACATCACAGACTGCTCTGTTGCAGAGTGTGCCGCTATTGCAGGTATTACTCAAAACCCCTCTAAGTGGGATCCCCTCATCTACCCTGAAAACAACAAAATCCGCCGTGAGGACGTGCTCTTTGCCATGCACCAATACGGCTACCTTACAGACGAAGAGTATGAGGCAGCTGAGCTCGAATCAGCAAATATGACCTTCAGCACCTCTGACGATGACGAAGAAGAGGACGATACTCCCATCAACATTCAGAACTGGTATTTCGATGAGCTGGTATTTGATTTAAGCCGTGACCTTGCAAAGGTTTACAACATCAGTGAGGGTGCCGCTCTTGACAAAATTTACAGCGAAGGCTTAAAAATCTACTGTGCAATGGATGTTGATGCACAGAAAATGATTGAAGAAGAAGCACTTAATATTGATAAAACAAACAACCCTGACCTTGAAATAGCAATGACTATGATTGACTACTCAGGCAGGATTATTGCCACCGTAGGTTCATCAAACCAGAAAGACGGTAACCTTGTTTTTGACCGAGCTTCCATGTCAGACCTTCAGCCCGGTTCTTCTATCAAGCCTGTTGTTGCTTATGCAAAGGCTGTGGAAAACGGCCAGCTCCACTGGTCTTCCGTAGTTTCCGACCAGCCTCTGGACTCATGGATTTATGACGATGGAAACAAAGGTCCTTACAACTGGTACGATTACAACCACAAGAACGGATTGTTCACGGTAGATGCAATTGAGTGGTCATCAAACTGCTGCGCCGCAAATGCGCTCGATATGATAGGCGGTCCATCAGTAGCTTACAACCACGCTGTCAACTACCTTGGCTTTGAACACTTAAGTGCCGACAATGACCCCTTCAACATCTCTGCTTTTTCTCTGGGTGGTATGAATGGCGGTGCAACTGTCCGTGAAATGGCGGCAGCTTACAGCTACATCGGCAACGGCGGTCTTTACTACAAGCCCTACACCTACTACTACGTAACCGACCGCAACGATAAAATTCTCCTTGATAACCGCAACAATATGCCTATTCAGGCTTATTCCTCAGAAACTGCCTCTGTTATGAACAGACTTCTCAAATATAACATAGACTTTTCTGCTCATACAACTGCAGGCAACGCACGAGTTTACGGTTGGGAGATTGCAGGTAAAACAGGTACAACCAACGATGACCGCGACAGCTGGTTCTGCGGTGGCTCACCCTACTGCACTCTGGCAGTTTGGGTAGGCTTTGACCAGCCCCAGACAATTATTTCTCCCGGATATGCAGTATCAACAAACACCTTCTCAAGTGTTATGTCACGTTATCTGGAGGATAAGGAACACAAGACTTTCGACATTGATGACGACCTCGAATACCTTGAATACTGCACTCACACAGGCAAGCTTGCCACATCTATCTGCAAGGATACCCGTTCCGGTTGGTACTCACCCGACAACAAGCCGGGCGAATGCACATCCCACGCAGGTGTAAACATCTCAGGTAAAGAGGAAGAAACCACAGCTCCCGTAACAGGAAACGCAACCTTTGCTCCTCTTACCGACAACACAGTTTCCATCGACCTTGGTGAGCCCACCGCTCCCACGGCAGTTACAACTGCCCCCACAGACCCTGTTGAATAATCAATTCAAAGGAAACACAATTTAATTTACAAGAGGGTGTGTACTCTCACCCACCCTCTTTACATATTTGCTATATTATTTCAATGCTATATAAAGGGGTATACAACATGATTTCAGTAGCATTAATGGGACATGGCGTTGTAGGCTCGGGCGTTGCCGAAATCCTTACAACCCATAAACAGAAACTTTTCTCATCATTAGGTGAAGAAATTTACTTAAAGCACATTCTGGATTTAAGAGATTTTCCCGACAGTCCTCTTTGTGACCGCTTCACAAAGGATTTTGAGGAAATCATCGCAGACCGAGAGGTGCGGGTAGTAATCGAAACCATGGGCGGCATTAACCCTGCCTATGAGTTCACAAAGCGTTGCCTGAAAGATGGCAAGAGTGTGGTAACCTCCAACAAAGAATTGGTTGCACGCCACGGTGCAGAGCTTCTCTCCCTTGCAAAGGAAAACAACGCAAACTACCTGTTTGAAGCAAGTGTAGGCGGTGGTATTCCTATCCTCCGTCCTCTTCACCAGTGCCTTGTTGCAAATGAGGTTCAGGAAATTGCAGGTATCTTAAACGGAACCACAAACTTCATCTTAACCAAGATGATTAACGAAAACATGAACTTCGAGGATGCTCTCAAGCTTGCTCAGGATTTAGGCTATGCAGAGCGTAATCCCGAGGCCGACGTTGAAGGTCACGATGCCTGCCGTAAGATTTGCATTCTTGCTTCTCTTGCATACGGCAAGCATATCTATCCCGACAATGTACATACAGAGGGTATCACAAAAATCACACTTGAAGACGTTGAGTATGCCGCAGCTTATGGCTGTGTAATCAAACTCATTGGCAAATGCAAGCTTTTAGAAACAGGTCTTATGGATATTATGGTAGCCCCCATGCTTGTTCCCTGCACAAGCCAGCTTGCAAACATCAACGATGTGTTCAACGGAATTATGGTACGCGGTGACTGCACAGGCGACGTAGTATTCTACGGCAAGGGTGCAGGTAAACTCCCCACCGCATCCGCTGTTGTAGCTGATACAGTTGACTGTTGCAAGCACCTGAAAGCCCGCAAGTATCTCTACTGGACAGACACAAGCGAAAACTGCATTGCAGACCACAACGAATCTTTAACAAAGATTTATCTGCGTCTTGAAGCTTCTGATGCTGAAAACGCATATAATAAAGCACAGGAAATTTTCACAGACATCACACGTCTTGAGCGTGCAGATGCACCCGAATCAGAGGTTGCATTTGTAACAGAAAAGGAACTGCCCTACGGCAAAATCCTCGAAGCTGTGGAAACTCTTGAGCAGTCAGGTATCAAGGTAGCTTCCGCTATCAGAATCGGCAATTTATAATACAGAAAGGTACTGAAACAAATGAGCTTAATCGTACAGAAATTCGGCGGTTCCTCTGTTGCAGATGCAGACCGTGTCCGCAACGTTGCAAGAATTGTAACCGAAACCTATAAAAAGGGCAATGACGTAGTAGTTGTTGTATCCGCTCAGGGTGACACAACAGACGACCTCATTGCAAAGTACAAGGAGATTGACCCCAACGCTTCCGAGCGTGAGCGTGATATGCTCCTTGCCGCAGGTGAGCAGATTTCTATTTCTCTGCTTGCTATGGCAATCCAGAGCATGGGTTGTCCCGCTGTTTCCCTCCTTGGCTGGCAGGCAGGCTTCAGAACCTCCTCCTCTCACACATCAGCCAGAATCAAGAAGGTAGACCCCACAAGAATCAGAAACGAAATCGCCAAGAAGAACATTGTTGTTGTAGCAGGCTTCCAGGGCATCGACAAACACGATGACGTTACAACTCTGGGCCGCGGCGGTTCCGACACAAGTGCAGTTGCCATTGCGGCTTCCATGCACGCAGACCTGTGCCAGATTTTCACAGACGTTGAGGGTGTTTACACAGCAGACCCCAGAAAGGTTCCTACAGCTTTGAAGCTTTCCGAGATTTCCTACGACGAAATGCTGGAGCTTGCAACTCTGGGCGCACAGGTTCTCAACAATCGTTCTGTTGAGCTTGCTAAAAAATACGGAATCGAGCTTGAGGTTCTTTCAAGCCTTACCAACAAACCAGGTACTATTGTAAAGGAGCATACTAAAATGGAAAAATTACTTATTTCAGGCGTTGCCAAGGATGAAGATATTGTCCGCATTTCTGTAACAAACATTCCCGACGAGCCCGGTCTTGCATTCAAGCTGTTCTCTATCCTCTCTGCAAAGAACATCAATGTTGATATCATTCTTCAGTCCATCGGCAGAGATAAAACAAAGGACATCTCCTTCACCGTTAACAAGGACAACGGTCAGGCAGCAGTTGACCTGCTTACAGAGAAGTTTGTAAACCGTCACGATGGTGTAAGCATCTCTATGAACGACAATGTTGCAAAGGTTTCCATTGTAGGCTCCGGTATGGAGAGCCACGCAGGTGTTGCTACCGATATGTTCGAGGCACTCTATGATGCAAACATCAACATTCACATGATTTCCACAAGTGAAATCAAAATTTCTGTTCTTATCCGCAAGGAGTACGCTGACAAGGCTGTTCGCATCCTCCACGATAAGTTCTTCCCCGAGGTTTAATTATTATAAACTCCCCTTGTTTAAAGGGCGGTGCCGAGCGTGTGCAAAGCGGAGAAATTATAAAATACTTTTTCAAAACCTCTGCGCAAGCTTCCTCAAAACACCACAGCCACTCTTCTCTGAGTGGCTGTTTTTTTCTGTAAATCCGTTTACTTATTTAATTCACAAGCTCTCCAGTTAGTTACAAAATTGTCTATTTTTCAAAAAACTATTGACATTAACGGCATTTACCAATAATATGTTTTTAGTGTTAGGTAGCTAACCGAAAAATTTAATATCAGAAAGGTTGATTCCACATGGAAAGTATCAAGAAGTACATTGCTGAGTTCATCGGCACCTTTGTTCTCGTACTCTTTGCCTGCGGTACAGCCGCAGCTCTGGGTTGCTCCACCACCAGCCCCGACACAGCTTACATTATGACAGCCTTGGCTTTCGGACTTGTAATTGTGGGTATGGCTTACTCTGTGGGTAATGTTTCAGGATGTCACATCAACCCCGCTGTTTCAATCGCTATGCTCGTAGACGGCAGACTTTCTTTCAAGGATTTCATCGGATACATCGTTGCACAGTTTGCAGGTGCTATTGCAGGTGCAGCAACTCTGGGCGCTCTTCTGGGCACAGATTGCGGCTATGGTGCAAACGGTCTTTATGAAGGCAACATCTGGCTTTCACTCCTTGTTGAGGTTATCCTGACCTTCGTTTTTGTATTCGTTATTCTGGGTGTTACCTCCAAGCCTGAGTTTTCTAACGTTGCTGGTCTTGTAATCGGCTTCACACTCACACTTGTGCACATCTTCGGCATCCACTTCACAGGTACATCCGTTAACCCTGCAAGAAGCTTCGGTCCTGCACTCTTTGCAGGCGGCGATGCACTTGCAAATGTTTGGGTGTTCATTGCAGCTCCCCTTGTAGGCGGTGTGCTTGCAGCTCTTGTATTCAAGCTCTTCAAATCCAAGAAGGCTTAATATTAAAATACTGACCCGGCTCAGTATATTTCACAACATAGTGCATAACAAATATATATTGCATATTTGTTTGGCATAAACCGTGCTGTCAAATTCAATACCAAGGACAGCACAAAGATTCCCACAGGAGGCATTTTATCATGGTTTTAGAGAAAGTAAAGGCAATTCTTGCAGAACAGTTCGACATTGAAGAGGACACTCTCACAGTTGACACTGACCTTCAGGAGGATCTGGGTGCAGACTCTCTTGACGTTGTAGACCTGCTTATGTCCATTGAGGACGAGTTCGAGGTTGAGATTCCCGACGAGGAAATCGAGAACATCAAAACTCTCGGCGAGCTTGTTTCTTACATCGAAGCAAACGCTTGATTTTGCACGAGTTTAACTGAATCTTTCAAAACCACCGACTGAGAATATTTCTCAGTCGGTTTTGTTTTTATGAATAATTCTAAAACACTTGAAAAATTCTGCATTTATATGTATAATAACTTTATATGTTTATTATCCTGAAGGGGTGTTAATATGGCAGACAATAAAAAAATGGTCGAGGCTATTACCAGCCGCGACGAAGATTTTGCAAAATGGTATACCGACATAGTCAAAAAAGCTGAGCTTGTTGACTACTCAGGCGTTAAGGGTTGTATGGTTATCCGTCCCTACGGTTATGCTATCTGGGAAAATATCCAGCGTGACCTTGACAGACGCTTCAAAGAAACAGGTCACGAAAATGTATATATGCCTATGTTTATTCCCGAGAGCCTTCTGCAGAAGGAAAAGGACCACGTTGAGGGCTTTGCTCCCGAGTGTGCTTGGGTAACCGTAGGCGGAAGCGAAAAGCTCACAGAGCGTCTTTGCGTACGTCCTACATCAGAAACTCTTTTCTGCGAGCACTACGCAAAGATTATCAACACTTACAGAGATTTACCCAAGCTCTACAACCAGTGGTGTTCTGTTGTGCGTTGGGAAAAGACAACCCGTCCTTTCCTGAGAACCTCTGAGTTCCTCTGGCAGGAGGGCCACACAATGCACGAAACTCAGGAAGAAGCAGAGGCAGAAACACTTCAGATGCTCAAGGTTTACGAAGACTTCTACCGTGAAACTCTGGCTATCCCTGCGGTTGTTGGCAGAAAGACCGAGAAGGAGAAGTTCGCAGGTGCAGAAGCAACCTACACCATCGAGCCTATGATGCATAACGGCGTAGCTCTTCAGGGCGGAACAACTCACTACTTCGGCACAGGCTTTGCAGAAAGCTTCGGCATCACCTATCAGGGCAGAGATAACAAGCTCCACTTCCCCCACCAGACATCATGGGGTGTTTCCACCCGTATGATCGGTGCCATCATCATGGTACACGGTGACGATGACGGTCTTATCCTTCCCCCCAGAGTTGCTCCCGTACAGGTTGCAATCGTTCCCATCGCTATGCACAAAGCAGGCGTTCTTGATAAAGCTCAGGAGGTTGCAGACTCACTCAAAAAGCAGTTCAGAGTCAAGCTTGATGCAACTGACAACTCCCCCGGTTGGAAATTCTCTCAGTACGAGATGCAGGGTGTTCCCCTTCGTCTTGAGCTCGGTCCCAAGGATATCGAGAACAACCAGTGTGTTCTTGTACGTCGCGACACAAGAGAGAAGATTTTTGTTTCTCTTGATAACATTGCAGAGGAAATCGCAAAGCTTCTTGACGTTATCCACGATGCTATGTATAATCGTGCTCTGGAAAATATGAAGGCTAAAACCTTTGAAGCACGCACCTATGATGAGTTCCTCACAACAGCTAAGGAAACTCCCGGATTTATCAAGGCAATGTGGTGCGGATGCACAGAATGCGAAGAAAAAATCAAGGAAGAAACAGGCGGCGTAAAGAGCCGTTGTATCCCCTTTGAAGAGGAAAACCTCTCCGACGTATGCGTATGCTGCGGCAAGCCTGCAAAGCATATGGTATACTGGGGCAAGCAATACTAATAGCCCCCACAGAATCCCCCTTGCCTAAAGAGGGATTTCCGCACAGAGTACAAGAGAAGAATCATACAAAGGAGGTCATAATATGGCAGACGAGATTAAAAACAATATTCCCGAAGAGGAAGAGGCAAGCATCATCGTTCTTGAAGACGACCTTGGTAACGAGGTTGAGTTTGAGTATCTTGACGTAATCGAGTACGAAGGCGTTGAGTATCTCTATCTCCTTCCCGCAAACGAGGAAGACGGCAACGAGGTTGTAATTCTCAAGATTACATCTATCGACGATGAAACAGAGTCCTTCGAAGGCATCGAAGATGAAGAGCTCCTTTCAACTCTCTTTGAGATATTCAAGGATAAGTGGAAAGACGAGTTCAACTTCGAATAATTCCTAACCAAATTTAACACTTTGGTAGTATAACTACCACATCTACCGCTACGGCTGTTTTAAACCGTAGCGGTTTTTTGTTGTCATTATCTACAACCTATAAGATAAAAATTTGTGCAACAAACCAAAGTTCTCTCCGCTTAATTGACTTATACTTTTGAGCGGTTTATACTGATTTTAGCACATTAAACAGAAGGAGTGTCACTATGAAATTGCTAAAAAAATCATTGGCATTATTGCTATGTCTGCTGTTAGTTGCCTCTGGCTGTATGCTCTCAGTTTCTGCAACAGACTCAACAGACTCCGAAACAATTTACTTTGAGGTACCATCCGATTGGCAAAATTGGAATTATATCTATTGCCATATTTACATTTATGGCGGAGAATCTCTGGGCTATTGGCAATCAAAGAAAGAGCGGTGCACTCAGGTTGAAGGCAACCTCTATGCCTACGACACCACAAAAGTCGGCGGACTTGAAGATGGTGTAACCTACTGTGTGATTATGTCCGCTGACACAGGTATGGAAACATACAGCACAGTATTGACCACAGAGTGCTTAGGCGACACGCTCTATTGTGACGACACTTACTATGAAAACCCAATTGATTTCACCAAACGTGCAAGGGCAACTTTTTGGAGCAATCAGGACCCCAGTGAGTTCGGTCCCGTACTACAAATCACCTCTCTGGGCAACGTAATCGGCACTTGCCCCTTAGAGCCTGTATCCCATCTCTTCTTGGATTTCCTAAATTACAACCTCGATGATGCACAAATATACTCAGGTAAAACTGACCAGCAGATTATCGATGATATTGCAAAAGCACTTGGTCTTTCCAAAGATGAAGTTGCAGACTTAATCGAAGAATCCGGTGTACATGTAAACTGGACAGGCGAATCTTTCTTGAAGAGTATTGATGTAAAACCCTTGAGCTTTATCGAAGGTACCAACGGCTACATAGATACCGACTACAACGAGGAAACCGGCGATTATGACCTTGAGTACTATCGCTATACAGAATTTTCTGACATTGAGTACACCTTAACCTTTACTGACGGCACTACAATGGATGACTACAGTACTTGGTTTGAGTATGACGGCATGGACTACGACATCCATATCGAGTATGACCAATCCTACGAAAACCAGTGGACTGCAGGCAATACCTACTATGTTACAGCCTCCGTCTTGGGTGTATCCGATACCTTCCCTGTTACAATTGAAAAATCACCTATTAAATCCATCGAAGTAGAGCCTGTAAGCTTTATTGAAGGTACAAAAGGATATTTGGACGAAGACTATAACTATGACACCGACGAATGGGTTGAATATTATCGCTACTCCGACTTTTATGATATTGAATACACTGTAACCCTTAACGATGGAACCACAGAAATCTGCTCCGGTCCTTGGTTTGAATATGATGGTGAAGAATATGAGATAGAAATCCAAGACAACCAATCCTACAAAAATCAATGGACTGCAGGCAATACCTATGAAGCAACAGCCACACTCTCAGGTGTATCCGATACATTCTCTGTTACCATCGAAAACACTCCCGTTAAGAGCTTAGAGGTAAAGCCCATAAGCTTTATTGAAGGCACAAATGGCTATATGGACTACGACTACAATGAAGAAACCGGAGATTATGACCTTGAGTACTACCGATATAATGGTTTTTATAACATCGAATACACCGTAACCTTTAACGATGGTACCACACAGGATGGTAATGGTTATTGGTTTGTATATGACGGTGTAGAATATGATATTGATATCTATGACAACCAATCCTACGAAAATCAATGGACTGCAGGCAACACATATGAGGCTACGGTTACACTCTTAGGTGTTTCTGACACCTTCCCTGTTACCATTGAAAGCTCTCCTGTAAAAAGCTTTGCAATAAAGCCCTTCACACTTACAGAAGGAATAGACGGATATTACGACTATTACTCAGACATTGATACAGAAGAGTATTTTGAATATTTCTATTATAATAACTATGATAAATATGTTTATTATACCGTAACCTTTGCTGACGGCACCACACTAAGCGGTTCAGACACCTATGTTGAATATAAAGGCGAAACGTATTATATTAACATCAGCGATAGCCAATCCTATGATAATTTCTGGACCCCCGGTAATACTTACACAGAACAGGCAACCTTAATGGGCAAAACCTGTGATGTTTCCATCACAATTCAGGAAAACCCCATTACAAGCATTGATGTTGTAAAAGAGCCCGATAAAACCGTATTCAACAAAACAGAATTAGTCAATCCTCAGGGTGCAGTACTCAGAATTAACTACAATGACGGCACTTATGAAGATGTAACTCTCGGCACATACACACCAATTTCCGGCAACAACTTTGTCTACGTAAAACGTTTCAACGATAACTTCCGATGGTCTGCATCTCCCATAGATGAAAATAGCAAATACTATGTTTATTTATTGGACTTCGAGGTTGAACTCAGCGGAAAGTACAACGACAAAGAAGTAAAGTCTGTGACAATCAACGAAAAAGATGCTCAGCTCTATATCACACTCACATACGAGGATAACTCACAAAAAACAGTGAAAGCTCTGGGTATAGAAATAGCCGGCAGAGGACAAGAAAGTGCAGATTTGTATAGCGTTGGAGGTATCATTATAACTGATGACGGCTTATATATGGGTAATTTTTACAAATATATAAGCACCGGAAAATTCTATATCACTATACGCAAGGATGGCGAAAATAGAATACTTTCCAACACTCTGGACTCTTGTCTGTGGTGGAGCTTACAAGAAAAGTTTGACAACATCGTTCATGCTCTGGCAATCTGTGCAGAGGATTTAAAAACTTTTGACGGCAAAGTTACCGCTGAAAACTTCGACACTCTGATGAGAATAGCTTGCTACGCAGAAGACTTGTTCTGGAAAGAAGAAAGCATTCTTGGTGGAAACGAAAAATGGGTTTTATTCAACGCACAGCATGCTAAACTCGCATTCTATGAAATATTTGGGTTTATGCCCGACCTTACTCTCAGCGAAAACTACGATGCCGCCAATAATTCCATCAAAGTCCCTGAGATAATCGGTCACGGCTCAGAGCCCTACATGGTACCCTTCGAGGTCACATCCTCCAACGGCACACACACCGCAACAATCAATTGGGGTATTCGTAAGTTCACTATGACTCTCGACGAGGAGCTCTCACTTGTTAACTATCAAATTACAAGCAGCACCGGTATCCTTGGCGATGCAAATGGTGATAACGATGTCAACATCAAGGATGCAACTGCTATTCAGAAGCACATTGCAATGCTTTCAATGCTTTCAGCAAACGGTGTTTCACTGGCTGATGTTAACGGCGACGAAAACGTAAATATCAAGGATGCAACAACAATTCAGAAGCACATCGCAGGACTTCCCATTGAATTTCCAATCGGTGAGCCTGTATAAGTAACTCTGAAAAATTCCAAAAAACCAATAAAAAAGAGGCTGTCTTACTATTGTCGGTAAGACAGCCTTTTCTTATATGTATAATCATTTATTATTAAAAGCAGGAAGCTTTTTCATTGCAATGTAAAAAGGAATACCCAATCCTAGGCAAACCCCCGCTTCTCCAAGAGCTACCAAGGATGCCTGCAAGAGAAAGCCTGTAAAGGTAAAAGCACCTTCTATATAGAAAAATTCCAGCTCCAAGCCAATAATAACCGCGTTAAAAACAACAGGCATAAGAAGAGATAAAACGGGCACAGAGAAAATTTTAAGGTTTCTGAGATAATATGCACACACTGCAGCCAAAAATGTTGCCGCGGTGCCCAGCACCATATCAAGGGGAAGCACCCCCACCGCCACAATGTTTGACAAAAGGCACCCCACAGTAAGTCCGGGGATTGCCGCAGGGGTTAATACTGCCAAGGTGCAAAGCACCTCACTTACACGAAACTGCACAGGACCGATTGAGGATGAGGGCAGTATCATCTCCTGAGCATAGTTCACCGCAACGTACAAGGCCGCAATAATTGCCGCCTGCACCATATAAAAGGTTGCAGACTTTTTAGTCTTGGTCATTATAAATTCCTCCGTAGTTTTGATTGAGATAAAAAAATCTCTGTCAGGATTTTGCGAACTGACATAGAAGCGCCGAGGTGCGTAGCCTTAAAAAATCAAGTACGACACCGAATTTGCCAAAAAACAAGTAAATGCTGTGCATTTGCTTGCAGGCAAATTTGTGGAGTACGATGACTTTTTTAAGAGAAGCGGAGCACTACGAGGCGTGACAAGAAGCGCCGAGGTGCGTAGCCTTAAAAAATCAAGTACGACATCGAATTTGCCAAAAGCCAAGTAAATGCTGTGCATTTGCTTGCAGGCAAATTTGTGGAGTACGATGACTTTTTTAAGGGTAGCGGAGCACAACGAGGCGTGACAAGAAGCGCCGAGGTGCGTAGCCCTAAAAAACCACACAACTCGCACGACTCGCTGATTATATCACATTAACCTCCATATTGCAAGCAAACAAAAACACCGCCTGACTTACGCCAAGCGGTGTCTTTGCTTTAAGGTTTTTGAAATCAACGTGAAACGAAGTTATCGTAATTTGATAAGTTTTTACGCAGTCTTTGACTCAACTTCACCGTACAGACCGAATCTGAACAACTTGCTTTCGTCCTCCTGATTGTCGCAGAGGATATAAGCTTCGGTGATTTTTCCGCCCTCAATCAGCTGTGTTAAGCCGATGAGCTGACAAAGCTTGCTTTTAAGGTTGAGGTGATCTCCCTCACGGGTTACAAGATATACATTGCCCTTGCAAGTGTCAAGCACGGTGAGGAACTTATCAACGTCGATGTTGTGCAAACTGATGACTGTAGTCATACTGTTTCCTCCTTTTATAAGTATAAAATTTTCGTGCTGCCATTTACCATTTGGCATGTTCATAAAATACCGACTGATTTGAGATTGTGTATGTCGGTAATCAGGTGGACTTTTAACCTGACAACTTCATTATATTCATTTTTTCGTGATTGTCAACAATAAATTGTATTTTTGCTTGTGCAATGTGCTATTTCTCAGAAAATATTAACCTATTTGTAGCCGTGATTTTTGTATTTATTGCACAACACTTAGTTTTTCTTACACCTTCCTATTTCTTAAGAATGGTTACATTTTACCGAAAAATTATCATCGCATCTTGAGATTTTAATAAAATCACCAAAAGTTTTGATTTTGCCTTTTTTTCATAAAAAACACCGCAAAATTAGGTTGTGAAGCCCTCTATTTTAATGTATAATAGGCTTGTACCTATAAATCACGGAGGAATTATTATGCTTAATGACTTTTATAAACAGTTCAAAAGCGGTACCGATATCCGCGGTGTTGCAAGCGAAGGAGTAGAGGGCGAAGCTCTCAATATGACAAACGAAGCAGTAGCTGATATGACAGGCGGCTTCTGCCGTTGGCTTATGGATAAAACAGGCAAAACTGCATCTGAGCTTACTGTATCTGTCGGTCGTGACAGCAGAATCTCGGGTGAAAGAATTGCCGATGTTGTTACCAAAACGCTCTCTTCCTTTGGTGTTAAGGTTATACTTTGTAACCTTGCCTCTACCCCCTCAATGTTTATGACCACAGTTGATTTGGGCTGTGACGGAGCTGTGCAGATTACTGCAAGCCATCACCCCTTCAACAGAAACGGTCTGAAATTCTTCACCCGCTTGGGCGGACTTGAAGGCTCTGACATTACCGCTATCCTTACAAATGCTTCCGACAAAAACTTCCCTGCGATTACCGAGAACGGTACTATCGAAGAAGTTGACTATATGACTCAGTATGCAGAGCACCTTTGCGACATTATCAAAAAAGGTGTTAACGCTGAAAACTACGATAAGCCCCTTGAAGGCTTCAAAATCTGCGTTGATGCCGGCAACGGTGTCGGCGGTTTCTATGCTGACAAGGTGCTGGCTCGACTTGGTGCAGACACTAACGGAAGCCGTTACCTTGACCCTGACGGAATGTTCCCCAATCATGTGCCCAATCCCGAGTCCCCTGTAGCTATGAAAGCTATCTCCGAGGCAGTAGTTGAGGCACAAGCTGATTTAGGCGTTATCTTTGATACCGACGTTGACCGCGGTGCTGTTGTAGACGACAAGGGTAACGAAATCAACCGTAACCGCCTCGTAGCACTGGCAAGCGCCATAGCTCTTGAAGGCTGTGAGGGCGGCACAATTGTCACCGACTCCATCACCTCTGACGGACTGAGAGAGTTCATCGAGGACACATTAGGCGGCAAGCACTACCGTTATCGCCGTGGCTACAAAAACGTTATCGACAAGGCAGTTGAGCTTAACAAAGAAGGCATCCCCTGTCCTCTTGCTATCGAAACCTCAGGCCACGCCGCAATGAAGGAAAACTATTTCCTTGATGACGGTGCCTACCTGTGCACAAAAATCATCATTAAGGCAGCACAGCTTCGCAAAGAGGGCAAAACAATCTCTGACCTTATAAGCACCTTAAAGGAGGCTAAGGAAGAAAAAGAAATCCGTATCAAGATTTTAGAAGAAGACTTCCGTGCTTGCGGTGAAAGAGTCATCTCTGAGCTTCTCAAATACGCCGAGGCAAACGAAGGCTGGGCAATCGCTCCCGACAATCGCGAGGGTGTACGCGTTTCCTTTGGCAAAGAAAACGGCGACGGCTGGTTCCTGCTTCGTCTTTCTGTTCACGACCCCATTATGCCCCTCAACATTGAAAGCAACAGTGAAGGCGGTTGTGAGATTATCCTCTCTCACCTCGAAAACTTCTTCAAAACCACCAAGGGCCTTGATATCTAAAACCCAGTATTTATGAGCTTTTCAAAGCTCCGCAACCTGTAGTTGCGAGGATGAAAACCAGAATGTATAGTGTTTTTTATCGGTTGCGGATATAATGAAACCACAACAAAAAACAAACAACAATGGTTTTCGGAGGTAATTATGAACATCGAAACAGCAAACAGACTTCTTCAGCACAGAAAGAGTTCAGGTCTTTCTCAGGAGGAATTAGCCGAAAAAATCGGTGTAAGCCGTCAGGCAGTATCCAAGTGGGAACGCGCCGAAGCGTCCCCTGACACAGACAATCTTATTACACTCGCACGTGTATACGGCGTATCGTTAGACGAACTTCTCAATGTAAAAACCGAGGAAGAAACAACTACCGCAAAAGAAGACACACCCCACACATCAGAGGGCGCACCCAAAGCCAAGGATTCAGTCAGTTTCAAAGGCGGTATCCACGTCAATGCAGAAAACGGCGACAAAGTTGACATAAGTTTCAAAAACGGAATCCACGTAGATGCCACAGACGGAACCCGAGTGCACATCGGCTCAGGCGAAATCCACGTAGACGACCCTTCGCGCAACACAAGTTATCATAGTGATACCACCCCTTGGATTAACGCCCTGTTGTATGTACCCTATCCTGTTATCGTTACCGCTATTTTCCTGTTCTGGGGATTCAGCGGAATGTATGGCGGTTGGGTTACATCCTGGCTTTCTTTCCTTACAGTTCCTCTTTACTATTCTCTTGTTGATTCAATCCGCAAAAAAGATGCTCAACACTTTGCTTTTCCGGTGCTTACCGTTCTTGTGTACTGTGCCGTAGGACTTTTCTGTGGAATCTGGCATCCTACTTGGGTAATCTTCATACTGATTCCCGTCTACTACCTCATCTGTTCTGCAATTAACAAAGCTCTTGGCAAAACACCCGAAGTAACAGTAGACGAAACAGAATGCAATACAAACTAATGAACCATAACAAAAGCCTGTGTACCGAAAAAGTACTGAAATGATATAGTGATGGTAGACACAAAAAAGTGTCTACCATCACTTTTTATGTTAGAATAAAGAAAAGGAGTTGAAAAAAGATGGGAAGGCCAAAAGGTGGGACAAATAAGAATCATAGCAAAGAAGAAAAATTAGCAT
>JAFQQF010000059.1 GCA_017411385.1 Ruminococcus sp.
AGAAACAAAAATCGCACTATCTAAGCTGAAGGAGTCGATTTCTGATGAATGATTTATGTGCAGATATCGGATACAAAAGTATTAACCACTTTGGCGAACAGCTTTGCGGAGATCATGTTGATATTGTAGAGCAAAATGAAAACTCTACGGTTATTGTGCTTGCTGACGGACTGGGAAGCGGTGTAAAGGCAAGTATTCTTTCCACTCTTACCTCAAAGATTATTTCAACGATGATGGCGGCAGGGCTTCCTCTTGAAGAGTGTGTTTCCACAATTGCCGCAACCTTGCCTGTGTGCTCTGTCAGAGGAGTTGCGTACTCTACATTTACAATAATCCATCTCAAGAATAACGAAATTGCTGAGATTATTCAATATGATAATCCTCATGTGATTCTTATTCGTGACGATGAGAATTACGATTATCCTATGACAGAGATGAGCATAGGCGGCAAAAAAATATATAAGTCGGCTATTAAGCTTCAGGAAAATGATATTTTCACTGCAATGAGCGACGGATGTCCCCACGCAGGAATCGGCATTGGCTATAATTTCGGATGGAAAAGAGAAGATATTATTGGATTCTTGGAAGCACTTGCTCCTGCCGGTTATACTGCAAAAAATCTATCTACAATGCTTGTGGATGAGTGTAACAGGCTTTACGGTAATGAGCCGGGAGATGACGCAACAGCCTGCGTTGTAAGGGTAAGAAAAAGAGAGCCTATGAACATTCTTTTCGGCCCGCCTTCAAATCGGGATGATTGCGACAGAATGATGTCCTTGTTCTTTTCCAAAGAGGGTAAGCATATTATTTGCGGCGGTACAACTTCTTCAATCGCCAGCAAATATCTCAGAAAGCCATTAAAGCCCTCGCTGGATTTCGAAAATTCCGACATTCCTCCCATAGCAACTCTTGAAGGAGTTGACCTTGTTACAGAGGGTGTTATTACCGTAAATAAGGTGGTTGAGTATGCCAAGGATTATCTTGGCGAAAACATCCACTATGAGCATTGGAATTTCAAAAAAGACGGTGCTTCTCTTATAAGCCGATTGCTGTTTGAAGAAGCGACAGATATAAATTTTTATGTAGGCAGAGCTATTAACCCTGCTCATCAGAATCCCGACTTGCCTATAAATTTCAACATTAAAATGAATTTGGTAGAGGAACTCTCTGCCTGCTTAAAGAAAATGGGCAAGCGGATTAAAGTCAGTTATTTCTAAGGAGTAACAAATGAGAAAATTTGACACAAAGGTTCAGCATTTAAAATATAAGGTTCTTCGTGAGGTCGCTCGTCAGGCTTGGGCAGATACCTTGCTTGAGAATGTCCTCGACATTCCTAAAACAATAGTCCCCGGCAAAACTTCTACAATGCGTTGCTGTGTTTACAAGGAAAGAGCTATCCTTTCTGAGCGTGTGCGTATTGCCATGGGCGGCGATAAAGAAAACCCCAATGTCATTGAGGTTATTGATATAGCCTGTGACGAATGTCCTGCCGCAGGTTATGAGGTTACAGATTCCTGCCGAGGATGTCTTGCTCACAGGTGCGAGGATGTCTGCAAAAAAGGTGCCATTTCCTTTGACCATAACCATGTAGCTCACATTGATAAATCAAAGTGTATTGAGTGCGGTGCTTGTGCAAAGGTATGCCCTTACTCTGCAATTATCAATCGCAAGCGTCCTTGTCAGATTGCCTGTAAGGTTAAGGCGATTTCTA